>NZ_JASATR010000004.1:0-307854 GCF_038440395.1 Aeromonas sp. OTU364
AGCACTGCGGCCGCTCTCAATGAAAACAGCGGCGCCGGCCAGGTGGTCTACACCGCCACCGCCGACGACAGCGCCGACATCAGCGCCGGCGTGACCTTCAGCCTCGCCGGTACCGATGCCAACAAGTTCACCATCAACGCCACCACCGGCGCGGTCACCTTGCTCGGCAACCCCGATCACGAGACCCAGTCCAGCTATAGCTTCAGCGTCCTGGCCAGCGATGGTGTCAACCCTGCCACCGATCAGGCCGTCATCCTCGCGGTCAACAACCTCGACGAGGTCGCACCGACCGTACTCTCCATCACGGGCATCAGTTCGCGTAGCGGCAACTCCGGCACCGCGACCTTCACCGTCACCTTCTCCGAACAGGTCAACGGGGTCAGCGCCGAAGACTTCACCCTGTTCGGCAGTGCTACCAGCGTTTCGCCCTTCCCCAGTATCACGGGCGTCTCAGGCTCCGGCTCGACCTGGACGCTGACAGTTGCCTACGATGGTCGACAGCCAGCCAATGGCGACCGAGGTAACACTCTAGGGCTAAACCTGAATGCGGGTAACAATGTGATCGACAGCAATGGCAATGTCGCCACATCAACTTCCTTCGGCACACCACAGATTGCATCTCTAGCACCCGCTGGTATTGCCGGCGAACCGATCCACCTGGCCCTGGAAGCCCCCGAGGGGCTTATTGGCCTGATCTCGATGAAGATATCCGGCGTTCCCTCGGGTTGGACCATAAACGGCGGCAACAACAATGGCGACGGCACCTGGAGCCTAATGACCGAGGATCCAAGCAGCCTCACCGTCACCACCCCGGCTGACTTTGTCGGGGCCGTAGTCCTGGCTGTCAACATGAGCTGGACCAACGTCGACGGCAGCATGGGCAGCGCCTATATCGCCGATAATGTCGAAGCCTATGCCCCAGGCTCCCCCATCTTCGCCCTGTCGCAAGACGACAACCTAACCGGCTCATCCGGTGCGGATCAGTTCGTGTTCGCCCAACCCATCGGCAACAACGTCGTCTACAACTTCGACGTGACCAACGACAGGCTGGATCTGATCGGCTTTGCCGGCGTCACCAGCATGGCAAACGTGCAAATAGGCAATGACGTCGATGGCAATGCGGTGATCAGCATTGGCGAGGGCCAGAGCATCACAATCAAAGGGATCGATGGGTCTATGCTCGGCGAGGCGAACTTCGAGTTCAACATCGATCCGGTGACCCGCAACGGCGGTATCCTCACCATAAGTGACGGGGCCATCATGCCGTTTGGTGGCAGCCTCATCAACGAAGGGATGATTGCCCTTGGTGGCCTCGACAGCGGCGCCAGCCTGGAGATCCTGTTCCGCGGTGCCAGCCTGAGTGGCGGCGGACAACTGGTGCTCTCCGACAGCGACCACAATGCACTGTTCGGTGGCAGCGCCGATACAGTGCTGTTCAACATCGACAACAGCATCCGTGGTGCAGGCCAACTCGGTGCCGGGCAACTGATATTGAACAACGCAGGCAGCATCCTCGCCGATGGCAGTCATGCCCTGGTGATCGACACAGGCAATGAGGTCATCATCAACTCCGGCATGCTGGCAGCGACCGGGACCGGTGGTCTGATCATCGACAGCGGGCTCGACAACAGCGGCCTGCTGTGGGCCAATGGCGGCAATGTGATCTTGAACGCGGCTGTCAGCGGTACCGGCAGCGCCTTGATCAGCGGCATGGCTACGCTGGCTTACGCTGCTGCGTCGAACATGGACACAGCTTTTGCCCTCGAGGGGGATGGGATCCTAAGGCTGGCACATGCCGCCGACTTCACCGGCACCGTCTCTGGTTTCAACGCAGGAGATAAGTTCGAGCTGGCCGACGTTGGCAGCGCAACGATCGCCTATATCAGCAACGCCACCGCGAGCGGCGGTGTGCTGACCATCGACGATGGTACCCACCGCAGCGAAATCCAGCTGCAGGGCACCTATACGACAGCCGGTTTCCAGATGATACAAGGGGAAGATGCCAGTACCACGATCCGCTACCACGCGATACTGGCAGATCAAATACTGACGGGGACAGATAGCGATGATGGCCTGGTGGGCAGCGATGGCAACGACACCCTGAACGGGCGGGTTGGCAATGATGTTTTAGTTGGCGGGGAAGGAAGCGATACCTTCGTCTTCGGCCGCGAAGGGGGGCTCGATACCATAACCGACTTCAATAGTGCCAACCTGATACAGGGGGGAGACGTGTTGGATCTGCGAGATCTGTTCCAGGATACGACGGGCGGCGACCTGTCCGACTATCTGGCGGTGCGGGAGGAAAATGGCAGCACCATCCTCAGCGTGGACAGGGATGGCACAACGGGGGATGCAGGCTTCCAGGATCTGGTTCTGCTGCAGGGCACCACAGGCCTGCATCTCGACGAGTTGCAGCAGCAAGGCAACCTGCTGACCCACGGATAAAACCGGTTCACGCCATCCGGATAAGCAAAAGCCCTGGCCGCACACGCAGCCAGGGCTTTCGTCATAGGGGCATCAGAGGCCCGCTACTGGGCCAGCAGATGCCCCACCAGCTCATGACGCCAGCCTTGCAGCAGCATGGGCTTGTCGGCGCGTGCCCGCTCCTCGGCGCTCATCCGCCAGCTCCAGGTGAAGTACTGGTGGATGATCTTCTTGCTGGCCACCAGCTCCGGCGGGATGTTGCTGGCCTTGGCCTTCTCTTCCACCATGGCCTTGATGCGCTTGAGCTCGGCCTTGTACTGGGGGAAGTCCACCAGCCGGCGAATGGGCTCTGGCCAGCTGTCAGGATCGCTCTGCTGGGCAGAGGCGACGATGTCCAGCATCCGCTTGCCGTGGATCTTGATCTCGATGGGGGCCAGCCCCAGCTCGTTGAGATCCCGCAATGAAGTGGGTCGGCGCTCCGCCACCTTGAACAGGTGCAGCTCCTTGACCACGAAGTTCAGGGCCAGATCCCGGCGCACCGCCTCTTGCTGACGCCAGGCGGCGAGCTCGCGCAGAATGGCCAGTTCGCGCCGACCCAGTTGCCAGGCGTTGATGATCTCGAGGTAGGCCTGACGGGGATCGCTGCCCTGGGTCTTGCGGGCGGAGTGGTTCTGGCACTCCTGCTCGAACCAGGCAAACTTGCCGCTTTCATGCAGCCTGGCCATCACCTTCTCGTAGAGGGGCATCAGGTAGAAGACATCTGCCGCCGCGTACTCGAGCTGGCGCGCGGTCAGGGGACGGGCCAGCCAGTCGGTGCGGGCCTGATCCTTTTCCAGAGTCACCCCGAGAAACTCGTTGACCAGGGCGCCGAAACCCACCGAGACGCCGTACCCCAGAAATGCCGTCGCGAGCTGGGTGTCGTGCATCTGGTTGGGCAAGTGGCCCGCCTGATGCTGGATGAGCTCCAGATCTTCACCGGAGGCGTGCAGTATGGCGATCTGCCCTGCCCGGCCGAGCCGCTGCCACAGGCCGGAGAGATCCAGGGTCAGGGGATCCAGCAGGGCGAGGCGTTCGCCGTCATAGATCTGGAACAGACCGAGCTGGGGATAGTAGGTACGGGTGCGAACGAATTCGGTATCTATGGCCAGGGGAACGTCGGCCAGGGAAGCGAGATACTGCTCCAGTTCGGCTTGCTGTGAAATGAGTTGATATTGCATCTTTGCCTGCACGTTGGTCGGGACCCAGAAAGAAAAAACCGTGGCATGACCCACGGTTTTGCATAACGACAGCGCTTGACTGCAGAGCAGTGCATGCCGGTTACTGCTTGGCAATCTCCTCGTCGCGCAGCACGCGCCGCAGGATCTTGCCCACATTGGTCTTGGGAAGTTCGTCGCGAAATTCTACCAGTTTCGGCACCTTATAGGCAGTCAGATGTTTGCGGCAGTGGGCAATTATCTCGTCCTCTGTCAGCTTTGCATCTTTCTTGACCACGAAGATTTTCACCAGCTCGCCGGAAACCGGGTTAGGCACGCCGACGGCGGCCACTTCCAGCACCTTGGGATGGAGCGCCACCACGTCTTCAATCTCGTTCGGATAGACGTTGAAGCCGGAGACCAGGATCATGTCCTTCTTGCGATCGACGATCTTGAAGAAGCCCTGCTGGTCGCACACGGCGATGTCGCCGGTACAGAGCCAGCCATCCTGCATCACCTCGGCGGTCGCCTCAGGACGCTGCCAGTAGCCCGTCATCACCTGGGGGCCACGCACCTGCATCTCGCCGGGGGCGCCCAGCTCGGTGATAACCAACCCCTTGTCATCCACCAGCCGGATCTCGGTGGAGCAGACCGGCAGACCGATGGAGCCGTTGTAATCCACCAGATCGTAGGGGCAGACGCTCACCAGGGGTGAACACTCGGTCAGGCCATAGCCTTCCAGCAGCGGGGTCCGGGTCAGCGTCTTCCACTGCTCGGCCACCGCCCGCTGCACCGCCATGCCGCCCCCTATGGTGAGCTTGAGCCTGGAAAAGTCCATGCTCTGGAACTCGCCGTTGTTGACCAGTGCGTTGAACAGGGTGTTGACCCCTGTGATGCAGGTGAAGGGGTACTTCTTAATCTCTTTGACAAAGCCCGGGATGTCGCGGGGGTTACTGATGAGCAGGTTGTAGCCACCCAGGCGCATGAACAGCAGGCAGTTCACCGTCAGGGCAAAGACGTGGTAGAGCGGCAGCGCCGTGACCACGAACTCCTTGCCCCGCTCCAGCACGGGACCATAGACACCGAGGCACTGCTCCACATTCGCAATCATGTTGCGGTGAGTCAGCATGGCCCCCTTGGAGAGACCCGTGGTGCCGCCTGTGTATTGCAGGAAGGCGATGTCCTGGTTGCTGATCTCCGGCTTGATGTACTGCAGGTAGCGCCCCTTGGCCAGGGCCTGGCGCATGGTGCTGGCGTGCGGGAGATTGTATTTGGGCACCAGCTTCTTGACGTACTTGACCACGAAGTTGACCAGGGTGCCCTTGGCCAGGCCGAGGTTGTCCCCCATGCGGGTCAGGATCACGTGCTTGACCGGGGTGTCGTAGACCACCTTCTCCAGGGTATGGGCGAAGTTGGAGACGATGACGATGGCCTTGGCGCCGGAGTCTTTGAGCTGGTGCTCCAGCTCGCGCGGCGTATAGAGGGGGTTGACGTTGACCACCGTCATGCCGGCCCGCAGTATGCCGAACACGGCGATGGGGTATTGCAGCAGGTTCGGCATCATCACCGCCACCCTGTCGCCCTTGCCGAGCTTGAGCTCGTTTTGCAGGTAGGCGGCAAAGGCACGGGACTGCTCTTCCAGCCGGCGATAGGTAATGGTCTGCCCCATGTTGACGAAGGCGGGCTGGTCGGCAAACTGGGCCACCGACTCTTCAAACATCTCGACCAGGGAGCCGTATTGGTCTGGATTGATCTCGGCGGGCACCCCTTCTGGATAACGCTTCAGCCAGACTCTTTCCACGAACTTCTCCTGCATAACTAGCACCTGTGCGCTCACTGTGTTGCCTCCGTCCCTGTCACATCCATTTCAATCAGTTGTTTTAAGCTACAGCTCTAATGCCGCACATAGTTACATAAGGCAACATCGATTAACAGCGAATTAACAACGAGAAGTGTGAGGGAGAAAGCAAACCTGACATGATCCAAAGCCGGCGATCCTACCGGATCTGACAGAAGTTTTCGATATAAACGGCGGTTTTTGCCGAATTTTCCATATGGAAGTGATGATTTCCCGCCACCTGTACCATTTCAATCTGGCCAAAGGCCGGCCCCCGCAGTTGCCACTGCGCCAGCAGACTCTGGAACCCCTGCTCGCCCCGGATGAAGAGCACAGGGCAGGCGATGGCCCGGATCAGCGCCTGGGCCTGGCCCTCGCTCATGCGCATGGGCGAGAGATCCCGCAGACGGGGATCGCTGCGCCAGTGCCAGCGCCCTTCCCGCGCCTCCAGCTGGCGCTCGCAGATAAGGCGCGCCGCCGCCGGGGAGATGTCAGCCACCTTGCAGCGGGCCGCCACCGCCTCGTCGAGGGAGACAAAGCCACCGGACGCTCGCTCGCGAGTGCGGCTGCGATTGAGGATGGCCCGCCGCAACTGAGCAGGCACCTCCTCATCGGGTTGGCTGAGCGGCCCCAACCCCTCCAGCAGGATGAGCCGCACTATCTGCTCGGGGAAGACCCCGGCATAGGCGCTGGCGATCAGGGCCCCCAGCGAATGGCCGAGCAGGGTGAAACGCTGCCAGCCCGCAGCCTGGACAATCTGGTGCAGATCGTCGAGCCAGTCGACGAAGACATAGGGGGTCGGTTTGTGATCCGAATGGCCGTGACCCGGCAGATCGACACAGACGAGGCGGTACTCAGCGAGATGGGGGGCAAGGGGCAGGAAGCTGGCGCCGTTGTCGAGCCAGCCGTGCAGGGCAATGATCAGGGGCTTGCCCTGCCGGCCGTTATCCAGCAGGGCGATGCGCCGTCCATCGGACAGGGTGAGGAAGCGCTCTTCCATGATCACCAGCGGGAGTAGTGGCGTCTTGGCCAGAAGGGATCATAGAAGGGGTCGTAGAAGTAGGGGTCCATGTAGCGGATCTCCACCTCCTTCACCGGCGGCCACAGCTTGCTGGCGGTGACCTTGAGCACGGAGAAGCGATACTTGTGATTGCCTATCTGGCTGTCCACCGGCTTGTCCAGGGTGCCGAGCACCGTCAGGCTGCGCCCCTTGGCATAGAGCGTCGGATCCACAAACCCCTTCATGACGGCCAGAAAACGCCCCGGGCTCTGCTCCGTCTGGGTCGGTACGCCGTTGGCTTTGAGCGGCAGGTAGACCACCTCGATGACGCTCTGATCTTGCTCGTTGTGCACCGCCGAGATGACGCCGCTCCAGCGCGCAGGCTTGCCCTCCATCCCCTGCAGGGCAGGTTGATAGGCCACCAGCTGGCTTTCCGGCTCATAGGCCAGCTCCTTGGGCACAGTGCTGCAGCCGCCGAGCAGCAGCCCCGTCAGGCCCAGCATGATCACGCGTTTCATCATTTGCCTCTCCTTGTCCGCACCGCCCGCCTTCACACTCTGGCGTCGAGTCGCGGCTCGCCGTTGGATGTCACTCGCGACCCGGCAGTTTTTTCCAGGTCACCTTGTCGCGCAAATAGACGGGAGTAGCTTGCTCCACAGCCACCGCCTCCCCCGCCAGCCAGGCACTGCGTGCCAGGGGCAGCATGTCGACCGCCGCCGGGAAACGCACCTGGCTCACCGCCAGCTCGTCGGCCAGCGCATTGAGCGTCTCGCCATAGGTTTCAAAGCCGGTCCCGACGCAGCTCAGGCTGCCCGCCAGCTTGCCGCGCGCGTCAATCAGCGCGGCGGGATCGCTCACCACTTCCTCCCCCACCAGCTGCATGCGGCCATCGAGCAGCTCGTAGTGGCCAAAATAGACCTCGTTCATCCGCGCATCGATGGCGGTCAGCACCCGCGTTGCTCCCTCCAGACGATAAGCCCCCTGGGCCATGGCAGCCAGGGTCGAGATGCCGATGAGCGGCACGCCGGCGCCAAAGGCGAGCCCCTGGGCCACGCTGATCCCGATGCGCACGCCGGTAAAGGAGCCCGGTCCACGCCCGAAGGCGATGGCGTCGAGCTCAGTCAACGATAGACCGGCCTCGTCTAACACAGCCTGAACCATGGGCAGGATTTTTTGGGTGTGATCCCGCGGCGCCTCTTCCCAACGGGAGAACAGCTTGCCGCCCACCAGCAGGGCGGCGGAGCAGGCTTCGGTGGCGGTATCAACGGCCAGGATCTTCAACTCGGTCATGGGTTACAATCTCTATATAATCAGTCAATTACATAACGTGCAAGCGAGCAGAGCTCACCCGTTTTCTTAACATGGCAAATCCGTCAATCGCTAGCCACCCGCCAGCATTTGAGGTCCAATGCATAGCGCGCCGGGTACGCGGCCCAGGCCCGAGCATCCCGCTCGACACAGCGTCCCAGGCTCGCCAGCCGCTCTGGGAAATAACCGGCAGACTCAGTCGCCCCGATCAAAGAAACGCCCCAGGGACCCGAGCTCCCGGGTGCGAGGGATGGCGGGCAGACTCTTGATGAAGGTGGCGCCATAGGGCTTGTTGACCATGCGTGGATCACAGATCACCAGTACGCCGTGATCACTGCGATCACGAATGAGCCGCCCCACCCCCTGTTTCAAGGCAATCACCGCCTTGGGCAGCTGCAACTCGGCGAAGGGATCGCCCCCCTTGAGCTTGCAGTCATCCACCCGCGCCTTGAGCAACGGGTCGTCCGGGCTCGCAAACGGCAGCTTGTCGATGATAACACAGGACAATGCCGCCCCTCGCACGTCTATCCCCTCCCAGAAACTGCTGGTGGCCACCAGCACGGCGCGCCCGTTCTCCACGAAGGTCTTGAGCAGCCGCTGCTTGTTGTCCTCCCCCTGCAACAGCACGGTGCGGCCGATCTCCCGGCGCAGCACCTCGGCCACCTGCCGCATCACCTGATGGCTGGTGCAGAGGAAGAAGCAGCCCCCCGGCGTCTTGTTGATGAGGGGGATCATCAGACTGGCCAGCTGCTCGCCGCGCCCGAAGGCGTTGGGCTCCGGCAGATAGCGCGGCACACAGAGCCGTGCCTGCTCGGCGTAGTCGAAGGGGCTGTCGAGGATAAGCTCGGCGCTGCCCGCCAGCCCCAGCTCCGCCTTGAAGTGATCGAAACGGTTGTCCACCGTCAGGGTGGCGGAGGTAAAGATCCAGGCCACCTCGGGCTTTTGCACCTCGGCACTGAAACGCTCGGCCACCGACAAGGGGGTGAGATTGAGGGAAAAGTGCAGCCGGGAGCAGTCATACCAGTAGGAGAAACCTGTCTGGTTGACCGCCAGCACCTCCCCAAGGCGAGTGCGCAACTCGCAGACTCGCTCGAAGGCGTGATCCAGCTGCTCGCCGCGCCCGAGCGCCAGTTTCAGCACCTCGTAGCAGAGCCCGATGGCGTCGTTGAGACGCGCCAGGGCCTGGCCCCAGAGCGGCTGGCGCAGGAGATCCCGGGTATTGCCGCGCCCCCCGTCTATCCCGAAGGCGAGGCGCAAGTCCTGGCTCGCGATGGAGAGCCTGTCTGCCGCCTTGCCAAGCTGCCCCATGTCGTGGGCTTCGGCGCGATAGGCGAGCTGGATGTCCTGCGCCAGATCCAGGATGGTGCGGCTGCCCACCGACTTGCCGAAGTAGTTGGTGGCGATCTCCGGCAGCTGGTGCGCCTCATCGAACACATAGACTTGCGCTTCGGGCACCAGCTCGCCAAATCCGGTGTCTTTCACCGCCATATCGGCGAAGAAGAGGTGATGATTGATCACCACCACCTGGGCGTCCATGGCCCGGCGCCGGGCCACCACCAGATGGCAGTCGTCGTAATAGGGGCAGTCGCGACCGAGGCAGTTGTCATTGGTGCTGGTGACGTGGGCGAGGATCTCGGCGTTCTCCTGCAGCCCCGGAATGTCTCCCACATCGCCGTTGTCGGTGGCGGTGGACCAGGACTTCACCTTCACCAGATCGCTGAGGATCTCGGGCTTTTGCAGGTGGGATTCGCTCAGGAGGCGGTTCATCCGCTCGATGCAGAGATAGTTGCTGCGACCCTTGAGCAGGGCCACCGGCGGGGTGTAGGAGAGCGCCCCCGTGATGGTGGGAAGATCCCGGTAGAAGAGCTGCTCCTGCAGGTTCTTGGAGCCGGTGCTTATCACCACCCGCTTGCCGGACTCCAGCGCCGGCACCAGGTAGGCGTAAGTCTTGCCGGTGCCGGTGCCCGCCTCCACCAGCAGGCGGCCGCCACTCTTGATGGCGCGCGCCACCGCTTCGGCCATCTCCAGTTGCGGCGCACGGGCCTTGAAGCCCTCGATGTGGCTGGCCAGAGGGCCATCTGGCTTGAACAGGGTCTGGATGGTCAAAGGAGCGTCCCGCGCAAAAGCGGCCATTATGCCAAAAGCGCGACGAAAGCGGGACTGATAATGCGTTCAGACGAAGAGATCGATCTGATGGTCCGGATCCGGCTTGTGATCATCTTCCTGCGCCTTTGGCTGATCACGCCTGGTCGGCTGATACCCCTGCTGGTGCTGCTGGGCGCCACCGCCGTTGTCAGTGCCAATCTTGCGCAGCTGATGCTTCTGGCTGATCTGAGTCACCTCCCGCTTGATGTCGTCGGGGCTCGGGGTCGACGGCGCGCGCGGCAAGATGGGGAATAACAGGTCCTGGCTGGGCATGGTGATCACTCCTCAGGCTATCTTGATTAGTTATCGACCAGAAAACCGTTTTCTCCACTTTAATCGGTCAAATCACAATTTCAGGTTGCATTTTCTGTCAAGGCAGGTAGTTTAAATCAGGCGTCAACTACGACATCTTATTTGTAAAGGATTGATTACATGAAGTTCACCACCCTGAAGACTCATCATCACCATCATCATCCCGACTAGTCTTTCAGGAGGTTGACTGCTGGAAGACACTTAACTGGTGACTTCCAAAAGGACCGCAAGATTCATGAACCCTCGGAAGCACACACTTCCGAGGGTTTTTTCGTTTTTGACTAGAAGGAAATCGAGCAATGGAAACACAACGTCTGCGCATCGCCATGCAAAAGTCCGGTCGCCTGAGCCAGGACTCCCAGGCCCTGTTCAAGAGCTGCGGCCTCAAAATTAACTTACGGGAACAGCGCCTCATCGCCCACGTGGAGAACATGCCCATCGACATACTGCGGGTGCGCGATGACGATATCCCGGGGCTGGTGATGGAAGGGGTGGTCGACCTTGGCATCATAGGCGAGAACGTCCTGGAAGAGGTGCAGCTCATCCGCGCCTCACAGGGTCTGCCCTTCGAGGTGAAAACCCTCAAGCAGCTCGACTTCGGTGGCTGCCGCCTCTCCCTGGCGGTGCCGGAAGACGTCACCTACACAGGGCCGCAAAGTCTGGCGGGCAAGCGCATCGCCACCTCCTACCCCGGGCTGCTCAAGCGCTTCTTCGACGAGAAGGGGCTCGGCTTCAAGAGCGTGATGCTGGGCGGCTCGGTAGAAGTGGCGCCGCGCGCAGGTCTGGCCGATGCCATCTGCGACCTGGTCTCCACCGGCGCGACCCTGGAAGCCAACGGCCTCAAAGAGGTGGAGGTGATCTATCGCTCCAAGGCGGTGCTGGTGCAGGCTCCCAACCCCTTGAATGAGGCCAAGCAGAAGCTCATCGACAAGCTGCTGCCCCGCATTCAGGGGATGCAGCAGGCCCGCGAGAGCAAGTACATCATGCTGCACGCCCCCAAAGACAAGCTCGATGCCATCACAGATCTGCTGCCGGGTGCCGAGCGCCCCACCATCATGCAGCTGGCCGGTGACACCAACCAGGTGGCCCTGCACGTCGTCTCCAGCGAGACCCTGTTCTGGGAGACCATGGAGCAGCTCAAGGCCCTCGGCGCCAGCTCCATTCTGGTACTGCCCATCGAAAAAATGATGGAATAAGGAAGGGATATCATGCAGACCCTGATCTGGAAGACCCTCTCCCCCGCCCAGCAGGCCGATGTGCTGACCCGGCCCGCCCTCAATGACGAGGCGGACATAGGCGCCGTGGTCAAGGAGATCATCGGCGCGGTGCGCAGCCGGGGCGACGACGCCCTGCGGGAACTCGGCCTGCGCTTCGAGCGCGCCCCCCGTGAGCAGTTGCGCGTCAGTGAGGACGAAATCGAGGCCGCCTGCGCGCGGCTGGATGACGGCATCAAGGGGGCCATCGAGGCGGCGATTGCCAACATTCGCACCTTCCACGCCGCCCAGGTGCAGCCCGTGGTGCGAGTGGAGACCCAGCCCGGCGTGGTGTGCGAGCTGCGCACCCAGCCCATCGCCCGGGTCGGCCTCTATGTGCCGGGGGGCAGCGCGCCGCTCCCCTCCACCGTGATGATGCTGGCCATTCCGGCCGCCATCGCCGGTTGCCGTGAGGTGGTGCTCTGCACCCCGTCGCCGGCCAGCGACGAGATCCTGTTTGCCGCCCGCGCCTGCGGTGTCGAGAAGGTGTTCGCCATCGGCGGCGCCCAGGCCATCGCCGCCATGGCCTACGGCACCCAGAGCATTCCCAAGGTGGACAAGATCTTCGGCCCGGGCAACGCCTACGTGACCGAAGCCAAGGGCCAGGTCTCCCGGGACTGGCGCGGCGCCGCCATCGACATGCCCGCCGGCCCCTCCGAGGTGCTGGTGATTGCCGACGAGAGCGCGAGCCCCGCCTTCGTGGCCGCGGATCTGCTCTCCCAGGCCGAGCACGGCCCCGACAGCCAGGTGGTGCTGGTAACCACCTCGCCGCTCTTGGCCGATGCCATCGCCAGCGAGATCAAGGGCCAGCTGGCCAAGCTCAGCCGCCGCGACATCGCCGCCCAGGCGCTCGGCAGCAGCCTGGTGATCCTCTGCGACAATCTGGACGAGGCCTGCGCCATCTCCAACGCCTACGCGCCGGAGCACCTCATCGTGCAGACCCGCGCCCCCCGCGATCTGCTGGATAAACTCGAGAACGCCGGCTCTATCTTCCTTGGGGCATGGACCCCGGAGTCGGTCGGGGATTACGCCAGCGGCACCAACCACACCCTGCCCACCTATGGCTATGCCCGCACCTGCTCGAGCCTTGGGCTCGCGGATTACCAGCGCCGCTACACTGTGCAGGAGCTGAGCATCGAGGGGATCCGGGGCCTTGGCCCCATAGTCCAGCGCATCGCCGATGCGGAAGGGCTAGATGCCCACAAGAATGCCGTGACGCTGAGATTGAATGCACTGCAAGAGGAGCGGACATGACGATCACCGCACCGAGAGGGCGCCATGCCCTCATCAATAATGCCGTCACCCTCGGATTGAACGCACTTTCAGACCAGCAGCAGAAGGATTTGTCATGAGCATCGCCAATCTGGCTCGCCGCGTGGTGCGGGCCCTCACCCCCTATCAATCCGCCCGTCGCATCGGCGGTCAGGGTCACGTCTGGCTCAACGCCAACGAGGCGCCCCTGGCCTACCCCTTCACCATCGAGGGCAACCGTCTCAACCGCTACCCCGAGTGCCAGCCGGCCGAGGTGGTGAGCGGCTACGCCGCCTACGCCGGGGTCAATCCGAGCCAGGTGCTGGTGAGTCGCGGCGCCGACGAGGCCATCGAGCTGCTGATCCGCACCTTCTGCGAGGCGGGGGAGGATCAGATCCTCATCTGTCCCCCCACCTATGGCATGTACGCCATCAGCGCCGAGACCTGCGGCGTCGGCATCGTCGAGCAGCCGCTCACCGCCAGCCGTCAGCCGGACTGGCCCGCCATCGCGGATCGTCTCTCCGACGTGAAACTGGTGTTCCTCTGCTCCCCCAACAACCCCACCGGGGATCTGGTGGGCCGCAAGGGGCTCATCGCCCTGCTGGAGAAGGCCCGGGAGCGCGCCATCGTGGTGGTCGACGAGGCCTATATCGAGTTCTGCCCGGAAAGCTCAGTGGTGGATCTGCTGGCCCAGTACCCCAATCTGGTGGTGACCCGCACCCTCTCCAAGGCCTTTGCCCTGGCGGGGATCCGCTGCGGCTTCACCCTGGGGGACCCGGAGCTCATCGCCATGCTGGCCAAGGTGATAGCCCCCTACCCCATCCCCGAGCCCATCGCCCAGATTGCGGCCCAGGCCCTCTCCCCCATGGGGCTGGCGCTGATGCAGGAGCGGGTGCAGGAGCTCAACAAGCAGAAGGCCCTCATCAAGGCCGAGCTGCTGCGGCTTGCCTGCGTGAAAGAGGTGTTCGAGGACAAGGGCAACTTCGTGCTGGTGCGCTTCACCGATGGTGCCGCCGTCTTTGCCGCCATGAAGGCCGCCGGCATCATCTTGCGGGACTTCTCCAGCAAGCCGGGCCTGGACAACAGCATCCGCATCACCATCGGCTATCAGGGGGAGATGGACGCCGTCCTCACCGTGCTGCGCGATCTATCGAACAGCACCCCCTCAGCCAGCAACCCGTCTGCCGCCAGCGTATAAGGAAGTAGCCAGATGAAGACCCCGTTTTTGTTTATCGACCGTGACGGCACTCTGATAGAGGAGCCGGTGACCGACAAGCAGGTGGACAGCCTCGCCAAGCTGCGCTTCGAGCCCATGGTGATCCCGGTGCTGCGGGAGCTGCAGGCCGCCGGTTACGTGCTGGTGATGGTGACCAACCAGGATGGGCTGGGTACCGCCAGCCTGCCGCTGGAGAACTTCCAGCCCCCTCACGATCTGATGATGCACCTCTTTGAATCCCAAGGAGTGAACTGGGAGCAGGTGCTGATCTGCCCCCACTTCCCCACCGACGGCTGCAGCTGCCGCAAGCCCCACCTCGGCCTGGTGAAGGAGTACCTCGCGTCCGGTCGCATCGACTTTGCCAACTCCTTCGTCATTGGCGACCGCCAGACCGACCTGCAACTCGCCGAAAACATGGGCATTCGCGGCATTCGCTACCACCCGCAGGATCACGACTGGCTCGCCATCCGTGATCAGCTGCTCTCCAAGGGGCGCGTGGCCGAGGTGGAGCGCTACACCAAGGAGACCCGCATCCAGGTGGCGGTGGACCTGGACAAGAGCGGCGGCAACCAGATTGCCACCGGCATCGGCTTCTTCGATCACATGCTGGATCAGATAGCCACCCACGCGGGCTTTCGCCTCAAGCTGAAGGTCAGCGGCGATCTGCACATCGACGATCACCACACGGTGGAAGACGTCGGGCTGGCTCTCGGTCAGGCCCTGCGCCAGGCCCTTGGCAACAAGCGCGGCATCGGCCGCTTCGGCTTCGTGCTGGCTATGGACGAGGTGCAGGCGGTGATCGACGGTCGTCCTCGCCTGGTTGAAGGCACGAACGACAGTGCCCAGGCCCCCTCCCTGACCGAGCTGGACGTGGCCACGGCGCTGGATTTGAGCGGCCGCCCCTACTTCGTGTTCGACTGCCCGAGCGGCTTTGGCCGCGACAGCGTGGGCGAGATGGCCACCGAGATGGTGCCCCACTTCTTCCGCTCCCTCTCGGACGCCATGGCCATCACATTGCAGATGAAGGTCGGCAGCGGCAACACCCACCACCAGGTGGAGGCGCTGTTCAAGGGCTTTGGCCGCGCCCTGCGCCAGGCCATCCGGGTGGAAGGGAGCGAACTCCCCTCCAGCAAGGGGGTGCTGTGATGGATGTGAGCAAGCAGACGCTGGTCATCATCGACACGGGCTGTGCGAACCTCGCCTCGGTGCGCATGGCGTTCGAGCGTCTCGGCGTGCAGCCGCTGGTTTCCAGCAAGGCGGCCGATATCGAGGGGGCAGACAAGCTGATCCTGCCCGGGGTGGGCACAGCCGTGGCCGCCATGAAGAATCTCAACGAGCGCAACCTGGTGCCGCTGATCCGCGCCGCCAGGCAGCCCCTGCTGGGCTTTTGCCTCGGCATGCAGATGCTGGCACAGGCCTCCGAGGAGAACATGAGCACCGATGGCGGCGAAGGCGGGCTCATCGACTGCCTCGGCATAGTGCCTGGCAGGATCCGGCTGATGGAGGTGGGCGATCTGCGCCTGCCCCACATGGGCTGGAACCAGATAGAGCACGATGAGACCCATCCCCTGCTCAAGGGGATCCCGAGCGGCAGCTACTTCTACTTCGTCCACTCCTACGCCCTGGAGGTGACAGAAGCGACGCTCGCCAGCTGCGACTATGGCCAGCCCTTCACCGCCATCGTGGGGCGCGACAACTTCTTCGGCGCCCAATTCCACCCGGAGCGATCCGGCGCAGCCGGTGCCCGTTTACTGCAAAACTTTCTGGAGCTGTAACAAGGATGATCATTCCCGCAATCGACCTCATCAATGGTCAGGTAGTCCGACTCTATCAGGGGGACTACGGCCAGAAGACCGCATACAGCAGCAGCCCCCAGGCCCGCTTCGACGACTATGTCGCCCAGGGGGCGGCGCAACTGCACCTGGTGGATCTGGACGGCGCCAAGGATGCAAAAGCGCGCCAGCTCGCCCTCATCACCACCCTGCTGGCGGCCACCAGGGCGCCGGTGCAGGTGGGCGGCGGTGTGCGCAGCGAGCAGGATGTGGCAGACCTCTTGGCCGCCGGCGCCAACCGGGTGGTGGTCGGCTCCACTGCGGTCAAGTCCCCGGATCTGGTGGCTAGCTGGATGGAGAAATATGGCCCCGAGCGCATCGTGCTGGCGCTGGACGTCAATATCGATGCAGAGGGGAATCGCCAGATCGCGGTGGCAGGCTGGCAGGAGAACAGCGGTGTGAGCCTGGAGGCGCTGATCGAGCGCTTCCTCCCCGCCGGGCTCAAGCACGTGCTCTGCACCGACATCAGCCGGGACGGGACGCTCTCGGGCAGCAACGTCGAGCTCTACCGGGATCTCTGTGCCCGCTACCCCAGCGTGGCGTTTCAGGCCTCCGGCGGCATCGGCGGCCTGGCGGACATAGAGGCGCTCAAGGACACAGGCGTCAAGGGAGTCATCCTCGGCCGCGCCCTGCTGGAGGGCAAGTTCGACGTACAGCAGGCCATCGCCTGCTGGGGTGAGTGACCACGGGATCACCCGCGGCTCCCCAAGGTGCCTGTCCGGCCATCAGCGCCGGAACAGGCACCTCTATCTTCTGAGGGTGCAGCGGCAAGCCCTTATAATCTGGGAACAATTGGCTCTATACTCGGACTCATCGAGATAATGTCACGGAAGGCTTATGTTCAGATCTCACTGTGCCACCATCCTCATCGTCGATGACTCTCCCGAGAACCTGATGGTGCTGACCGAGCTGCTCTCACCCAGTTACCGGGTACTCGCCGCCCAGAGCGGGGAGAAGTGCCTGCGCATCGCCAGTGGCAAGACGAAACCCGATCTCATTCTGCTGGATGTGATGATGCCCGGCATGGACGGCTACGAGGTACTCAAGCAACTTCGCACCAACCCCGACACCCACCGCATCCCAGTGGTACTGCTCACCGCCCTCGCCGATCCCCAGAGCGAAGAGCAGGGCCTGTCCCTCGGGGCCGCCGACTACATCACCAAGCCCATCAAGCCCGTCATCGTCCAGGCGCGGGTACGCACCCAGCTGGAGGCCAAACAGGCCCGGGATGGTCTGCACGATCAGAACGCGGCCCTGGAGGCAGAGGTCGCTCGCCGGATGGCCGAAAACGATCTGATCCAGCAGGTCTCCATCCGGGCGCTGGCCCATCTGGCGGAGATCCGCGATCCCGAGACCGGCAATCACATCCTGCGCACCCAGGGCTACGTGCGGTTGCTGGCGAGCGCCCTTGCCGGTCACCCCCGCTTTGCCGGGACCCTGTCGCCGGGTTACATCGATCTGCTGAGCCGCTCCGCCCCCCTGCACGACATCGGCAAGGTCGGCATTCCCGATCATATCCTGCTCAAACCGGGCAAGCTGATCCCGGAGGAGTGGCAGATCATGCGCACCCACGCCAAGCTCGGCAGCGACGCCATCGAGGAGGCCGAGCGGGATATGGAGCAGCCATTGGCCTTCCTCACTCTGGCCAAGGAGATAGCCCACTGGCACCACGAGAAGTGGGACGGCAGCGGCTACCCGGACGGCCTCTGCGGCGATGCCATTCCCCTCTCGGCCAGGTTGATGGCGCTGGCGGATGTGTTTGACGCCCTCATCAGCGCCCGGGTCTACAAACCGGCCATGTCCTATGACGAGGCCCGCGCCCTGATCCTCTCCGGCAGCGGTCAACACTTTGACCCGGACGTGGTGGCAGCCTTCGACAGCCATTTCGAGCAGTTCGTCCTCATCGCCAGACGTTACCAGGATGTCGCCGAGGCAATCCATGGCTGAGCAGCCTCCCCTGACCCGGGCCCAGGTGCTCAACGTGGTACTCACCTATGCCGCGGTGGCGAGCCTGTGGATCCTGCTCTCGGACAAGGCGGTGGAGTGGCTCTTCCACACCCCGGCCCAGTTCGCCCTGGCCAGCACCATCAAGGGGTGGCTGTTTATCCTCATTACCGCGCTCATGCTCTATGCCATGCTGCGCCGTCGCATCAATCAGACCACCGCCAGCCCCCGCCTCACCGGGCGTCAGTGGCTGCCCATTCTGCTGCTAAATGGTCTCATTCTGGCCCTAACCGCCATGGCCATCGCCCAGAACATCGGCCTGACCCGGGACAAGGAGGTGGCACGCCTCGAGACCATCGCCGATCTCAAGAGCAGGCGCATCACCGAGTGGCTGGGCAACCGGGAGCAGGATCTGCGCCAGATCATCGGCAACTCCCGCGACAGGGCACTCTCTCCCGCCGAGCCTCAGAGACCCTCCGATGAACAGGCACAGCAACTGACACATCTGGTCGAGTTCATCTCGGGGCGGGGATTCGATGGCGCGGCCCTCTTCGACCCCGCCGGCCAGGCCCTGTGGCAGACCCCGGGGGCCGGCATCATGAATGCCACCCTGCGCGATGCCCTGACCCGGGTGGAGCCGGGCAAGGTGCTCAGGGTCGGCCCCTATCTGGATGAGCGAGGTCAACCCCGGCTCGACTTCCTGGCCCCCCTGACCAGGGCGGCCGGGGCGGCCCCCGTCATGGTGCTGCAGATAAGCGGCAGTCACTGGATAAACCAGATACTCACACCCTGGCCCATCCCCGACAGCAGTGGGGAAGCCATGCTGTTTCGCCAGCGCGCAGATCAGGTGCAGTATCTGAACGACCCGCGCTATCGCCCCGACTCGGCCCTGCGCCTGTACCTTCCACTTCATCACGACACCCTGCTGGCGGCCCAGTATCTGCGGCTGGACGGCGGGCAGCGAAGGTCAAGGGTGCTGTCCGGCATGGATTATCGCGACATCGCGGCCTTTGGCGTCGTCTATCCGGTTGCGGACACGGATTGGTACCTGCTGACCAAGATAGACAAGGCCGAGCTCAACCAGGCCAGCTTCAAGGAGAGCATCTGGATTGGTCTCATCGCCCTGCTGGTGCTCTTCGTTACAAACGCCGGCATCATCTTGCTGCGCCAGCACACCCGGCTGTTGATGGCAGAGCAGGTGCGCCACTCCCAGGCACAGCGGCTGCAGGCGTTGCAACTGCTCTCCGCCATCGCCGACAGCTCGGAAGATGCCATCTTCGCCAAGGACAGGGAGGGCAAATACATACTGTTCAACCGCGCCGCCAGCCAGTTCGTGGGCAGACCCGCCGCCGAGATGCTGGGTCAGGATGACCTGGCCATCTTCCCCCCCGATCAGGCCCGGATGCTGATGGAGGCAGGCCGCCGGGTGATCGAGAACAACCGGGTGCAAACCGAGGAGGAGTACCTGACCCTGCCCAGTGGTGATCGGGTGTTCCTCGCCACCAAGGGGCCGCTGCAGGACAACGAGGGTCAGGTGATCGGCATCTTTGGCATCTCCCGCGACATCACGGGCTTCAAGCGTGCCGAGGCAGACCTGCGGGAGCGGGAGGGGCTGTTTCGCGCCCTGGTGGAGCAATCCCTCGCCGGCATCTACATCATCCAGCAGGGCAAACTCTGCTACATCAACCCCTGTTTTGCCCACCTGTTTGGCTATGACTCCCCCGGCGCACTGCTCGGCGTCGGTCCCCTGCACGCCCTGGCAAACCCGAAGGACAGCGACCGGGTGGCCGAGCTGGTGCAGCGATGCGAGCAGGAGGGTAGCGACATCCATGCCCGCTTCAGCGCCCTGCACCACGACAACCAGCCCCTGGAAGTGGAGCTGTACGGGCGGCGCGTCGACTATCGCGGCCAGCCCGCCGTGCTCGGGCTCTTGCTCGATGTCACCGAGCGGGAGCAGGTCGAGCAGGCCCTGACCCGCCAGGCCATGGAGCTGCGCCAGCAAAACGAGGAGCTGGAGCGTTTCAACAAGGTGATGGTGGACAGGGAGCTCGCCATGTTGACCCTCAAGCACCAGATCAATGCGCTCTCACACCAGCTCGGGCTGCCGCCGCCCTACCCCCAGGCCCCCATGCCGCCGGAGGAGCACCCATGATGCACCGACCGCAACTGTGGCACGTCCGCCCAGCCACCCAGCGCTGGGGCGTCTGCCTGCTGGCCCTGCTGCTGCCCGTCCTGATGTTGCAGATCCGGGTCCAGCTGCCCATCGCCTTTGGCGAGCGGCCGTTGCTGGTGCTCTTCATGCTGCCCATCATCCTCTGTGCCCTGCTGGGGGGCTTGCTGCCAGGCCTGCTCTGCACCCTGATCAGCGCCCTGGTCACCACCTACTTCCTGCTGCCCCCGATCCATGAGCTGACCGTGGCGACCGGCCAGGATCTGGTGCAGTGGGGGCTCTTGGTTGCCAACGGCGTGCTCGTCAGCCTCCTCAGTGCCGCCATCCACAGCTCCCGCGCCCGGGAGATCCAGCGCTGGCAGGAGCTGATGAACACCCAGTCCCGCCTGCAACAGAGCGAGAACCGCTTCCAGGCCACCTTCGAGCAGGCGGCGGTCGGCATCGCCCTGGTCGCCCCCGATGGTGGTTGGCTGCGGGTCAATCGGCGGCTATGCGACATGCTGGGCTATCGCGCCGGTGAGCTCATGGGCATGAGCTTCCAGCAGATCACCCACCCGGACGATCTCTTCATCGATCAGCACTACGTCGACCGGATGCTGGCGGGCGAGCTGCCCCACTACACCCTGGAGAAGCGCTATCTGCACAAGGGGGGCGAGGCCATCTGGACGACACTGACGGTGGCCCTGGTCAGGGATAGCGAGGGGGAGCCCGACTACTTCATCTCCATCATCGAGGACAATCAGCAGAACAAGGAGACGGAGGAGGCCCTGCGCCGCAACGAGGGGATCCTGCGGGAATCCCAGCGGCTGGCCAAAATCGGCAACTGGCGCTGGCGTGTCAGCGACGGCAACCACTTCTGGTCTCCGGAGATCTACCGCATCTATGGCCGTGATCCCGCCCTCCCCCCTGCCGTCTATCCCGAGGTGAAAAAGTACTTCACCCAGGAGGGTTGGCACACCATAGCCCAGGCCGTCGAGCACTGTCTGCGCGATGGGCTGCCCTATGAATGTGATGCCGGCGTCATCAACGAGCAGGGGCACCCGGTCTGGGTCATCGCCCGTGGGGCTGCCTTGCGGGACGGAAACGGCCATGTCGTCGAGCTCTATGGCACTGTGCAGGACATCACGGAGCGCAAGCTGGCCGAGCAGCAGTTGCTGCACAATCAGCAGGCGGCGCTCGATACCCAGCGCCGCGCCCGCCTGGCGGCACTGAACCTGATGGACGATGCCATCAGTGCCCGGGTACGGGCCGAATCCATCAGCAGCGCCCTGCGCGAGAGCGAGCAGCGGCTGCTGATGGCCCAGGAGGGCGCCCACGTCGGGATCTGGGAGTGGGACATGGTCAATGATCACCTCTTCTTCTCCCCGGAATGCGCCCGCCTCTATGGCCGCGACGCCGGGCAACTCACCACCTTTCACGCCTGGCAGGCCTGCCTGCACCCGGACGACAAGCCCCGTATAGACACCTTGCTGGCCGAGCTGTCGGTCAGCGACAAGCCCTTCGAAATCGAGTTCAGGATCCTGCAGCCAAACGGCGACCTATGCTGGCTGGTGAGCAAGGGCAGCGTCTATCGGGATGCCTGGCAGCGCCCCCTGCGTCTGCTCGGCATCCATCTTGACATCACGGAGCGCAAGCAGGCCGAGCAACAGCTGAGGCAGCTCTCCCTGGCACTGGAGCAGAGCCCGGACGGCGTCTTCATCACGGACACTCGGGCCCGCATCGAATATGTCAACGCGGCCTTCCTGACCATCAGCGGCTACCAGCAGGAGGAGATCATCGGCCAGACCCCCTCCCTGCTGCGCTCCGGCCTCACCCCCAGAGCCACCTATGTCGCCCTGTGGGACGCCATCAAGCGTGGCCAGCGCTGGCACGGCGAGTTCGTCAACCGGCGCAAGGACGGCTCACACTATCAGGTGCTGGCGGCCATCTCCCCCATTCGCCAGGAGAACGGGCTGGTGACCCACTATGTGGCGGTACAGGCCGACATCACCGAGAAGAAACAGCTCGGCGAGGAGCTGGATCAGTACCGTTACCACCTGGAAGAGATGGTCGATGAGCGCACCCTGCAACTGGCCCAGGCCCACCAGCGCGCCGAGAGTGCCAACCGTGCCAAGAGCGCCTTCCTGGCCAACATGAGCCACGAGATCCGCACTCCCATGAACGCCATCCTGGGGCTCACCTATCTGCTCAAGCGCGACACCCCGGACAGCACCCAGCACGAGCGGCTGGAGAAGATCGACAATGCCGCCCAGCACCTGCTCACCATCATCAATGACATCCTGGATCTCTCCAAGATAGATGCGGGCAAGATGGCGCTGGAGCAGAGCGACTTCTCCCTCACCGCCATGCTGGACAACGTCAGCGCCCTGATGAGCGAGCAGGCCCGCGCCAAGGGCCTCTCCCTCATGGTCGACATGGGAGACTCGCCCACCTGGGTCCATGGCGACATCACCCGCCTGCGCCAGGCACTGCTCAACTACGCCGCCAATGCCATCAAGTTTACCGAACAAGGTGCGGTCACCCTGCGGGTACGGGTGGCCCGTCCGCTTGCCGACGGCAACCTGCTGCGCTTCGAGGTGGAAGACACCGGTATCGGCATCAGCCCGGAGCAGTGCGAGAAGCTGTTCCAGGCCTTCGAGCAGGCCGACGTCTCCACCACCCGCAAATACGGCGGCACTGGCCTCGGGCTTGCGATCACCAGCCGGCTCGCCACCCTGATGGGGGGAGAGGCCGGCGTCAACAGTACCCTCGGCCAGGGGAGCAACTTCTGGTTCACCGCCGCCCTCTCTGCGGGTCAGGGGGAGGCGCCGCACCCGCTCCCGCCGCAGCAGAGCCTAGCGCAAACCGTCTTCACCCACACTGCCCGGGTGCTGCTGGTGGAGGACAACGCCATCAACCGGGAGGTGGTGCTGGAGCTGCTTTGCAACAGCGGCCTCGTCATCGAGACCGCCGTCAATGGCCAGGAGGCGCTGGCCCTTGTCCGCCAGCATCCCTACGATCTCATCCTGATGGACATACAGATGCCGGTGATGGATGGCTACGACGCCACCCGCGCCATCCGCGCCCTGCCCGGCCTGGCGCGGCTTCCCATCCTCGCCCTGACGGCGAGCGCCTTCGAGGAGGACAGGAAGGCCTGTGAATCCGCCGGCATGAACGACTTCATCGCCAAGCCCGTCACCCCCGCCAAGCTGTTTGAGGCGCTGCAGCGCTGGCTGCCGAACAAGGGAATGGTGGAGCCCGTGGTGGAGCCCGGTGAGCAGGATCTGTCCCGCGATCCCCTAGCAGGCCCCCTCGCCCGCCTACAGGGCGTCCCCGGGCTGGATCTGCAACAGGGGTTGGCGGCACTGCAAGGCAAGCAGGACAAATACCTTGCCTTGCTGCGCCACTTCGCCAACGAGCATGGCCAGGACATGGTCCTGCTCCACCACCATCTGCAAACGGGGGATAGCACGAGCGCCACCCGGCTGGTTCACACCCTGCGCGGGGTCGCTAGCACCCTTGGCATGGTGGAACTCGCGCGGCAATGCCTGCAGCTGGAGCAGACACTCGCGGGGGATGGCCCCGAGCCGACCGCCCTGATGACGGTCATTGCCGGGGAGCTGGCGGCCTTGCACGACCGGCTGGGGGAAGAGGTGTCCGCCCAGGCGCCGCAGCTCATCCCCCTTGGCAGCCAGTGGCAACGGGATCTGCGCCAGCAGATGGAGGCGTTGCTGCTGCAAAGCGACACCGCCGTGATCCCGCTGTTCGAGCAGTATGCCGCCCCCCTGCGGCTCATGCTCGGGCCCCGCAGCGAGACCCTGGCCAGGCAGTTGAAGAGCTTTGACTTTGACGGCGCCCTGCTCACCTTGCACCAATGCGCGCAAGCAGATGAGCCCCCCACTGAGGTCATGCCCCCTCTCCCCGATGGCGCTTCACCGCCCCCGGGCCAGCCGAAGGGAGACAAAGGGTTGAATCACTGAATAAAGTCATGCATATAGTGTTGGTTCCCCCGGGGCCGCGCCGCCCGATGAGCGCGCCGTTTCCCGCTCAGGATCCAGCAGTGAAAGCATGCCAACCGCTTTTCCGTCCGCCGCCTGATCCTGCGTCACCGGCAGAACGATGATTTTTTAACTGTGCTTTACATGGAGCAATGAGCATGTTGTCAAAGCGTATTATCCCCTGCCTCGACGTCAAAGATGGCGTTGTGGTCAAGGGCGTGCAGTTTCGCAACCACGAGGTGATGGGCGGCATCGTCGATCTCGCCCGCCGCTACGCCGCCGAGGGTGCCGACGAGCTGGTGTTCTATGACATCACCGCCTCGAGCGACGCCCGGGTGGTGGACAAGAGCTGGGTAAGCCGGGTGGCCGAGGTCATCGACATCCCCTTCTGCGTCGCCGGCGGCATCAAGAGCGTCGAGGATGCCCGCCAGATCCTGGAGTTCGGGGCCGACAAGGTCTCCATCAACTCCCCGGCCCTGGCCGACCCCTCCCTGATCACCCGGCTGGCGGAGCGTTTCGGCGTGCAGTGCGTGGTGGTGGGCATCGACTCCTACTTCGATGCCCCAAGCGGCCAGTATCAGGTCAAACAGTTCACCGGCGACGAGAGCCGCACCCGCACCACCAGCTGGACCACCCTGGAGTGGGTCAAGGAGGTGCAAAAGCGCGGCGCCGGCGAAATCGTGCTGAACGTGATGAACCAGGACGGCATGCGCCAGGGCTATGATCTCGAGCAGCTCAAACTGGTGCGGGCCGTCTGCAA
This sequence comes from Aeromonas sp. OTU364, assembly GCF_038440395.1. Classification (NCBI taxonomy): domain Bacteria; kingdom Pseudomonadati; phylum Pseudomonadota; class Gammaproteobacteria; order Aeromonadales; family Aeromonadaceae; genus Aeromonas; species Aeromonas sp. OTU364. The sequence continues at coordinate 24,623 of NZ_JASATR010000004.1, forward strand.
GGTGCCGCTGATTGCCTCCGGCGGCGCCGGTGCCATGGAACACTTTCGCGATGCCTTCACCCTGGCCGACGTGGACGGCGCCCTGGCGGCGTCCGTGTTCCACAAGGGCCTTATCCCCATTCCCGAATTGAAACGCTGGCTGAAAAACGAAGGAGTCGCCATCCGTGAATAATCAAGCAGTAGACAAAGCATTGCCCCTGGCCGAGCGCCTGGACTGGGACAAGTGTGACGGCATGATCCCCGCCATCGTCCAGCATTCGCTAAGCGGCGAGGTGCTGATGCAGGGCTTCATGACCCGCGAGGCCTTGGAAAAGACTGAAGCCACCGGCCAGGTCACCTTCTTCAGCCGCAGCAAGCAGCGCCTCTGGACCAAGGGCGAGAGCTCGGGTCATGTGCTCAAACTCGTCGCCATCACCACCGACTGCGATCAGGACTCCCTGCTGATCGCCGCCGACCCGGTGGGCCCGACCTGCCATCTTGGCAATCCCTCCTGCTTCGACGGCCACCCGCTGCCGCCGCTCGGTTTTCTCGCCGAGCTCGAGCAGATCCTGGCATCTCGCAAAGGCGCGGATCCGGCCACCAGCTACACCGCCAGCCTCTATGGCAAGGGCACCAAGCGCATCGCCCAGAAGGTGGGTGAAGAGGGGGTGGAGGTGGCCCTGGCCGCCATGGCGAAAGACAGGGAGGAGCTCATCAACGAATCCGCCGATCTCCTCTACCACCTGACCGTCTTGCTGCAAAACGAAGGCTTGGGTTTGAAGGATGTGGTGCAGCGGCTTTATGAGCGCCACACCAAGTGAACAACGAATCCATGTTGACCCAGCTCTATCACCTCACCGTGCTGCTGCAAAACGAGGGGCTGGGCCTCAAAGACGTGGTGCAGCGCCTGTATGAGCGCCATACCAAGTAATCGTTGAACTCATCTCGACAAAACGGGCCCTCAGGGGCCCGTTTTTCGTGCGCTGGCGCCCTCTTCGCGGGAGTTGCCACTGTCAGGGCGCGTCAAGGACGCTGTACCCCTGACAGGATCGGAGATACCCAGGCTGGCGGCCCCCCTGAACAGGGAGTCGCTCATCCCAGGGGCGGCGGTGATAATGGCGCACCACCCTCACCTCCCCAGGCGCGATGAACAAATTTCAGGTTTTCTCCACCCCGGAGGCGCCCGCCGCCTTCACCTTGCTCGACATGGCGTCGGCCAGCTTCCTGGCAGACAAGGCCACCCTGCTGGCACAGGGGTTCGAGGTCATAGGCGAACCCATACTGGCCCCTGATGCCCGCGCGGCGGCCGAATCCCATCAGCTCAACATGGCCGATCCCAGCCGCCCCTATGGTGGCCCCGGCACCATAGGCCTCTTCAGAACCATGTTGCTCCATGCACCCAGGCTGTTTGGCAAGGAGAAACCGCCAAGAGGCTGACTGAAGCCGACCTGAATGGAGGCCCCTTTGGATGCCGCAAATGGGGCCTGTCCGGCGCCAAGGCCCCCATGGATAATGCGGGGGCACAGTCCACCCCAGAGGCCCTATGAGCAAATACCAGTTCTTCCGTCAGGGACAGGATCCCGCCAGCGTCACCTTCTTGCTGATGTCGTCCCCCTCATTCTTGCCTGAAAAGTCACAGTTGCTGGAGCAGGGCTTCGAGGTGGTGGGGGATTATATCGACGCAGCCAACGAGAAAGAGGCGCTCGACAAGTTCAAAAGCGGCATGATAGAGCCCCTCGCGGAGTACACCAAGGCCAGTGAAGCAGGAGGACTTTACTACTTCATCACCAGCCTGTGGCAGGCGCTGCACAAGCGCATCAAGGGCGCCAACCCGCCCCGCTGAGAGGCGCCAGGATGGCTGGTCGCCAGCGCGTCCCCGTCAAGCAGAGGGACGGTCGACCTTGCGCCAGACACGCTTCTGAGCAGGCGCTCTCTGGATGAAAAAGAACGGGCCCGCAGGCCCGTTGATTGGATGAGGCCCTCACCTGAGTCACTCCAGCTGCTTGCGCAACATGAACTTTTGCACCTTGCCGGTGGAGGTCTTGGGCAGGGGGGTGAAGATGATGCGCTTGGGGGCCTTGAAGTGGGCCATCTGCTCGCGGCAGAACGCAATCAGCTCCGCCTGACTGAGCACCCTACCCTCCTTGAGCTTCACAAAGGCGCAGGGCACCTCCCCCCACTTCTCGTCCGGCATGGCGATCACCGCGGCCTCGTCCACGTCCGGGTGGCGATAGAGCACGTCCTCCACCTCCAGGCTGGAGATGTTCTCCCCGCCGGAGATGATGATGTCCTTGGATCTGTCCTTGATCTCCACGTAGCCGTCCGGGTGCCAGACCGCCAGATCCCCGCTTCGAAACCAGCCGTCCGCCATCGCCTCTTCGCTCGCCGCCGGGTTCTTGAGATAGCCCTTCATGACGATGTTGCCACGCAGGAAGATCTCCCCCAGGGTCTTGCCATCCCGGGGCACAGGCTCGCCGCTGACGGGGTTGGCCACCCGCATCTCCCCCTGCAGCGGTGAGGTCACCCCCTGGCGCGCCTTGAGCCGGGAGAGCGCCGTGGCATCCTGCCCCTGCCAGCTTCGCTGGGGCTCGCACACCACGCAGGGGCCATAGGTTTCGGTCAGGCCATAGACATGGGTCACGGCGATCCCCATGGCCTCCATGCCGGCGATCACGGTGGCGGGTGGCGCCGCCCCCGCCGTCATCGCCTTGATGGGATGACTGAGCCCCAGTTTCAGGGCCGGATCGGCGTTGTTGAGCATGTTGAGGACGATGGGGGCGGCGCAGAAATGGCTCACCTTGTGCGCGTGCAGCGCCTCATAGATGGCGCCCGCCTGCACGTGGCGCAGGCAGACGCTCACCCCGGCGGTCGCCGCCAGGGTCCAGGGGAAACACCAGCCGTTACAGTGGAACATCGGCAGGGTCCAGAGATAGACGGGGTGCTTGGGCAGCTCCCAGGAGAGCGCGTTGTTGATCGCGTTCAGGTGGGCGCCACGATGGTGGTAGACCACCCCCTTGGGATTGCCCGTGGTGCCGGAGGTATAGTTCAGCGAAATGGCCTGCCACTCGTCCGCCGGCAGCCAGCCGGGCTCCTGCTCATCCCCCGTGGCGACGAAGGCCTCGTAGGTCAACTCGCTCACCAGCTCCCCCTCCTGATAGGTCGGATCGTCGATGGCGATCACCAGAGGCTGGCTGTCGATGAGAGAGAGCGCCTTGCGCACCACGGTGCCGAACTCCCTGTCCACCAGCACCACCCTGCTCTGGGCATGCTGGAAGATGAAGGCCATGGCATCGGCATCGAGCCGGGTGTTGATGGTGTTGAGCACGGCGCCGCTCATGGGCACCCCGAAGTGCGCCTCGAACATGGCCGGCACATTGGGGGCGACGATGGAGACGGTGTCCCCCTCGCCGATGCCGCGGCGGCGCAGGGCCGAGGCCAGCCGGCGGCAGCGGCGCTCGGTCTGGGCCCAGCTCTGGCGCAGGGGGCCGTGGATCAGGGCCGGGTAGTCGGGATAGACACTGGCCGCCCGGGCCAGGAAGTTCAAGGGGGTCAGGGCCTCGAAATTGGCGCCATTTTTATCGAGGCCTCTCTCGTAGATGTTCTGGCTTGTCATCGGGTTCCTTCCTCGTCGGGGTACAAAGCGGCGGTGCAGCCGTGAACGCGCCCTGGCATCGTGCCGGCGGCGGCTTTCTGGTACGAAATGCAAGGGTATCAAGGGTATCAAGGGGCTCTGGGGGCAGGTATTAGCAAAACGTCTTAGGTTGGTGGGACCCCACGCCGGCTGATCTGCCTTATGACTTCCACTGACCCGCCCCCTTTGTCGCCAAACACAGACGCTATTTTGGTGCGGTCGTTTTTTGCGCAGTCAGCCTCTGTCGCGATCCGTAGGCGCTTGCCTTGAGCCTGACGCGCAAAATGCCAAGAATGGTCCCAAGCCCTCAACGGGTACAAGTACGAGGAGAAGAGCGATGAACAAATCCATGTTGGCAGGTGTCGGGATCGGTATTGCCTCTGCGCTGGCATTGTCGGCGGCAGCCAGCGGATCCCTGTTTACCTCAGAGCCCCAGTTTGCCGAGGTGCTGGCCAGCAAGCCGGTGACCGAGACCATCAAGACACCGCGCCAGGAGTGCCGCAACGTCACCGTCACCCACCGCAAGCCGGTGCAGGATGAGCACAAGATCCTGGGCACTGTGGTCGGTGCGGCCCTGGGGGGCGTGGTGGGCCACCAGTTTGGTGGCGGCAGCGGCAAGAAGGTCGCCACCGCCGCGGGGGCCGTCGCAGGCGGCTACGCCGGCAACCAGGTGCAGGGCAACATGCAGGCGGGGGACACCTACACCACCACTGAGCAGCGCTGCAAGACGGTACAAGATAGCAGCACCCGCACCCTGGGTTATGACGTCACCTACCGCCTCGCCGGTCAGGAAGGGGTAGTGCGAATGGAACAAAAACCCGGCACCACCATCCCCGTCAAGGATGGCAAGCTGGTACTGAGCAACGCGCAGGGTTGATACTCCGTTAGGAGCGCCCCGCCATGGAGAAGGCCCACCACATCGGTGGGCCTTTTTCATGTCCGCAACAACATCTGTCTGCAACAACAAGTATCCGCAACAAAAAGGGGCCCGCAGGCCCCTTTCTATCTCGCTTTCACCTTTAGTGGCGGCCGAAGGGCCACCAGGGCTTGTCGTTGTCCTGAATGTCGACCCGGGTCTGCTGAACTGTGCCCGGCTGGGCCCCTTTCAGCTTCTCGAGGTTGACGCTGAACTGCTCGGTGGACTCCACGAACCAGTCATCCAGGATCAGCACCTTGACCGACTTGCTGCCCCCCTCGCCCGCGGCCCAGCTCACCGTCTGGCCGAACCAGGGCAGGAAATCCAGCCCCCAGCGCGCGGTGATCCCCTCAAGGCCCAGAGTGGCACGGGCTGGCTTGCTCAGATCGCCGCTTCGCACCAGCGGGATCTCCGCAAACCACTGCCCCTCGTTCACCGTCAGGCTGGCGTGCGCCAACGAGATGGTGGAGGGCGCCAGCTTGTCCTTGATGGTCACCAGGGTCTGGTGCTGCTCCCCCAGGGTCGCGCCGCTCGCATCATAGAGCTCCAGGGTGAAGGTCTCGTCCCCCTCGTGCAGGGTGTCGCTCTTCACCGGGATGCTGATGCTCTGGCTGTCGCTCTGGCCGGCGGCCCAATGCAGGGTACCGGTGAGGGGCGCCACGTCGTTGGCATCGGCGCTGCCAAAGGCGATGCGGTAGCTGACGCTGGCCTCCCCATGGCTGCCGTCACGGCGCGCCACGCTCAAGGACAAGGTGCTGCCCTCCTCCACGCTGGCGGCGGCGCTCTCCAGGCTCAAGACGCCGGCGGGGGGCAGCGGATACTGGATGGCCACCAGCACGGGATCGTGATCCGAGGCGCTGAAGGGCCCCTCGGATTTCGCCAGCTGGCCGCTGTACTTGCTGCCGTACTCGAAGAAGTTGCTCTCGGCGGAGTTGATGTGCCAATCCTCGATGCCGATCACCTTGGCCGCGAGGCCAGGGCTTGCCAAGGCGTGATCCAGGTTGCCGAGCTCCCCTTCATAGCTGTAGGAGTAGGTGTCGGTGCCGTGGAAGCGGGTGTTGAGGTTGACAAGGCCATACCCCTTGCCAAGGGTGCTGCCGCTCTCCTCATACGGCTGACCCGCCAGGGTGGTGAAGGAGGCGCTCATGATCTGGCGCGCCTGGGCGGCCGGATCATAGTCGGTCAGCACCCGGATGGGATCCTCCATGCCGTAGGCGTTCAGATCGCCGATGAGCAGCAGATCCCCGCTTACCCCCTTGAGGGTCTCCCCCAACACCTTGGCGGCGGAGACCCGCAGCGCGTTGCAGTGACCCTGGCCGTCCAGGGGATCGGCGCTGGCGTAGTCGGGATAATCCTCGAAGCAGGCGGAGCCCTTGGACTTGAGGTGGTTGACCACCAGGGTCAGGGGCGCATCTCCCTTGGGGGAGCTGAAGCGCTGCACCAGCGACTCGCGCATCCCCTGATTGATGGTCACCGGCTTGCCGCTGGCGTCCTGCGCCTCGGCCTGCTGTACCGGCAGCGCGATCAGGCTCGCGGCCCCTTGCGGGGTCACACTGGCGGGCCGGTAGATGAGCCCTACCGTGATGGCGTCGGTGCCGATGGGCTGGCCATCGGGGGAAGCCACCCAGGCGTAGTGATCCGCCTCGTCCGGCTGGGCGGCGTTGAGGGCCGCCACCAGGTTGGCGATGGCGGAGTTGTCGCCGTAGCCGTTGTTCTCTATCTCCATCAGCCCCACCACGTCGGCGTTGAGGCGGGTGATGGCGCTGACGATCTTGGTGCGCTGCAGCTCGAACTCAGGCACCGTCAGGGCGCCCCTGTTGCTGCCGGTGGGGTTGGCATCCCCCCCCACCACAGTGGTGAAGAAGTTGAGCACGTTGAAGCTCGCGACCCTCAGATCCCCCGCCTCGGCGAGCTCGGGCGTTTCCACCCTGTCCCAACCGCTGTGATCGATCTGGCTTGCGTCGATGCGGTTGCTGGCCACCAGCCGGAACAGGTTGTAGGAGTAGCCGAGCGCCCCCTCCAGCCCGTTGAGCTTGTCGCCGATGCGAAGATAACCGTCCTCGGCGTTGAAGCCGGGGAACCAGGGCAGCACGCCGTCCGGCGCCTTGGCGTCCGTCTCCACCACCAGCTGGTTCTGCTGGTTGCGCAGGGCCCAGTCGCTCGCCTCCTGGCTCATGGCGGCAAACTTCTGGGTCGACTTGATGAGGGGCGCGCCATAAGAAAGCACCAGGTTGTTGCGCTTGCCGTCGTAATCGAAGCTGAAGTTGCGGGTCACCACCAGGCTGGACTCCGGCACCAGCCGCACCTGCATCCCCTCGTGGCGCTCCAGCAGCTGGCTCAGGCTCTCGCCTCCCACCGGCACCAGATCCACCGCTGGCAGCAAGGCCCCTGCCGGCTGGGTCACCACCAGCTGATCGGCGCTGAGCTGGGTCTGGTTGAAATACTCTTTGACCTTGCCCGAGACGCACACCTCGGCCCCTGGCACCAGGGCGCCGTTGGCCTGGGTGCTGTGGATGAAGAGGCCGTCTGAGGTGGCCGGATCCCCGTCCCCCTGCGCGTCCTGAATGAAGAAGCCCTTGTAGAGGCCGCTGACTACCTGGGTCACCACGCCGCGGGTGGCATAGGCCTGCTCGGACTCGAACTTGCCGGCCGGCACCAGGGGGCTGCTGCTGCCGGGGCCCTGGATGGCGGGCACCGGCACAAGAGTGTCTACCGGGCAGACGAAGGCAGGCGGCTGGCTGCCATCACAGGGGGCATCGCCGCTGCAGCCGAGACCGCTGGCGTCATCCTTGGGAGCGGCCAGGTATTCGAGCGCAGGATCGAAGGGGCCGGTCGCATCAGTGCGGCCCGTGCTGACGGTGGCCTTGCGGCGTAGGGTCATGTCCAGGGTCGAGACGTTGCCCGAGACCCAGGCCGTGCCCGGATCCACCCCCACCTGGCCGACGCTGTCGACTATCTCGCTGCCGCGATAGAGCACCAGGGCGTCGTCACCGTTGAACACCAGGTTGCCGCTGGTCTGATTGGCCTTGGCCAGGATCTCGGCGTTGGCGGAAGGGTTGGCCAGCACCAGACTGGCCCCCGGGGCGAGGGAGCCTTGCAGCGCCAGGCTGTTGGTGGGGGCATCGGTGAGGGGTTTGCCGTTGGCGTAGAGCGCCAGCCGGTATTGGGAGAGATCGACGGCGTCGCTGCCGAGGTTGCTCAGCTCCAAAGCCTTGTTGTTGCCAGCGCCTTCCAGGTATTCGGTGACAAGCAGTTGCGCCTGTGCCTGTCCCGCCAACGCCAGCCCGACGGCCAGCGCTACCAGAGAGTGTCTTCCTGACATGGTCAGTTTCCTTTTTTATTTGCAGATCATGTTATTGGCGCCCCGCGCAAGGCGGGCCGCAGCACCTTGTTGCTGTCGAACTCGGCCAGGGGCCAAGATCGCGCCTACTCTGCCCCTTTGACGACGGAGCCGCTGGGAGCTGGCTAACAATGACCGCAAATTGTTGCGCGCAGGTGACGATCAATACCCGAATGGGCAGTGCCTGTCATCGGTGCGCAGGAAATCGTCGCCACCTCTGGGGGGCCATGCCAGGGGGCTCGACATCGAGCAGAGTCCGGGGCTGAGCCCCGCTTCAGAGACGCGAGCGAGACGGCCAGAGCGTGGTTCCAGGTGCAGCCAGATAGGCGCCACAGGCCCCCATGATCCGTGAAAACAGAGAGATGGGCTCCATTGGAACGGCACTCTGTGCTCGTGTGAAACCGATTCCAGAAATGACAAAATTAACAAAAGAGGAGACAGGACAAACGTTTATTGCTTTTCGGTTCACGAATGGCAATAGTTCTCACTTCTTTTTTTAGGCCTTATCCCCCGAGGTTTCACAAGATGTTTCGTCACCCCCTGGCAAAGTTGTTGCTGCTTGGTCAGCTCGCCCTGATGAGCTGGATGGCACAGGCCGCCGCCCCCGTTGAAGTGGAAGATGTGATGGGCCGCAAGGTCTCCCTGAGCCTGCCCGCGAGCCGCATCGTGCTCGGTTTCTATCCCGAGGATTATCTGGCCGTGGCCGGTGAAGGCGGCGCCGATCGCCTGGTGGGCATGTCCCGCGGCTGGTTCGTCAAGTCCCGCCCTGCCATCTGGTCCCTCTATGTGGCCAGCCTGCCGCAACTGGCCAGGGTGCCGGACCTTGGCAACGTGCAGGATCAGAGCTTCTCCATCGAGAAGACCCTGGCGGTCAAACCCGATCTGGTGATCCTGGCCCAGTGGCAATACGAGGCCCTGGCCCCGGATCTGCCGCGCCTCGAGCAGGCAGGCATCCCAGTGGTGGTGGTGGACTACAACGCCCAGACCCTGGCCCGCCACATGGCGAGCACCCTGCTGCTTGGCAAGGTGACCGGCCAGGAGGCCCGTGCCCGCAAGATGGCCGACGAATACAAGGCCAAGATTGACATCATCACCTCCCGCATCGCCGCCGCGAAGCGCCAGCCCCCCCGGGTCTATATCGAGCTGGGTGACAAGGGCCCGGCCGAGTACAGCTACACCTATGGCAAGGACATGTGGGGCGCCATGGCCCTGCTGGCGGGGGGTGACAACGTGGCGGCGCCCTTCGTCGAGCGCTGGGGTCCCATCCACCCTGAGCAACTGCTGGCGAGCAAACCCGAGGTGATCCTGATGGCAGGCTACGAGAGCGTGAGCAGCGCAGAAGCGATGCAGGTGGGTCAGGACGTCTCGGCCGAGACGGTGCGCCAGCGTCTGCAGGGCTTTGCCGCCCGTCCGGGCTGGAGCGAGTTGCCCGCGGTGCAGCAGGGTCGCCTCTATGCGGTCTATCACGGCGCCACCCGCAGCATCATGGATGCCGCCCTCATCGAGTTCATGGCCAAGGCCCTCTACCCGGACCTGTTCCAGGATCTCGATCCCCTGGCCACCTATCAGGGCTTCTACCGCAGCTATCTGCCCATCCGTCCCGAGGGCACCTTCATGCTGGGTATCAAGCCGGGTGAAGCCAACTAAATCCGGTCGTTCGGGCTCTGTCCCCCTCGGCAGAGCCCTCTTCGTCATCCCTCTTTAACCGGGCGCCCCTCATGGCGCCCGCTTCAGGATTGTCATCATGAATGATTTGGCTGCCCTCCAGCAGACCCTCACCCGCCAGCGGCAACGGGAGCGCCGTCGCTGGCACTGGCTGGCGCTGCTCACCCTGGTGCTGTGCATCACGCTAGTGCTCGACATCGCCACCGGTCCCTCCCTGCTGCCCCTTGGGGAGGTGGTCAATGCCCTGCTCTCTCCCGCCCAGGCGGACGCCATGACCCGCACCATAGTCCATGACATGCGCCTGCCCATCGCCCTGATGGCCCTGGTGGTCGGCGCCTCCCTCGGCCTTGGCGGCGTCCAGATGCAGACCCTGCTGGACAACCCCCTCGCCAGCCCCTTCACCCTGGGGCTCGCGGCCGCGGCCGGGCTTGGCGCCGCACTGGCGCTCTATAGCGGCGGTCTCGGGCTCCCTCCCCTGATCGCCATTCCGGCCGGAGCCTTCATCCTGTGCATGTTTGCCGCCAGCCTCTTGTTTGGTCTGGCCATGATGCGCAACATCAGCAGCCAGACCCTGATCCTGGCGGGCATCGCCCTGCTGTTCCTGTTCCAGTCCCTGCTCTCCCTGCTGCAGTTCCTCTCCTCCCCCGAGCTCAACCAGCAGATCATGTTCTGGCTGTTTGGCAGCCTGATGCGCACCACCTGGGACTCCCTGATCATCACGGCCGCCGTCACCCTGATCTGCACCCTGCTCATCTATCGGGATGCCTGGGCCCTCACCAGCCTGCGTCTGGGGGAAGCCAGGGCCCGGAGCCTGGGGGTCAACGTGGACAGGCTGCGCATGAAGACCCTGATCCTGGTCGCCCTGCTCACCGCCACCGCCACCAGCTTCGTCGGCATCATCGGCTTCGTCGGCCTGGTGGCCCCCCACATCGCCCGCATGCTGGTGGGGGAAGATCAGCGCTTCCTGATCCCGCTCTCCGCCCTGTGCGGCGCCTGCATGTTGTCGGCAGCCTCTGTGCTCTCCAAGTCCATCATTCCGGGGGCCCTCTTTCCCATCGGCATCGTCACCGCCCTGATTGGCGTGCCCTTCTTCATCTGGCTGATCCTCGGCAGGGGGCGTAAACGTGCTTGAGATAACCCGACTCTCCCTCTCCCTCGGCCAGCAGACCCTGCTGCGGGAGCTCGACCTCACCCTGCATCCGGGTCAGGTCCATGTGATCATCGGCCCGAACGGGACCGGCAAGACCTCGCTGCTGCGCGCCCTGTTCGGTGAACTGACCCCGGCCGCTGGCGACATCCGCCTGGGGGGCCAGAGTGCCCGCCAGATGACCCAGGCCAAATGGCGCCAGCAGTTTGGCTACATGCCCCAGAACATCCAGCTGGAGCTGGACTTGAGCGTCATCGAAGTGGTGGTGCTGGGGCGCCTCGACAGCCTCTCCATGCGTCTGGCGGACGAGGACATACTGGCGGCCGGCCGCGCCCTGCAGGCGCTCGGCATCGCCCATCTGGCGGATCGCCCCCTCTACTCCTTGAGCGGCGGCCAGCGGCAGATGGTGCTCTTTGCCCAGGTGCTGCTGCGGGATCCCCGCATCATGATGCTGGACGAGCCGGTCAGCGCCCTGGACCTGCATCACCAGATGCAGCTGATGGAGCACCTCTGCCAGCAGACCCGGGAGCAGCAGTGGATCACCCTGGTGGTGCTGCACGATCTCAACCTGGCGGCCCAGTTTGCCGATCAGCTGATCGTGCTGGCAGGGGGCGATCTGCAGGCCTTCGGCCCCCCCGCCCGGGTGCTCGACGCGGCCCTCATCGAGCGCCTCTACCAGGTACCTGTGCAGATAAGCCACGATCAGAGCGGCATCCCCTTCCTGCGTACCCTGCGAAGACAATCATGACGGCGCATTCGGCATGGCCCGCAACCGGCCCCCGGGTACACACAAGATGAACGGCGCCTCCTACTGGCGGGACTGGCAGGGCATGAGCCCGGCCGCCCGCCTGCTCATCATCAACGGGCTGGCGTTCAACCTCGGCTTCTACATGATGATGCCCTTCCTCGCCCAGCACATGGGCAGCGGGCTTGGCCTCGCCGGCTGGGCCTGCGGCCTGGTCATGGGAATGCGGGTCTTCAGCCAGCAGGGGCTCTTTCTGCTGGGGGGGACGCTCGGGGATCGCATCGGCTATCACCCCGCCATCGTCTGGGGCTGCCTGGTACGCTCGGTCGGTTTCGTGCTGCTGGGCTGGGCCGAGTCCCTGCCCATACTGCTGCTGGCGGCGACCCTGACCGGTTTTGCCGGGGCCCTCTTCACCCCCAGCGCCCAGGCCTATCTCGCCAGCGAATGCAGCGCCCCCGGTCAGCGTCAGCGCGCCTTCGCCCTGCACAATCTCGCCAGCCAGGCGGGCATGCTGCTCGGCCCCCTGGTCGGCCTGGCCCTGACCCAGCAGAGCTATGCCCTGACAGGCTTGTTGGCGGCTAGTCTGTTCGCCCTGCTAGGGGTGCTGCAGTATCGGGTGCTGCCCAAGCGACCGGTCAGCAACCAGAGCACGCGCGGCGCCATTTTGCGCCAATGGCGGGAGATCCTGCGCCAGCGCCCCTTCATGATGTTCACCCTGCTGGCGGGCAGCTACCAGATCCTGTTCCACCAGCTCTATCTCGCCCTGCCCGCCCATATCCAGAGCCTGCCGGACGCCACCCAGCTGCTCGGCGGCGTCTTCACCCTCTCGGCGGTGATCGGCGTCCTGTTCCAGCTGCCGGCGTCCCGTCTGGTGGAGCAGCGCCTTGGGGTGCCGCTCGCCATGGGGCTGGGGATCGGGGTGATGGGGTTGAGCTACCTGACCCTGCCGCTGCTCTCCCCCTGGCCGACGGCGGGTGTCCTGGCGCAGGTGGCCTTGCTCTCCTTGGGCTCCATCCTCTGCTTCCCGCTCTTTGCCGCCCAGCTGCCCCGCTACGCGCCCCCTGAGCAGCTCGCCAGCTACTACGGCTTCTATGCCAGCGCCGGGGGCTGCATGGCGCTCTTTGGCAACCTGCTTATCGGTTTTATGCTGGGGGATGCAGGCAGCCGCCCCGCCACCGCCATCTGGTTGCTGCTGGCCCTCGCCGGCCTGCTGGCCGGGTTTGGCCTCTATACCCAGCTGCGCAAGGATGGTCAGGTGCAAGCGCCCGTCAACAAATAAACAGGGCGGCCATGCATTACTTGGTATGGCCGCCCCTGTCGTTCGAGTGATTGACTTTGCCCCAATTGTAGCCCGCCATGTTTCGCAACACCGGCAACACCGGCAACCTCGGCATCCCGCTGATGGTGCTGGCCTTTGGCGAGCAGCAGCTCGGCGCCATCGTCATCCTCTTCGTGCTCTCCAACCTGCTCCACTTCTCGGTGGGCATGTTTATCCTCTCAGCGAGCAGCTCCCGCTGGGGCTGGCTGAAAAGCCCCGTGCTCTGGGCCGCCTTCGCCGGTCTGCTGGTGGCCAACCTGCAGATCCCGCTGCCGGACTACCTGGTGACCAGCGCCTCCCTGCTCGGCCAGATAGCGGTGCCCCTGATGCTGTTTGCCTTGGGGGTTCGGCTAATGGAGGGGGAGCTGGGCCACCTGGGGCTCGCGCTCAAATGCAACCTGCTCTATCTGCTGGCGGGGGGGATCTCCCTTGGCATCGCCGTTTGGTTGCTGCCACTTGAACCTGACTGGATACCACTGCTGATGCTGTCGGTGGCGCTGCCCCCGGCGGTATTGAATTACATGCTGTGCGAGCAGTACCAGTGCCAGCCCGACAAGGTGGCCAGCATAGTGCTCGGCGGCAATGCACTCTCCGTGGTGGTGATCCCGCTGGCGGTGTGGTTGGCGCTGCATCTGGGGAGTTGACCCAGTTTTTTTCAAGGACGCCTGATGGCGTCCTTTTTATTGCTATCGCGAAAGTCCGATTACGCTTCGCTAATCGAATCTACGGGCTCTTAAGCATGGACTGTCGATGTCTCCAATATGCGATTGTGGTGGAGCAAAGGCAGTTGATGTAGCAGCGTGTGCAACAAGATCCTTTTATTAAATGAGGAAACTAACTTTAAAGTGCGTGTTTCTTCACAGATACAGAATAACCCCATTTGATGGGCTTTCTTTTTATGGCTGACTGGTCAGTGTAGTAACTGAAAATGGGTTTAGGCTGCGGATGGTCATACAGGTTTTGTTGACAGGTGTACTGATTCAGTATTGAAGTTTAGACTGAGGAGAAGAGGGCACAATGTTTAAAAAAACTCAGATAGCATTACTGGTTTGTTCAGCTTTTATTCTTTCTGCTTGTAATGAACCAAGGACGTTAACGCCACAAGAGCAACAGATGGTCAGCCAGCTCAAACAAGAGCGAGATAGGCTAGGACAAGAAATAGACATTGTTTCCGGCGAAATAGCGCAGTACAACGGCGGGCTGATTAAGACTATCATGCAGGTGCGAGAAGAAACACTGAAGTTGAGTAGAGACATACTTAATCAACGCATTCAAGCAATTGAAACTGGTGCGAAGGTGACTGTCATAGCACCAACCAGTCAACCTGACCCCGAGCGCGCTCAGTCACTACAAAGCGAAATTGAACAAGCAAAGCAACAACTGGTGGAAGCTAAAGCAAAAGCGGCACAGTATAGCGGTGGTTTGATAGCAGCAATCAGTATGTCGACTGTGGCAACCCAAGAGCAGACTCTGGCACTTCTTCAACAGCAGCTTTTAGTCGCAAAATACGGGTTACCTTTCACAGTGAAAGCTAGCGCTGAACCAAATAGCAAACCAGATAATTCTCCTACATCAAGCATTTCAAATACTGTAAATGAACCAGCGATGGCACCTGCTTCGGTAGCTGATAAGGGGGACATATTAGCTGCAGACGGTCCATTTGGTTTGGCTATGGGGATGACCAAGGAGATGTTTAAGGGGCATTTGACGCCTATTAGCACAGGGGTTTATATGTTAGATACCCCACCTAAGGCTCATCCTCAATTTGAACAGTATGTCGTTAAAATATCAGATAAAACCGGGCTTTGTTGGATCAAAGGGGTTGGAAAGGATATCCCGACGAATGGACATGGTATCCAGTTAAAATCCGAATTTGATGATTTTGAGAGAAAACTAGACGAACGTTATGGCTCTCACAAAAGAACGGATTTCCTAGTATCAGGGTCATTGTGGAATGACCCTCAGTATTGGATGCGTGGGTTACAAAAAGAGGATAGATATTTATATAGTGTTTGGGGTAAGGAAAAAAAGCCATTGCCAAACGAATTATTGGAGATTGGGTTGTTCGCTGGGGCAACCACTGGAGATAACGGTTATCTGACTCTTGAATATAGTTTTACTAATAAAGAATCATGTGACAGAGATGTTGAAAAACAAAAAGACGTAGGCTTATAAAAATACAAGCATCCGGCTTGAAGACACCCACCATAAACTCGCCTCCTAAAGGTCTCTCGGTACTCTGTGATAGCACAGTGAATCTAGGGGCCTTTTATGTTGCCTGATACCGACCCCTTAGCTATTGGTGTAACCGACCACAGAGAATGAAAAAACCGGCAGCAGGATCACCAGGGCCCCGGCCGCGATCAGCGGCAGGTGGGCCGCCAGATCCAGGGGGTATTTCACCAGCGCCGAGAAGACCAGCGCCGGGGAGAAGAGCTCTATGTTGGCCCGGTTGATGTAACCGAGTTCGGCTCCCCCGCGCAGCCGCCCGTAGAGGGCGCCGAGGCCCGCCACCGCAAACACCGGGATGACGATATCGAGCAGGGCACTGAGCATGGGGAGTCCGTCTTAGAGTTCGCGGGCGGGGCGTCCCATCAGCACCACGGGATCCAGGGTGACCTCCAGGGTGCCGTTGCTGACCCAGAGCTGGCCGTCCGAGATGGTGCAGGTGAGCTGCATGGTGCGCTCCACCATGGCGGTCAGGGGCAGGGTCTGGCTGTCGGAGAGCTCGATCACGGTGAGGTTGTCGTGCAGGCCGAGCTTGCCCTGGTTCTGCTTCCACCAGACGCTGGTGCCGCGGCCACCGTAGAGATAGAGCACCACCTGACGGGAGCGGTTGCACGCCTTCTTGAGGCGCTTCTCGTCGGGCTGGCCGAGTTCAATCCAGAGCTCGATCTCGTCTGAGTAGTTCTTGCGCCAGAGCTCGGGCTCGTCGTCCGCCGAGAGTCCCTTGGTGAACTCCAGCCGCTCGGCGGCGTGCCAGGCAAAGGCCGCCAGCCGGATCATCATCCGCTCGTCGGTCTCGGAGGGGTGACGGGCCAGGGTGAGGGAGAAGTCCTGATAGAGATTGCGGTCCATGTCAGACAAGCTGATCTGGGCCTTGAAGATGGTTGCCTTGAGCGCCATAGAAATCGTGAACACCTGATAAAAGAGAAAAGGGCGGACATGCCGGGCGCCAGTGTAATCAAAATGGCCGCCGGGTTCGACCATATTGACCACAGTTTCCCCACTTGGGCCTGGATAAGTGCCTTAAAAGACACATAAAACAAATGCCAGTCGTGAGACTGGCATTTGGCGGCATGAACGAGAGTGACTCACTTCTCGGCGGACTTGACCCCGAAGGCATTGAGCAGCAGGCAGCAGATCACTGCCACGGCCACGAAGCCGCTCAGGAAGATAAAGGGCATGGCCCCGTATCCCAATATGTTCCAGATGGTTTGTTCAAGCAGACTCATAGTGTGTCCTTCATCCAGTGAAATGGGTGTCCCTTTCGTGACGGAGTAGTCCCCGTTCCTGATAAGGCTATTTGACCTCAACCGGCGCCTGAGTCCTATGCCACCAAAGTAATAAATGGGGCACCAGTTTGCGCCAGATCAATGATTTGGCCCCTGATGTGCCGCTTTTTTGCCCATGGGGCAAGCGCTCCCCCCTTCCCTGCTCACGGTCAGACAAAAAAGCGAGGCGACCCCGGGGTCGCCTCGCGTACATCCTTTGCAGATCGCCTGGGATCAGTAGAAGCGCTGCTGCTCCGCCGCCATCGCCTTGAGGCGTGCGCAGGGGGCGAACCTATCGCCGTGGCGCTTCTGGTAGAACTCGAGGCGCCCCACCAGGTGATCGATGCCGAGGCTGTCCATGTAGCGGAAGGGACCGCCCAGGAAAGGGGGGAAGCCGATACCGAAGATGGCACCTATGTCGCCGTCACGGGCCGAGGCCACCACGCCGCTGTCGAGCGCCATGGCCGCTTCGTTGAGCATCAGCAGCACGCAGCGCTCGGCGATCTCCTGGCGGGCCAGCTTGGGCGATACCTTGACCCCGAGCACGGCGTAGACGCTCTCGTCCACCGTCTTCTTGCCCTCCTTGCCGGTGAGCTTGTTGCGCGGCGCCGCCTTGCCGTAGAGGTAGAAGCCCTTGCCGTTCTTGCGCCCCTTGCGATCGTCTTGCAGCAGCTTGTCAAAGGCCTTGGGGGCCTGGAACTGCTCGCCGCCGAGCTCTTTCTCGAGGATGGGGGAGATCTTGGCCCCCACGTCGATACCGACCTCATCGAGCAAGGTGATGGGGCCGACCGGGAAGCCGAAGTCCAGCAGGGCGCCGTCCAGCACCTCCACCGGCTCCCCTTCCAGCACCAGGCGCGCCGCCTCGTTCATGTAGGGGGCCAGGATGCGATTGACGTAGAAGCCCGCCTCGTCTTTCACCACGATAGGCGTCTTGCCCTGGGCCCGGGCGAAGGCCAGGGTGGTGGCCACCGTCTCGGGGCTGGTGCCCGCATGGGGGATGACTTCCGCGAGCGGCATCTTGTCCACCGGGCTGAAGTAGTGCAGCCCCACCACCCGCTCCGGATGGGCGGCATTGGCCGCTATCTGGTGGATGGGCAGGGAGGAGGTGTTGGAGGCAAAGACGGTGTGTTCAGCGCACTCGCGCTCCACGTCCGCCACCATCTGGTGCTTGAGGGCGAGATCTTCAAATACCGCCTCCACCACCATGTCCACCCGGTGGAAACCGGAATAGTCCAGGGTGCCGGTGAGCAGGCTCATCTGCTTCTCCAGCTCGCTGCGCAGCAGTTGGCGGCGCTTGAGCTTCCTGGCCAGCAGGTCATAGCTGTAGCGCATGGCGTTGCCGATGCCGGCGCTCCCTACGTCCTTGATCCGCACCGGCACCCCTACCTTGGTGGCGGTGACGAAGGCGATGCCGCCCCCCATCAGGCCCCCGCCCAGCACGGCGGCATGGGCCACCTTGCGCGGCTCGGCGCCCTGATAGGTAACCTCTTTCTTCATCTCTGTGGTGGCGAAGAAAATCGAGCGCAGGGCGGCGGATTCCGCCGTCATCACCAGCTCGCCGAAGTGGCGGGACTCGGCGGCCAGGCCAGCCTGCATCCCCTCCTCCACGCCGATGCGCACCACCTCGAGGATCCGCTCAGGGGCCGGGTAGTTGCCACGGGTCTTGGCTTTGACTCCCTTGCGGGCCTGATCGAACAGCACCTTGCGACCCAGGGCGTTGGTCTCCAGCACCTTGCCCTGCAGATCCCGCTTCAACTGATGGCGGGGCTTACCCTTCTTGGCAAGCTTGATGGCGGCTTCCAACAGGATGGAAGGCGGCACCACATCGTCCACCAGCCCCAGTTTCTTGGCCTGCTTGGCCCGTACCTGCTTGCCGGTCAGCATCAGATCCAGCGCCTTGGCCACCCCGATGAGGCGCGGCAGGCGCTGGGTACCGCCGGAGCCCGGCAGCAGGCCGAGCTGTACTTCCGGCAGGCCCAGCACGGTTTTAGCGTGATCTGTCACCACCCGGCCATGGCAGGCCAGCGCCAGCTCCAGCCCGCCGCCGAGGCAGGGGCCGTGAATGGCGGCGATCACCGGTATGGTCAGCGCCTCGATCTCGGCGAAGACCACCTGGCCCTCCCGCGACAGCGTCTCGGCGTCACGGGCACTGGTGCAGGCGGCCAGCATGCCGATGTCGGCCCCGGCGATGAAGGAGTCCTTCTTGCCGGAGGCGATCACCAGGCCGATCAGATCGCGGTTCCCCTTTATCTCGGCCAGCACGGTGCGGATCTCGTCTGCGAAGGCGGCCTTCAGGGTGTTCATGCTCTCACCGGGCACATCCATGGTGAGGATGCCGATGCCGTCTTTGCGAATATCCAGTGAAAAAGTCTTAGCGCTCATCATTCAACCTCCAGCACCATGGCCACACCCAGCCCACCCGCCGCACAGGCAGTGTTGAGCCCCAGTCCCCCACCCCGACGCCGCAGCTCGTGCAGGGTCTGGGTGATCATGCGCGCACCTGTGGCGGCAAAGGGGTGGCCATAAGCCAGCGAGCCGCCGAGGACGTTGAATTTGTCCATATCCACCTCGCCGATGGCCTGATCCCGGCCCAATTTGTCGCGGGCAAATTCGGCACTGGCAAACATCTTGAGGTTGGCCAGGGTCTGGGCGGCAAAGGCTTCGTGCATGTCGATGAGGGTCAGATCGGCCAGCGTGATGCCAGCCCTGTCCAGCGCCAGCGGCGTGGCATAGGAGGGGCCCATCAGCATGTCCTGCCAGACGTCGATGGCGGAGAACGCGAAACTGCGGATATAACCAAGCGGCTCCAACCCCAACTCCTTCGCCCGCCCCTCGCGCATCAGCAGCACGGCGGCGGCGCCGTCGGTGAGCGGGGTGGCGTTGGCGGCGGTGACGGAGCCATGCAGCCGGTCAAACACCGGCTTTAGCTTGGCGTAGCTCGCCAGATCCGAGCTTTCGCGGATGTTGTTGTCCCGCTCCAGCGGCGACTTGTAGGGGGGCACGTGGGCGGTAAACACCTCGCCGCTGAGCTTGCCCTCTGCCCAGGCTTGCGCCGCCAGCGTATGGGAGCGGTGCGCCAGAGCATCTTGCGCCTCGCGGCTGATCTGGTGGCTCTTGGCCATCTGCTCGGCGGTCTGTCCCATGGAGAGGCCGGTGGAGTACTCGGCCACTGCGGGCGGCACCGGCATCAAGTCTTTCAAGCGCAGACGACGCAGGATATTGAAACGCTGCTGCAGATTGCGCGCCTTGTTGAGATCCACCAGGGCCCGGGCCAGGGTCTTGCTCACCCCTATGGGGAGCACGGAGGAGGAGTCGGCCCCGCCGGCGATGGCGATGTCCACCGTGCCGGCCATGATGGATTCGGTGACGTTGGCCACCGCCTGGAAACTGGTGGCGCAGGCGCGCGACACGCTATAGGCATCGGTGCTGACGCTCATGCCGGTGCCGAGCACTATCTCCCGGGCTATGTTCGGGGCTTCCGGCATCTGGACCACCTGGCCGAACACCAGCTGGTCGATGAGCTTGGGATCGAGATCGGTGCGGGCGAGCATCTCGCTCACCACCAGTTTGCCGAGATCCACCGCAGGCACGCCGTGAAAGGCGGTGGCCTGCTTGGCAAAGGGGGTTCGCAGACCCGCCACGACGGCAATCCGTTCGCCCTGGCGAGTCGTCAGTTTCAATGGCTGTTTCATCCTGGCTCCTTGGTTAAACGAGAAGATTAAAAGGAAGAGGTCTGACCTCATAGCGCCACATCTTAACAATCCAATCACAACTTTCATACGGCTGATTGAAACTAAATTGTCCCCATCTTGGTCCCCTCCCTCGCCCTTGGGGGCCAACTGGAGTATAAAAAGATCAACTTCCATAAAAACAACGGGTTCATTACATGGCAGCGGCCGAATTCAGAGCGCTTGGGGACTATCTTGGCAGTCAGATCCTGGGACAGGGCCCCCTCATCGAGGGGCTGCTGATCGCCCTGCTATGTGAAGGACATGTGTTGATCGAGGGGGCGCCGGGGCTGGCCAAGACCCGGGCGGTCAAGGCGCTGGCCGGCGCCGTCGAGGGGCGCTTCGCCCGCATCCAGTTCACCCCCGACCTCTTGCCCGCCGATCTCACCGGCAGCGAGGTGTTTCACCCCCAGGACGCCAGCTTCGTGTTCCAGCCCGGCCCCTTGTTCAACCACCTGGTGCTGGCGGACGAGATCAACCGGGCCCCGGCCAAGGTGCAGTCCGCCCTGCTGGAGGCCATGGCCGAGCATCAGATCACGGTGGGCAAGAAGAGTTGGCGCCTGCCGCCGCTCTTTATGGTGGCGGCGACCCAGAACCCCATCGAGCAGGAGGGGACCTATCCCCTGCCGGAGGCCCAGCTCGACCGTTTCCTGCTCAAACTCATGGTGGATTACCCCAGCCCCGCCATGGAGCTCGCCATCTTGCAGCTCAACGCCGGGGGCGACACCCTGCCGCCGCCCCCCGTGACCCTGAGCCAGGCCGCCTTGCTCTCGGCCCGCAGCGCGGTGCAGACCGTTCAGATGCAGACCCGGCTCGAGCACTATCTGGTGCAGCTGATCTGTGCCACCCGCCCCGGCAGCGGTCTCTGCCCCGAGCTCGAACCCCTCATTGCGGTGGGTGCCAGCCCCAGGGCCAGCATAGGCCTGGCCCGCGCCGCCCGCGCCCGTGCCTGGCTCGCAGGGCGCGACTTCGTGCTGCCGGAAGACATCCAGCAGCTGGCCCCGGCCATCTTGCGTCACCGCCTCATTCCCAGCTATCAGGCCCTGGCGGACAACCTCGACAACGACACCCTGATCGCCCGTCTGCTGGATGCCATCCCATGCCCCTGACAGCCCGCCGTCCAGCGCCACCGATTCATCCCGAGCCATCAGGCCCTGGCGGACAACCTCGACAACGACACCCTGATCGCCCGCCTGCTGGATGCCATCCCATGTCCCTGACAGCCTGCCGTCCAGCGCCACCGCTTCATCCCGAGCCATCAGGCCCTGGCGGACAACCTCGACAACGACACCCTGATCGCCCGTCTGCTGGATGCCATTCCATGTCCCTGACAGCGCACCAGCACTGTGCCATGCCCCTGATGATCTGCCCCCATGACCAGATCCGCTGATCCCCGCGCCCATCCCGACATCGCCCTGTCCCTGGCCCGGTTGCTCGCCATCCGGCTCTGGGCGAGACAGGGTCAGCGGGCGCGCATTCACCTGGCTCGTCAAGGGCGGCTCGGGCGCCAGCCGGGCCTGAATTTTCGTGAGCTGCGCCTCTACCAGGCCGGGGACGAGGTGCGCCACATCGACTGGCGGGTCACCGCCCGCCTAGGCCGCCCCCACACCCGGCTGTATGCCGAGGAGCAGGAGCAGGCCCACTGGCTGCTGCTGGACCTCTCCCCCGCCATGTATTTCGGCTCTGGCCCCCAGCTCAAGGCCCGCCTCGGCTGCGAGCTTGCCGCCGCCTTGCTGTGGCAGGGGGAGAAGCAGGCAAACACCCTGGTCTGCCACGGGGTGGAGACCCGCAGCGAGTCTCAGCGTGACTCCCTGATCCCCCTGCTGGAGGCGCTCTGTCACCACTATGATGCGGGGCTGGAGCGCGCCCCCCTGGCCAGCTCCCTGGCCCAGACCCTGGCGCGCCTCAGCCTGCCCCATGGCGCCAGACTCACAGTGATCAGCCACCATCAGCCCCTGGATCAGGGGCTCAGCCAGCAGTTGCAACGCCTCGGCCAGCGCCACGACATCCACTATTGGCAGATCCGGGATCCCCTGGAGGTGGCCCTGCCCGAGCAGGGGCAACTGGCGGTGCAATCGGGCAAGCGCAGCGGCTGGCTCGACGCCGGACAGCCCCTCTTTCGCCGGCGCTACCAGGCCGCGGCGCGGCAGCAGGCCGACGCCTGCCAGCAGCAGCTGTTGCCCCTGGTGCAGCGCCTCTACCGCCTCGACAACGGCTTGCCGCTGCAACGCCAGTGGCAGGAGGCTGGATGCCGTCTGTTCTGAGCGCCCCCCAAACTCCCCCCCTCCAGCACCCGCCTGGGGAGATCGCTTCGCTGACGCGGCTTCAGGAGATCCAGGGACAGCTTCGCGACATCCATCCGGGCCCGCTCCTGGAGAGCGCGAGCGATCCCCGTCTGCTGGCCTGGGGCTGGCTGCTGATCGCCGTGCTCGCCGCCTTGCTGATCGGGGCCACCATAAACACCCTGTGGCGTCAGCGCCGCTGGGCACGCCAGATAGACTGGCAAGCCGCCGATCTGGTGCCTGGCCTGCACGCCGCGCTGAGAGAGGCGGCCATCGCCCGCTGGCCAGAGGCGCGTTCCCTGCAAGGGGAGGAGTGGCTCGCCTGGCTCGACCGCCAGGGAGGCTGCCATTTTGGTGAGTTCGCCCGCCAGTGGCCGGGCTGGCTCTATGGCTCGGACGCGCCGGATGGGGGGCAGCGGGCGCGGCTGCGCCTTGCCTACCTCAGCTGGGGACGCCGCTGCGTCAGCGCTCCGCACTGGATGGCGCGCCCTGTGCTGTGGCGCCGCAGGCGCAGCGGAGGAGCCAGATGAACCTCGCTTGGCCCTGGTTTGCCCTCGCCCTGGCGCTGCCGCTGCTGGTGCGCTTCGGCCTGCCCCCGCTCTCCCGCACCGGCCGCGCCAGGCTGGCCCATGCCGGCTTTCCCCTGCTGCTACCCCAGGCCGGGCAACCCCTGTGGCGCATGGCCCTGTGCTGGTGTGCCCTGGTGCTGGCCCTGTGCCGCCCCCAGTGGCAGGAGCCCCCCCTCATTCACTACCAGGCCAGCCGGGATCTCATCCTGGCGGTGGACCTCTCCGACAGCATGCGCACCCAGGACATGCTGGATGAGGGGGAGCAGCGCGATCGCCTCTCTGCGGTGCGCCAGCAGATAGCGCAGCTCATCGGCGAGCGCCCCGGCGATCGCATCGCCCTCATCGTCTTTGCGGATCACGCCTACCTGCTCTCCCCCCTGACCCAGGAGACCCGGGCCCTGCTGGCACTGACCCGCGAGCTCGATTTCGATCTGGTGGGGCGCACCACGGCGCTCGGCGAGGCCATACTGCTGGCCCGCCAGCACGCCGACCCCGACCGCCCCACCGCCCTGCTGCTGGTGACGGACGGGCGCAACACCGCGGGCAACGCAGAGCCCCTGACCGAGGCCAGGCGGGCCGCCGCCGCAGGCATCCGCCTCTATACCCTGGGGGTGGGGGCCGATCCCGACACCTTCGCCTCCCCCCTGGGAGGGGCCGATCCCAGCGCCGAGCTGGATGAACCCTTGTTGCGGCAACTGGCCGAGCTTGGCCATGGCCGCTATTTTCGCGCCCGCAGCCAGGCCGATCTCTCAGCCATCAATCAGGCCATAGACACCCTGGAGCCAGCCGCCCGCCCGCAGACCCTCTATCGTCCCCACCATGAGCTCTACCCCTGGCCCCTGGCGCTGGCCTGGCTGCTGCTGGTGTGGCCGGCCCGACTGCGCTGGCCGGGGCGGCGAACGGACAGAGACGCGCCGGAGCCGCCCCATGCATAAGTGGCTTGAAGGAGTGTCAATATGGAGCTGATGCTGCTACGCCCGCTCTGGCTGCTGGCCCTGCTGCCCTGGCTGTGGCAGGGGTGGCGCCGTCGTCGGCAGCGCCCCCTGCTGGCCCCCGCCATGCAGGCCTATCTGTTGCCGGCCCGGGGCCGGGCCATCCCCTGGCTCTGGCTGGCCACCCTGCCGGTGATCCTGGCACTCGCGGGCCCCGCCTTGCGCCAGCAGAGCCAGACCGTCAGCAGCTCGGCCCTGGATCTCTGGTTGCTGGATCTCTCAAGCTCCATGCAGGCCAAGGATCTGCCCCCGGATCGAGCGACCCGGGTGCGCCTGCTGCTTCAGGACATGCTGGCCGAGGCAGCGGCCCGGCAGGTGCCCCATCCCCTCGGACTCATCCTGTTTGCCGGGGATGCCTACCTCGCCATGCCCCCTACCCGGGATCATCAGGCCATCTCGCTGCTGCTGCCGGACTTGCGCCCGGCCATCATGCCGCTTCAGGGCAGCGCACCGGAGCGGGCCGTGGCACTGGCCCTGGCGCAGATCCCCCCGGGCCAGCAGGCGCGCCTGCTGCTCATCACCGACGGCCTATCACAGAGCCAGATGACGCGCATCGCCGATCTCTGGCCCTGTCTGGATACCCTCTTCTGCCCGCAATCGCCGTCCCCCCGGCTCGACATCCTGCTGGCCAATGCCGGTGAGAGCGCTGCGCTGCCCCCGCCCCCCGCCGAGGGGTGGCGACTCGGCAGCGCCCTGGGGCAGACTCTGCCGGCACCGGACGGCGCCGCCATGGCGGATCTCGCGGCCAGCACAGGGGGAAGGCTGCAATGGCTGCAGGCCGGGCTCCCCTCCTTTGCCCCCCTGCCCATGAGCCAGACCCAGACCGGGGCCAGGTCCCTCGATCTCGGCCCCTGGTTGCTGCTTCCTCTGCTGCCCCTGGCGCTGCTGGCCCGCATAGGGGCCCACTGGTTGCTGCTGCTCATGGTGGTGTTCATCCCCCCGCCCCCCCTGCAGGCGGCGCCCGCACCCTGGTGGCCCGCCCAGGAAGCGCCCGGCTGGCACGCCTTCTCCCAGGGGCGCTATCAGGAGGCAGCTCGCGCCTTCCAGGACCCCGTCTGGCAGGGCAATGCCTGGTACAGGGCCGGTGACTATGCCAGGGCCGTCGCCGCCTATGGCCGTGCCGACACGGCCACCGCCCACTACAACAGGGGCAATGCGCTGGTCTGGCTCGGGGATCTCAAGGGGGCCGAGCTGGCCTACCTGGCCGCCCTCAAGCGGGAGCCCGGGCACCAGGATGCCCTCCATAACCTGGCGCTGCTGCGAGCCAACCCGCCACAGGCGGCCCCTTCTGCCCAGGCCCCCGAGAGCGGCGAGCCCCCCGAGCCCTCTGCCGCCCCGGACAACCCCCGCCCCCCGGCGCCCCCCGTACTCTTGCTGGAGCAGCGGCTGCGCAAGGAGGCCGAGCGCCGCCCCCTTATCAAGATGGAGGAGCCCTGGTGATCCCCTGGCTGCGTTCACTCATCCGGTTGATGAAGGTGCCAAGCGGCGGCTGGCTGCTCGCCATGCTGCTGGCCGTCCAGGTACAGATCGCGCCAGTGCAGGCGGCCCCCCCTCGCGCCGAACTGCTGGCTGGGGAGAGCGAGCGCGACTGGCTGCTCGTCATCGAAGCCGACGGGGAGCTCAAGGGCGACGAGCTCAGCCTACTCCCCCTGCTGCGCCAGTTTGCGGTAGGCCAGGTCAGCATCAGTCGCGTCAACACCGAGGTGAGCAGCCTGATCCGCTGGCAGATCCCGCTTCACCTGCTGGAGACCAGTCCCCGCCAGGTGCCGCCCCTGACCCTCGGCGCCGAACAGACGCCCGCACTGCCCATCCCGGCGCGCCCCCGGACGGGCACCCTGATGCCGCAGCCCGAGGCACGAGTCTCCCCCGTGGAGCTGCAGGCCAGGGTGCTGCATCAGGGCCCCCTCTACCCGGGGCAACCCTTCATCTATGAGCTGAGCCTCTGGCTGCCCGCCAACATGGAGGCCCCCAACCTCGGCGAGCCCCTCGGTCAAGGCTTCACCATACGCCGCCTCGGAGACGATCGCTGGGAGTCCCCCGCCAGCCCCGGCATGCCGGGGCGCCTGATCCGCAAGTGGCTGCTCCAGGCCAGGGAGCCCGGGCTGCATCCCCTGGAGTCCCCCCGTTTCCAGGGGCGATTGCCCCAGGACCCGGACATTGCCGCGCAAAACGACGAAGGGGATCTGCTCTCCGCCAGGGCGGCCACCCTCTTCGTCAAGGTGGACAAGGCACCGGTAGAGCCGGTGGCGAGCAGCCTGAGCCTGCGCCAGCAGTTCAGCCCGGCCAGGGGAGCCAGCGTCGGGGAGCCGGTGATCCGCACCCTCACCCTGGTGATGGAGGGAGGAGATGGCAACCGCCTGCCACAGCTCCCGGCCCCGGCATTGCCGCAGGGTCTTTCGATGAAACCGGACGGCGAGCAGCAGCAGGAGCGTTTCGTGGCCAAGGGGGCGCTGCGCTTCGAGCGCCAGTGGCGCCAGGCCCTGACCGCACAAGCCCCAGGCAGCTATACCCTGCCCGCCGTGACACTCTCCTGGTTCAACACCGGGACCGGGCGTATCGAGCAGGCCCGCCTGCCGGCGCAGACCCTGCACATCGAGGGCGACGCCGCTCCCTCCGATCCCGCCAGGGCGCCCGGCACAGAGAGCCTCCTCTGGGTGCTGTGGGCGCTGCTGCTGCGCGCCCTGTGCCAAGGCGGGCCGCGCTGGCTCGCCTTCTATCGGCTGCAACGGGCCCTGGCTACCCGGGAGCCTGACCTGGCCAGAGGGGCCTTGCTGGCCTGGGCAGCGCTGCGCCGGGGGCAGCCTTGCCAGCACCTGGCCAGCCTGCCATGCCATGGCGATCCCGGTATGGGCGCGCGACTCGATGATCTGGACAGGGCCTGTTTCGCCGCCCCTGGCGCTGCAAGCCAGGGGGTCGACTGGCAGGGGCTGGCCCGGGCGCTGTGCGCCAGGGAGACTTTTGCGATAGCCTATGTCCTCAGAAAACTGGCGTGGGCACGTCCCTGACGCCTGCGGCAAACCACTCATGAAAAAGGAATCGCATTCATGACGTTAGGTTTTTTTAGAAAAAAAAAGGCAGGAACGGGAAAGGATCCCTCGGCCACCCCGGTCTATGGGGATATGGCAGACAAACAAACGAAATACGAGGCCCTGGTGCACGCCCTGCACGGGGACATCTACCGCTACGCCTACTGGCTGTGCCGGGATCCCCAAGTCGCCGAGGATCTGGTGCAGGAGACCTTCCTGCGAGCCTGGAAGGCGCTCGACGCCCTGGTCGATGACAAGGCCGCCAAGGCCTGGCTCATCACCATATTGCGGCGGGAAAATGCCCGGCGCTTCGAGCGCAAGCAGTTCGATCTCGTCGATCTCGACGAGCATCCCCAAAGCGATCAGGATGCGCTGCACAGCGAACAGGAGATGGAGCACGAGTGGCTTAGGCGCCACATCGCCCGCCTGCCCGACGAGTATCAGGAACCCCTGCTGCTGCAGGTGCTGGGGGGGTTCAGCGGCGAAGAGATCGCCGCCCAGCTCGGCCTGAACAAGAACACCGTCATGACGCGGCTGTTCCGGGCTCGCAACCAGATCAAAGAGGCCATGGAGGCTGCGCAGCAACAGAGAGGTCACACCAATGGATGAGCTTGAATTTCGCCGCCGGGCCATCACCCATCCCACGGACAGGGATCCTGCCTTCCTCGCCGCGGCAGAGGCGTCTGTCGCCAATCGCAAGCATCTGGACGAGATGAAGCAGTTGGACAGCAAACTGCGCCGCACCCTGGAGGTGGAGGTGCCCGCCGGTCTCGCCGAGCGGATCCTGCTCCGCCAGGCGATGGAAGCGGACGACGAGGTGGTGCCACTGCCCTCCCCGGCCAAAGGCAGAGGCTGGCGCCCCCTCGCCATGGCGGCCTCGGTCGCCTTCCTGCTCGGCATGAGTACCCGCTGGATCAGCTGGCCACCGGCATCGGAGCCGCTGTCGCTGGCCCAGGTGGCCATGGCCCACGTCTATGGAGAGGAGCCTTTCATCCAGGGGGTGGATGAGAAGGTGAGCCTGCAGACCATCAACGCCAAGATGGAGAAATATGGCGCCACCCTGATGGACATGTCCGACATGAAGATCACCTATGTCAATCACTGTGCCTTTTACCAGGGGCCGGCCCTGCACATGGTGATCCAGGGCAAGATGGGACCGGTCACCCTGTTCCTGGTGCCCAAGCATGTGCCGCTCAGGATCCAGCCCGATTTTGCAGACGGTACCCTCAAGGGGGAGATACTCCCGCTCAAGGGGGCAAACATGGTGTTGATTGGAGACATGCAGGAGTCACTGGCCCCGGTTGCCCAGCAGCTTGAGTCCCGTTTGCACTGGTCCATTTAACAGATCTTGACTGGGGCTGACCTGGCCCCGTCCCCTCCACATCACAGGCAGACACCGTCTGTTGTCTGCCTGTTCATCTCAGAATCCCGACAACTTCCCGCTTGATACCCACCTGAAGTCACATTTTTACTATTTTTTTTGAACGATTCAAAAGGAACTCATTGTGTGTTATTTATCCGATAATGGATAAAACAGACTATTTAAACGGCAAGTTAAAACAAATGATTAACACAATGGAAACTTTTATGTATTCTGCTGTCACTGGTCTGATTTCTTACCTCCTACCAGATCCATAGAATCACGCCAGAAGTGAATGGGAAGAAGCTGACATAACAACAGATCTTGTCGTCTATAGCGGCCAAAGAGCCCTGATATCGACAGAAAATCTGCTTACAAAGAGAGAACACTATGACAACTGCCTTTTTCAAGAAAAGCCTGATCGCCGCGGCCGTCACCCTGGCCAGCACTCAGACCTTCGCCGCCGCGTTCCAGTTGAACGAACACTCGGCCTCCGGTCTGGGCCGCGCCTATGCCGGTGAAGCAGCCATCGCCGACAACGCGTCCGTGCTGTCCCGCAACCCGGCCGCCATGACCACGTTCGACAAGATGGCATTGTCTGTTTCCGGTACCTACATCAAGCCCGACGTGGATGTCGCGGGTGACATCTATGCCGGTCCGGCCAAGCTGGCATCGGCCAGCGAGAGCGACATCGCCCCCGATGCCTTCGTGCCTGCCACCTACTTCATCCAGCCCCTGAACGATCAGTGGGCCTGGGGGATTGGCCTCTTCTCCAACTACGGCCTCTCCACCGAGTACTCCAAGACCTTCCCGGCCGGTGCCGGTGCCGGTGATACCGAGCTGTTGACCTTCAACATCAACCCCAACATCGCCTACCGCATCAACTCCAACTTCAGCGTGGGTGCCGGTGTCAATGCCGTCTATGCCCAGGCCGAGTTGAACCGCTATGCCGGTGCCCTGGCTCCGGGCCTGACCGCCAGAACCGGTATCGTTCACAACAGCGACACCGCCATCGCCCACCTCAAGGGTGATACCTGGGGCTTTGGCTGGAACGTCGGCGCCCTGTACGAGATCAACGACAGCAACCGCCTGGCCCTGACCTACCGCTCCCAGGTAGATCTGAGCTTTGACGGCGACTTCAAGGGGCTGACCTCCGGTTACCAGACCGTCGATGGCAACCTCAAGCTGGATCTGCCTGCCCAGGCCGAGTTCGCCGGTTACCACCGTCTGAACCAGCAGTTCGCGGTGCACTACTCCGTCAACTGGACCGACTGGAGCGCCTTCCAGGAGCTCAAGGCCACCAGCAACGCCTGTGCCGGTGGAGTCTGCCTGCAAAAAGACGAGAAGTTCAAGGATTCCGCCCGCTACGCCATCGGTGGTACCTGGTACGTCAACCCGTCCTGGGAAGCCCGCATCGGCTTCGCCTACGACAACAGCCCGATCGAGCCGGAATACCGCAGCCTGAGCATTCCTGACTCCGACCGTGTCTGGTACAGCGCCGGCGCCACCTACCACATCGATCAGGACATGAGCGTCGATTTCGGCATGGCCTACCTGGACGGCAAGGAAGTGGACGTGAACGAAGGTCTGACCAGCCATACCGATCCGGTACGCTGGAAGGGCACCTCCCACGGCAACGCCTTCCTGGCTTCCGCCCAGTTCAACATGAAATTCTGATTTCATCGCGATCAAACAGAGCGCCTCCGGGCGCTCTTTTTTTATGCGACATCCCCATTTCGGCGCACAGCTGTAGCAAACAGCTGTACTCTTTTTGTTTTTTATCAAACTGTTATAAGTAACCGCTCCAGCATTTAATCCCGTTTTGCCCGCTCGGCCCCCGCCCCCGTTGCCTTACTGGTCATACCATATAAAATCCCGCCCCCAACCGAATCACAGAATGAACCCTCAGTTCATCCCGAGGAAAAGCAATGCAGTCGACCATCAAGCCCTCCCTCATCGCCCTGATCTTGCTGCCTGGCCAGGTCCTGGCGGCCGGTTTCCAGCTGGCGGAACAATCGGCCACCGGCATGGGCCGTGCCTTCGCCGGGGAGGCAGCCATCGCCGACAACGCCAGCGTGCTCGCCCGCAATGCGGCCGCCATGACCCGTTTCGAGCGCACCGCCTTCTCCGGCGGCGTCATCCATATACAGCCTGACGTCAACATCGAGGGGGTGACCCGGGTCCCCACCACCCAGGGCCCGGTGACCCTGGATGCGAGCGCCAACGACATCGCGGACGGTGCCTGGGTGCCCAACGCCTATCTCATCCTGCCCCTGAATGATCAATGGTGGCTGGGGCTGGCGGCGACCTCCTACTATGGCCTCGGCGTCCAGATGCCGGACAACTACAACGCCGGTCACTTCGGCAACGTCTCCGACATCAAGACGGTGGATCTCGGCGCCTCCCTGGCCTATCGCATCAACCAGCACTGGTCGGTCGGCGCCGGCCTCTCCGCCATTCAGGGCGAAGGGGAAGTGGGTGGCACCTTCCCCTCCAACAACAAGATTGCCAAGCACCTCAAGGGGGATGGCTGGGCCCTTGGCTGGCATCTCGGCACCCTGCTGGAGCTGTCCCCTGCCACCCGCCTCGGCCTCTCCTATCGCCATGACGTCAACCTGACCCTCTCCGGGGATGCCGTCGGCACCGACCTGCTGGGTCGCACCTTCACCGACACCGGCACCCTGGATCTGCCCCTGCCCGCCACCGCGGAGCTGGCCCTGTTCCATCAGTTGACCCCGGCCCTTGCGATCCATTCAAGCATCAACTGGACCAACTGGAGCAAGTTCGTCCAGCTCGAGTCCGAGCTCGATCACCATGGCACCATGCACATCAAGGACGAGCACTGGGAAGACAGCTGGCGCTACGCCTTCGGCCTGACCTATCGCCTGGATCCGAAGTGGCAGCTGCGCTCCGGCCTGGCCTACGATCGCAGCCCGGTTCCCGCCGATCGCCGCACCATCTCCATCCCGGACTCGGATCGGGTGTGGTACAGCGCCGGGGTGGGTTACCAGATAGACAGCAACCTGTCGCTGGATCTGGGGCTGACCCTGATCGACGGCAAGAAGGTCGAGGTGAGCGAAACCATGCAGCTCAAACCCGGGATGGCGCAAACCACCTCCACCTTCCAGGGCACCTCGGAAGGGGACGCCTGGCTGGCCGGTCTGCAGCTCAACTACCTCTTCTGATCCCGCCACCCCTGGCAACACTATGCCAGTTGCTGACCTTTTCGACCCGGTCGGCACTGGCATAGTGATCCGCTTCACCATAGAATCAAGCCTTCACCCATGCTGGAGAAATGCATGTATTCCTATGTAGCAAGGCAGCCCATCCTGGATCGGGAATTGAAGACCCATGCCTATGAGCTGCTGTTTCGCGACAGCCTGGATAATGTGTTTCCCCCCATCTCCGCCCAGCTGGCCACCTCCCGACTGGTGACGGAGCAGTTCCTGCAACAGAACATCGATCAGCTGCTTGGCGGCCACCCCTGCTTCATCAACTTTCCTCACTCCCTGCTGCTGGACGGCCTGGCCGAGTGCCTGCCCCAGGACAAGGTGGTGATCGAGATACTGGAAGATGCCGAGCCCGACGATGCCCTGCTGGACAAGGTGATCCAGCTCCACGGGCTGGGCTACCGGCTGGCGCTGGATGATTTCACCCTGGTCCCGGCCTGGGACAGGTTCCTGCCCTACATCCACATCATCAAGTTCGATCTGCGGGCCACACCGCTCGCCAGCATAGAGCGGTTCATGCAGACCCATAGCCACCTGCCGCTCACCTACCTCGCCGAAAAGGTGGAGGACAAGGACGAGTTTGAACGGATGAAGGCGCTGGGAGTGTCGCTGTTCCAGGGCTTCTTCTTCAGTCGGCCCCAGATGGTGCAGCAGACCACCATGCCCCCGACCCAGCTGGTGGTGATGCAGCTGCTGAAGGTGGTCAATCAGGCCGAGCCGGATCTGGACAAGATAGAGCAGCTGCTCAACCAGGATCTCTCCCTCTCCCTCAAGCTGCTGCGCTACGTCAACCACCTCAAGCGCTTTCCCCAGCCCATCGCCTCGTTTCGCCAGGCCGCCAGCTCCCTGGGGCACGCCCAGCTCAAGCGCTTCGTGGCCCTGATCGCCGCCACCAGCGCCGGTCACGACAAGAGTGCCGAGCTCTACCAGATGTCCCTCATCCGGGCCCGCTTCTGCGAGCTGCTGGCGCAGACCCATGCCCCCACCCAGCAGGCGCAGCAAGCCTTCATCACCGGGCTCTTCTCCCTGCTGGACGTGCTGATGGGGCAACCGCTGGATCAGTTGCTCGGCACCATACCCCTGACCGCCGAGATCCGCGCCGCCCTGCTGGAGCGCAAGGGCAATCTGGGGTTCTATCTCGCGTTCTGTGAAGAGTACGAGAAGGCCAACTGGCAGCGGATCGCCGCCAGCACAGCCCGCCTGGGGCTCAATGAAGAGAAGGTCAGCCACCTCTATCTGGCCGCCACCACCTGGGTCAATCAGCAGCTCCAGGCCATGGAAGGAACGGACTGAACCCACTCCCCGCGCTCACCTATCCATCTCCGGAAATGACAACGTCCCCGCAAGAGGGACGTTGTGCGTTTATCGGCCTGCGCCGTCGGGGGAAGCTTTTCAGCCCAGTTCGATGGCCATGGCGGTCGCCTCCCCGCCGCCGATGCACAGGCTCGCCACCCCTCGCCGCAGGCCCCGCGCCTGCAGGGCATGGATCAGGGTGACCAGGATGCGGGCGCCGCTTGCCCCCAGGGGATGGCCCAGGGCGCAGGCGCCTCCGTTCACGTTCAGCTTGTGATGGGGGATCTGGCACCCTGCCATGGCCAGCATGCTCACCATGGCAAAGGCCTCGTTCACCTCGAACAGGTCCACCTCCTCCACCGACCAGCCCACCCGGGCCAGCAGCTTGTCGATGGCCCCCACGGGGGCGCTGGTAAACTCCGCCGGCAGGGCGGCATGGCTCTGGTAGCCCACCACCCTGGCCAGCACGGGCAAGCCCAGGTGCTCGGCGGTTTCGGCCCGCATCAGCACCAGTGCCGCCGCCCCGTCCGAGATGGAGCTGGCATTGGCCGCCGTGATGGTGCCCGTCTTGCTGAAGGCTGGTTTCAGGGTCGGTATCTTGTCGGGTCTGGCCTTGCCCGGTTGCTCGTCGTCGGCCAGCAGCAGGGTGTCCCCGGCCATCACGGGCGCCAGCTCGGCCCCGAAGGCGCCGCTTCGCTGCGCCGCCAGGGCCCGCTCCAGGGAGGCGATGGCGAAGGCATCCATGTCGGCCCGGGTCAGCCCGGCCCTGTCCGCGCTCAGCTGGGCGTAGTGGCCCATAAGGTGCCCCTCGTAGGCATCCTGCAAGCCGTCGAGGAACATGTGATCCAGCACGCTCTGGTGGCCCATGCGAAAACCGCTGCGCGCCTTGTCCAGCAGATAGGGGGCCCGGCTCATGCTCTCCATGCCGCCCGCCACCACCACATCCACCTCCCCCAGCCGCAGTCCGTCTGCCGCCAGCATCACCGCCTTCATGCCGGAGCCGCACACCTTGTTGACGGTGGTGCAGGGCACCCTGTCCGGCAGCCCGGCCTTGAGTGCCGCCTGGCGGGCCGGTGCCTGCCCGACCCCGGCGCTCAGCACATTGCCCAGATAGACCTCATCGACCCGGGCTGGGTCTATTCCGGCCGCCGCCAGGGCGGCGCGGATGGCGCAGGCGCCGAGCTCGGGTGCACTCAAGGCGCTCAGGGCCCCCTGAAAGGCCCCCATGGGGGTACGTTTGGCCGCCACAATCACTATATCCATCAATCGCACTCTCCTTGTTACATTGGGATAACATATGCCGCCGCCGTCCCCGGAACAAGACTTGCGGGGAAGTTGACGTTTGGGTAAGGTGCCAGCCTGCATTGACAACCAGATGACAGCCAAGACAGCCCTATGACCAAATCCAAGGATGACGCCCGGACCTTCAGCATCAGCGAGCTGGCCCGTGAATTCGATGTGACCACCCGCAGTATCCGCTTCTACGAGGATCAGGGCCTGCTGAACCCGACGCGCCAGGGACAGACCCGGATCTACAGCCGCCAGGACAGGGTGCGCCTCAAGCTGACCTTGCGTGGCAAACGGCTGGGCTTCAGCCTCGCGGACATCCGGGAGCTGTTCGATCTCTATGACGCGGACAAGAGCAGTCGCTCCCAGTTGCAGACCATGCTGGGGCTGGTGGCCGACAAGCGGGAGACGCTGCAGCAGCAGCTGGAAGACATCCAGATGGTCTTGCTGGAGCTGGAGGCGGCCGAGCAGCGCTGCCGGCAGGCGCTGGGCCAGCTGACTCCCTGAGTCGACAAGGAAGGGACGACCATTCCGGTCCGAGGCAAATAAAAAGAGGGAGGCTTGCGCCTCCCTCTTGTCATTCATGGCAGTGGGCCTGGTCTCAGGCTTCCTTGCTCCAGCGGTTCGGATCGTAATCCGGGCTGTAGCGATCGACTATGATGGCGCAAGCCGCATCGCCGGTGATGTTGAGCGCGGTACGGATCATGTCGAACAGGCGATCCAGCGCGAACAACAGCGGCAGCCCCTCGATGGGAATGCCGGCCGCCAGCAGCACGGCCACCACCAGGAAGCTCGGGCCCGGCACGCCAGCCTGACCGATGGCACCCAGGGTCGAGGTGACTATGATGGCCGCCCAGGCGCCCATGGTGAGATCGATGTTGTAGACCTGGGCGAAGAAGATGGCCACCAGACCGTAATAGATGGCGTTGCCGCTCATGTTGATGGTGGCACCCAGCGGCAGCACGAAGGAGGCGGTGGCGTTGGTCACCTTCAGATCGTGCTCGCAGGTCTCCATGTTGACCGGCAGGGTCGCCATGGACGAGGCGGTAGAGAAGGCCACGATCTGCGGCTTCTTCATCGCCGAGAAGTACTTGCGTACCGGCGTGTTGGAGAAGAAGGCGATCAGCATCGGGTAGACCACGAAGCCGAAGATGAGGATGGCGGCGACATAGACCACGAACAGCTTGAGCACCAGGGTCAGCACGTCGAAGCCATAGGTGCCGATGGCATCGGCCATCAGGCCGAAGACCCCGATGGGGGCTATCAGCATCACCTTGTTGATCATCCAGACGAAGGCATCCACCAGGGTGTTGAGGCCATCCACCAGCGGCTTGGCGCGCTCGCGGGGCTGCTTGGCCAGGGCGATGCCGAGGAACATACAGAACACCAGGATCTGCAGTATGTTCGCCTCGTTCAGGGCGCTGAACACATTGGTCGGGATCATCCCAAGCAGGGTAGCCACGGCATCCGGCAGGGCGCCCTTGTCGGCGTAGTCACCGGAGAACATGGCGGCAGTGGAGCCGAAATCGACCCCGACACCGGGCTTGAAGACTTGACCCATCACCAGCGCCAGCAGCACCGCCAGGGCGGAGGTACCGAGGAAGAAGGCGAGCGTGGTCACCCCTATCTTGCCCGCGGCCGGGCTGGCCCCCAGATTGGCGGCCCCGGACAGGATGGCGACCGCCACCAGCGGGATCACCAGCATCTTGATCAGCTGGATGAAGAGCGTACCCAGGGGTGCGAAGACGGTCGCCTGCTCACCCATGAGGGCACCCACCAGCGCCCCCAGGATCATGGCGACCACGACCTGGAAGCCGATATTTTTAATTAATCCTTTTGTCAACACAGAATGTTCCTTTATTAAGCAATTACTCACACTTTTGCAGCGTAAATGACCACCCAGAGCGTCAAATCCTCTCCATTGCTCTGGCGGCGCGCTTTATCTCATATTTATTACCCGTTTAACATCGGGATCCCTGAACGAAACGAATTTTTATGGTTTTTCACAAAGTTGAGACCCACAAGAAACTCACTGTTTTTTCCCTGTTTCACCATGACAATGGCCAAAATAATGTGCTACTTTGGCTCTTCAAACGTGCATACAGGGAAGAAAAGATGCTGAAAGTTAACGAATATTTTGACGGAAATGTTAAATCTATCGGTTTCGAGCAAAAAGGCGAGAAAGCCACGGTCGGCGTGATGGAAGCGGGCGAGTACCAGTTCAACACCGCCGCCCCGGAGCGGATGACGGTGGTCAAGGGTGTCCTTCGCATCCAGCTGGCCGATGAAGACGAATGGCACAGCTACCATCAGGGCGAGTCCTTCGACGTGGCCGGTCACTCCTCCTTCAAGCTGGAAGTGAAGACAGCCACCGCCTACCTGTGCGAGTTCCTCGACTGATAACCCCGCAGGGGTGCCATGAGCTGCCTATCCGCTCCTCCTGGCGCCCCTGATCCCCCTGTTTTGCCCCATTTCCACACCGCCATCACAGGCTGTCGCTTCCCCCCTTTTCATCGACTACAAAAAATTTACAATGTTTAGACGAAATCCATAATCGGAGTACGTCATGATCAGTGTCTTCGACCTGTTTTCCATCGGGATTGGTCCCTCCTCCTCCCACACAGTGGGGCCGATGCGGGCAGCCTGCGCCTTCGTGCACACCCTCAAGCAGAGCGCACTCCTCTCCCGCACCGGGCGCGTCGTGGTCGAGTGCTACGGCTCCCTCGGCCAGACCGGCAAGGGTCATGGCACCGGCAAGGCCATCATCCTGGGGCTGGCGGGCTTCGAACCCGAATCCGTGGACATCGAGGCCATCCCTGCCTTCCTCGCTCAGGTGGAGCACAGCCAGACCCTGCGTCTGGGGGGGGAGCAACCGAGCCAGTTCCCCCGCGTCGGCGCCATCCTCTTCAATCGGCGCAAGACCCTGCCCGCCCACTCCAACGGCATGACGCTGCGCGCCTATGAGGGCGACACCCTGCTGTTCGAGCAGACCTACTACTCCATCGGGGGCGGCTTCATCATAGAGGAGAGCCACTTCGCCAACGCCCGGGAAGAGGCCGCCCGCTTCGATGCCGCCCACCCCGTCCCCTACCCCTTCGAGAGCGGGGCCCAGCTGCTGGCCCACTGCCAGGAGAGCGGCCTCTCCATCTCGGGGCTGATGCTGGCCAATGAGAAGGTGTTTCGCAGCGAAGCCGAGATAAAGGCGGGCCTGCGCAAGATCTGGCAGGCGATGCAGGGCTGCGTCGAGCGCGGTTGCAGGAGCGAGGGGGTGCTGCCGGGGGGGCTCAAGGTGAAGCGCCGCGCCCCGGCCCTCTATCGCCAGCTCTGCGGCGAGACCAACTTCAACAAGGATCCCCTGATGGTGATGGAGTGGGTGGACCTGTTTGCCCTGGCCGTCAACGAGGAGAATGCCGCCGGTGGCCGGGTGGTGACCGCCCCTACCAACGGCGCCGCCGGCATCATCCCCGCCGTGCTGCACTATTACGATCGCTTCGTGCGCAAGGTGGATGACGAGCTGCTGATGCAGTACTTCCTCACCGCCGCCGCCATCGGCATCTTGTACAAGAAGAACGCCTCACTGTCGGGGGCCGAAGTGGGTTGTCAGGGAGAAGTGGGGGTCGCCTGCTCCATGGCCGCCGGTGCCCTGGCCGAACTGCTGGGCGGCAGCCCGGCCGTGGTCGAGAACGCCGCCGAGATCGGCATGGAGCACAACTTAGGTTTGACCTGCGATCCCATCGGCGGCCTGGTGCAGGTGCCCTGCATCGAGCGCAACGCCATGGGAGCGGTCAAGGCGATCAATGCCGCCCGCCTCGCCCTGCGTGGCACCGGCGAGCACAAGGTGTCGCTGGACAAGGTGATCAGGACCATGTGGGAAACCGGCAACGACATGAAGACCAAGTACAAGGAGACAGCCCGCGGCGGCCTCGCCGTCAACATCACCGAATGTTAAGCCTGGGTAAAAACGATCTCAGATGACCCTCAGATACCCGGCCTGGCCGGGTATTTTTTCGCAAAACGTTTGCCTCGCACTTAACAAAATGGATAACCATCAAAATAAATTTTATACTCGCGCCGTCAATTCAACAAAAATAGATCTATTTCAACTTTTTTTAGGCAGGAAGCCGTTACACTGCGGTTATCTGGTTTCCCGGCCTTTGTGACGACAGACCCGTCCCATGGATCACCCTTTCTGCGAGCGGGCATGGCGCCCCCTTCTACCCTGAGGTAATTGTTACATGATCAGCGTTTTTGATATCTTCAAAATCGGTGTTGGCCCCTCCTCTTCCCACACTGTCGGCCCGATGAAAGCTGCCAAACAGTTCGTGGATGATCTGCGTGCTAGCGGCAAGATCCGTGACATCACCCGGATCCAGGTTGACGTCTATGGCTCCCTCTCCTGGACCGGCAAAGGCCACCACACCGACACCGCCATCATCATGGGGCTGGCGGGTAACCTGCCGGAAAATGTCGACATCGACGGCATTCCTGAATTCATCTCCCGGGTCGAGCAGACCGGCCGCCTGCCCATCGGCCTGCACTGCCACACCGTCAGCTTCCCGAAAGGCGCCATGGTGTTCCATGACGAGGCCCTGCCCCTGCACGAAAACGGCATGAAGCTGACCGCCTTCATCGAAGACGAGGCCATCTACAGCAAGACCTATTACTCCATCGGCGGTGGCTTCATCGTCGACGAAGAGAGCTTCGGCAAGGCCGACAGCGGCGACATGACCGTCAACTACCCCTTCAAGAGCGCCGCCGAGTTGCTCGCCCACTGCGGCCAGACCGGTCTCTCCATCTCCGCCCTGATGCTGGAGAACGAGAAGTGCTTCAACACTCCGGAAGAGATCTACAAGAAGCTCGGCAAGATCTGGACCACCATGCGTGAAGGGATAGAGCGCGGCTGCCGCACCGAGGGTGTCCTGGCCGGCCCGCTGCGGGTGCCGCGCCGTGCCGCTCCCCTCTACCGTCAGCTGACCACCAACGAGCATCTCTCCAACGACCCCATGAGCATCGTCGACTGGGTCAACATGTTCGCCCTGGCGGTGAGTGAAGAGAACGCCGCCGGTGGCCGCGTCGTCACGGCTCCGACCAATGGTGCCGCGGGCATCATCCCGGCCGTGCTTGCCTACTACGACAAGTTCATCCAGCCGGTCGGCCGCGACGAATACACCCGCTTCTACCTGGCCGCCGCCGCCGTCGGCATGCTCTACAAGATGAACGCCTCCATCTCCGGTGCCGAAGTGGGTTGCCAGGGTGAAGTGGGTGTCTCCTGCTCCATGGCCGCCGCCGGCCTGACCGAACTCATGGGCGGCAGCCCGGAGCAGGTGTGTGAAGCGGCCGAGATCGGCATGGAGCACAACCTGGGTCTGACCTGCGATCCGGTCGCCGGCCAGGTACAGGTGCCCTGCATCGAGCGCAACGCCATCGCCGCCATGAAGGCGGTCAACTCCTCGCGCATGGCCCTGCGTCGCACCTCCAAGCCCCGTGTCTCCCTGGACAAGGTCATCGAGACCATGTACATCACCGGTAAGGACATGGACTCCAAGTACCGTGAGACCTCCCGCGGTGGCCTGGCCATCAAGGTGATGCAGGTTGCCTGCGAATAAGCGGCAGACAGCAGAGACAAACAAGGCGGGAGAGATTCCCGCCTTTTTTTGTCTGTGAATTTTCTCAAGGGCAAACTCACTGGCATGAAGAATAAAAAAAGAAGCGGGCAATTCACTCGGATGGGATCGGCTCATCCGTCAGGATGTCATAGCTTGAAGGGATAATTTTGCTATCTTGTTCGGCGACCTGCCCCGCCATCCTGTTTCGCTCCTTTCCCGCTCTGACTCCGCTTTTATTCCACTATCCGATCCGCCAGGGTGCCGACCGCCACCACGAAATAGGGGGAGCGGTTCCAGTGGCGCAGCACCCGATAATTGTCATAGGCAAGGTAACTGCGGCCATGGACGTCATCGGGCCGAATGAGGGAGGCCTGCATATCGACCTTCGGCAGCGGCGAGCCGTCCAGTTGCCGCACCCCGAGGGCTTGCCAGGCCGACAGCGGCTTGCGCTGCTCCAGCCCGAACAGGGCAGGATTGAGGGCCTCAGGCACCTTCACCCGCCGTCCCCAGGTCTGATCCTCGCGCCAACCGTTCTGGTGCAGATAATTGGCTGCCGATCCAAACACATCCGCGAGATTGCCCCACAGATCCTTCCTGCCATCCCCGTCCTGATCGACCGCGTATTTGAGGAAGGACGAGGGCATGAACTGCACCTGCCCCATGGCACCCGCCCAGGAGCCCTTGAAGGCGGCGGGGCTCACGTGCCCCTGCTCTATGATGCGCAGGGCATCGAACAGCTGCTCCTTGAAGAAGGCTTCCCGTCGTCCTTCCCAGGCCAGGGTCGCCAGTGAGGAGATCAGCGGGAAATTACCGGTGAGCTTGCCGAAATTGGTTTCTATGCCCCACAAGGCGACAATAAAACGGGGCTGCACCCCATATTCATCACCTATTTTCGTGAGCAACGGCAGATGCTGGCGATATAAGGCCCGGGCTTGCTTGACTTTCCATTGGGGCACGGCGCGGGGAATATAGGAATCCAGGGTCAGTTTGAATTCCGGCTGATTTTTGTCGTGCTTGATGGCCGCCTCTATGAGGCGAATATCGGCAAAGGCGGCCGTTACCGTCGCAGGCTGGATGCCGGCCGCC
Source organism: Aeromonas sp. OTU364 (assembly GCF_038440395.1). NCBI lineage: Bacteria > Pseudomonadati > Pseudomonadota > Gammaproteobacteria > Aeromonadales > Aeromonadaceae > Aeromonas > Aeromonas sp. OTU364. The sequence continues at coordinate 65,317 of NZ_JASATR010000004.1, forward strand.
AAAGCCTGCTGTTTGAGACTCGTCACATAATGGTCAAAATCGACGCCAGCCTGCAGGGGCGCACTTAATAGTGCGCTCAACAATAACAGTGCCAGCCGACCCTGCATCAGCGGGTGCCCTTTATTTGTGCCTTGTGCTGCTCCAGCAGATTTTCCGGCGGCGGGGGCACCTGCAGGTAGAAGCCCTGGCTCTGCAAGGCCGCCATCACCCGCTCGGTGGAGGCGATCCCCAGGGGCTTGGCCAGGTCCAGCTTGGTCATCAAGACCAGCTCGGGGCGTCCGAAGGTACTCATCAGTGCCTCTGGCACACGGGAAAAGTCCTCTCTTCTTTCAATAAAGAGATAGGTCTCGGCTTTTTTGCGACTTTTATAGACTGCACACAACATGGAAATTGATATAATCCGACGGGTTCATTGCCTCTGGTGGTGGCAAACTATAACATCAGGAATTGAATAACAATAACGTATTACCGTCTCGGTTCGGGGAAGATTCATGGTTGAACGCGATAACGAATTGAAAGGGACCACCTTCACTATTTCTGTGTTGCATCTCAGCGATGGCAATCCGGACCGGATCCGACAACTGCTGGAGGCCAAGGTCGCGCAGGCGCCCCAGTTTTTTAATTGTGCCCCCCTCGTCCTCAATGTGGAGCGCCTCAGCGAGATCCCCGATTTCGAGCAGCTCAGGGAGCTGGTCGAGTCGGAAGATTTCGTGCTGGTCGGCATCACGGGGGCGCGGGATGAGGTGATGAAGACGGCGGCCAAGGCGGCCGGGCTGGCCGTCATGGTGTCGGGCAAGAGCCGCAAGGCCGACCCCGAACCTGTGGCGCCAGCGCCTGAACCCGTTGAGGTGGCACCGGTCGCCCCGGTTCAGGCTCCCCTGGAGCCGAGCAAGGTTCACGTCGGGCCGGTGCGCTCCGGCCAGCAGATCTATGCTGCCGGCACCTCCCTGGTGGTGCTGGGCTCGGTCAGTCCTGGCGCCGAAGTCATCGCCGACGACAGCATCCATATTTATGGCGCCCTGCGTGGCCGTGCCATCGCGGGGGCCAAGGGCAATCCCCTTGCCCGCATTTACTGCCAGCAATTGCAGGCCGAGCTGCTCTCCATCGCGGGCACCTTCCAGCTCAGCGATGCACTGCCGGCAGGCCTGATACAAGAGCCAGTCCATATCCGGCTGGACAACGAACAACTCCGAATAGACCGCATCAAATAGAGTTACAAGGAAGCGAGAATGGCGCGAATCATAGTCGTTACATCGGGCAAAGGTGGCGTTGGCAAGACCACAACCAGCGCGGCCCTGAGCACCGGCTTGGCCCAGCGTGGCCACAAGACAGTGGTCATCGATTTTGACATTGGCCTGCGAAACCTGGATCTCATCATGGGCTGCGAGCGGCGCGTGGTGTATGACTTCGTCAACGTGATCAACGGTGAGGCCAACCTCAACCAGGCCCTCATCAAGGACAAGCGCTCGGAAAACCTCTTCATCCTGCCCGCCTCCCAGACCCGGGACAAGGACGCCCTGACCCGTGAAGGGGTCGAGAAGATCCTGGATCAGCTGGCGGAGATGAAGTTTGACTACATCGTCTGCGACTCCCCCGCCGGCATCGAGTCTGGCGCCCTGATGGCGCTCTACTTCGCCGACGAGGCCATCGTCACCACCAACCCGGAAGTCTCTTCCGTGCGTGACTCGGACCGCATCCTCGGCATCCTGGCCTCCAAGTCCCGTCGCGCCGAGCGCGGGGAAGACCCCATCAAGGAGCACCTGTTGCTGACCCGCTACTGCCCGACCCGCGTCAGCCGTGGCGACATGCTGAGCGTGCAGGATGTGCAGGAGATCCTGGCCATCAAACTGCTCGGGGTGATCCCGGAGTCCCAGGCGGTGCTGCGTGCCTCCAACTCGGGGGAGCCGGTCATTCTGGACAAGGAGTCCGATGCCGGTCAGGCCTATGAGGACGCCGTCGCACGCCTGCTGGGCGATACCAAGGATTTTCGTTTTCTGGAAGAAGAGAAGAAGGGCTTCTTTAGCCGACTGTTCGGGAGTTAAACATGTCATTATTGGATTATTTTCGTTCCAACAAGAAACAGAACACCGCACAACTGGCCAAAGAGCGGTTGCAGATCATCGTTGCTCACGAGCGTTCATCCAGAGGGGGGCCGGATTACCTGCCCCAGCTCAAGCAGGATATCCTCGACGTGATCCGTAAATATGTGCAGATCGATCCGGACAAGATCACCGTCCAGCTCGATCAGAAGAGTGACGAGCTGTCGGTGCTGGAGCTCAACATCACCTTCGCCGACGACCAGAAGAAGGGATGAGCTGACGCCCCATGCGTGACCCTTTTCCCCAGTGAAGACCGGATCCTTTGTCAGGATCCGGTTTTTTATTGCCTGGCGCAGAGGCATCTCGCCAAGGCGTGCGGGGCCAGCTAGAATACTGCCCGCCCCCTCGGCCCTGCCGACGGGACCTCTCCCTCTCATCTGGAACACAGCTCTTATGCCTTTGAATGACGAAATGCACAGCGTCGAGGAACTGCTCGATACCGCCCTCGAACTCTTCATGGAGCTGGCCTCGGACAACCTGCCCGAGCAGGAAATAGCCCTGTTCAACCAGGCGTTCAACGACCGCGGTCTGCTGGCGGAGACCGACCCCGCCGATGACTGGGAAGCGGACGTGGGGTTTGCCGTGAGCGATGCCGAGTACGCCGAGATCTGGGTTGGCCTTGGCAATGCCGAGCAGGAGTATGAGCACCTGTTCGCCCGCATGCTGCTCTCCCGCCGTGTCGACGAGAAGTTCTGCCACATCGAATGGCTGCCCCAATAATTCCGGATCCCGACGATCCCGGTCACTATGAGTGGGACTCAGAGCCTGAGCCCGTGAGACCGACGCGCTGGCGCCGCCTGCTGGGCTGGCTCGGCAAGCTGCTGCTGGCGGCGCTGGTCAGCTCCATCGTCTCGGTGGCGCTGCTGCGCTTCATCGATCCTCCCATGTGGACCTGGCGCCTCGAGCGGGCGCTGTTTCCGCCCGCCAAGGTGGCCGAGGTCAAGCACGACTGGGTGCCGCTCGAGCGCATTTCGCGGGAGTTGCAACTGGCGGTGATCGCCGCCGAGGATCAGCGCTTCGCCGATCACAACGGCTTCGACATGGACGCCATCAGCTCGGCCCTCAAGCACAACCAGCAGAGCCGGCGGGTGCGCGGCGCCAGCACCCTGAGCCAGCAGACGGCGAAGAACCTCTTCATGTGGAGCGATCGCAGCTTCCTGCGCAAGGGGATAGAGGCCTGGTTCACCCTGCTGATGGAGCTGGGCTGGGACAAGTCCCGCATCCTCGAGGTGTATCTGAACATAGTGGAGTTCGGGCCCGGCATCTATGGCGCCGAGGCCGCCGCCAGGCACTACTTCGGCAAGCCGGCGGCGCGTCTGACCCGCTACGAGGCCTCCTTGCTGGCCGCCGCCCTGCCCAATCCCTGGCGCTACCGGGTCAAGCCCCCCTCGCCCTATGTGCAGCAGCGCTCGGCCTGGATCCGCCGTCAGATGGGACAACTCGGTCAGATCACCCTGAACCGGGTACACGAGGCCGATTAGGTTCGTCGACGGGATCGGAGGCCGGCCCCAGATGGCCGCCAACGACCTCCCGGTGCAGCGGCAGATAGTGCCACCACCAGGTCTCCCGTCGCCGCTTGATCTGCCGCCTGTGCTGTCGTCGCTTCATGCTGCCCACATGCCTCTTGATGCCGCCCGATGGCGGCGGCTCTGTTAACCTTATCCCCTGTTTCGGCCATTTGACAGCACGGGATTGCCGGCCTCACGCGCTGGCCGCCATCCCCAATACTTGGTAAAGTGGCGAACCTGGACGTATCTGGAGTGATTTCATGGAACAACGTAGCCCGGATCAGCTGGTCGAGTGGGCCTATGATCAGTTTCTGGAGCAGGCCTCCGACATGCTGGCCCCCGAACAAATCGTCGACATCACCCTCGAATTCGAGCAGCGTGGCGCCGTCGAGGCAACCCTGCCCAACGCCGACTGGTCGACCGAGCTCGGCGTGCCGGTCGACATGGAGCGTTGGGCCGAGGTGTGGGTCGGCTTGCTGGATCATCAGGAGGAGTTCGAGGTGATCTACGCCACCTTCCTGCTGCCGCGGGATCAGAGCGAACACGAGGTCCATGTTCGCTGGCACCGCCAGCAACAGGCATAAGAAAAGGCGCCCCTGGCGCCTTTTTCGTCTCTGCGTTTTATCCCTTCAGGGGCGAGCCGCGATGGCCTTGGCCAGACAGCGGCGGCACCAGCAGGCGCTCGCCTCGCTCATGGGCAGCGCGGGCAGCTGGCTGCACCAGCAACGCTCGATGGGTTCACCGGCGGAGACGGCGCAAAACGCCGGCTCGCCGCATCCCGGGCACTGGTGGGTGCGGCGCGTGCCATCCAGCTCGGCCATGCGGGCCAGCTGGGCCTCGCTGTCCATGGCGGACCACTGGCCTATCTCGGTCAGGGTGCGGCCGCAACCGAGACAGAGCCCGTCCTTGGCCCGGCAGTCGCCGATGCAGGGACTCGGCACCTTATTCGCCGTCCTGCGCCGAGCCGGTCTGTGCGGCGACCAGCGTGATGCAGTTGTCTTCGATGACGATCTTGCCCTGCTTGTAGAGCCCGCCGATGGCCTTCTTGAAGGTGCCCTTGCTCATGTTGAACATCTTGTAGATGAGCTCGGGTTCGCTCTTGTCCCCCACCGCCAGGCTGCCGCCCTGCTTCTGCAGGCGGGTGAGAATACGGCCGCCGGCATCATCCATCCGATCCTGCCCCGGTTTTTGCAGGGTCAGATCCAGCTTGCCATCCTCACGGACCTGCTTGACCCAGGCGGTCAGCGGTCGGCCCGTCATCAGGCGGCCGAACACCTCGTTCTTGAACAGCATGCCGGAGTACTGGCCATTGACCACGGCCTTGATGCCGAGGGGGGTATGTTCCCCCGGCAGCGCAGTCACCTCGTCACCGGCCTTGAAGGGGGGATCGACGCGCAGGAAGCGCTCCAGGCGGCTGGTGCCCACCATGCGCCCCTCGTTGTCCAGCATCAGGTGCACCAGATAGACATGGCCCACCTGCATCGGCTTGTTCTGCTCGCGGCTTGGCACGAACAGATCCTTTTTCATGCCCCAGTCGAGGAAGGCACCGATCTTGTTGGCGTTGACCACCTTGAGGCCGACGATGTCACCCACCATGGCAAAGGGCTTGTCGGTGGTGATCACCGGCTCGCAATCCGCGTCCAGATAGAGAAAGACGGACACCTCGCCATCTTCGGCAACGCCTTCCGGCAGCTGACGCCTGGGCAACAGCAGCTCGCCATATTCCCCCGCGGCCAGCCAGGCGCCTCTGTCTTCGAGCTCAACGACGGTGAGGGTGTTCATCTTGCCAATCTGTAACATGGTGATCTCTTCTTTCAATATCCGGATGGGCCTGCAGTTCATGGCCCGTAATAATGCGCACCGCCCCTGTCGCCGGCTGAGGGAGGACAAGGGCTCAGGTTTTTCATGCAGGCGCGCATGTTACCCCAGAGCCGTGACAGGACCTAGTCCCTTGCCCGTTCCCGCGCAGGATTTTCACTTCCGGGCGCCTCCGCACTGGCGATAATAGCAGCACTCGGTCGCCCCTTGGCTGCAAATAACCCCACTTTTAGGTAGACTTCGCGGCCGTCCAATCCAGAGGAAGCGTCGATGAACCCAGCCACTCGTACCCGTCAACTCAATCAATGGATCCAGAACCACAGCCAGCAGGACATGAGTTACCCGGCCCTGCACGGCTTTCTCTGCGCCCGCCTGACGGGGCCGACCGCCCCTGACTGGCAAGATCCGCTGGCCGGGCTGCTGCCCCATGACACAGCCCTGGACGAGAAGAGTGCCGAGGCGCTGCATCACCTGATCGCCGAGCTGGAGGCCCAGGCCGACGACGCCCAGCTGGCCCTGCCGAGCCAGTGCCGCCTCTCTAGCGAGACCCCGGAGCAGGTCTTCGAGCAGAGCCACCCCCTCGGTCAGTGGAGCTACGGCTTCAGTCAGGGGGTGGCCCGCTGGCCCACGCCGACGGATCTGAACGATCCCGCCACCCGCTACCGCTTCAGCCTAGTGGCCGAGCTCTGCCTGTTCCGTGACAGACCCATGGCCCAGATGCTGCATCAGGCCGCGGCCAGCGAGCTGCCCTTCCTCGATTTTTGCAAGCGGCAGCGCCAGCAGATGAAGACGGCCCTCAACCTCTTGCTGACCCTGGATCAGGATGAGGCGCAGCATGAAGAAGAACCGCTTCTCGACAACGAGCAGACCCGCCAGTGGCAGCAGTGGTTCGAGCAGGCGGCGCAGTGCCGCGATCCCCTCGCCCGCCTCTCCTGGTTTGACCGCATCATTGCCGATGCCAGCGCCCTGTTCGACGAGGCCTTCTGGCAGCAGCACGCAGGCCGCGGCTGGCACGCGCCCGAGGCCCGTCCGCTGATCGCGGCCCAGGCGGGCCGGGCCGATTGCCTGCTGCGACTGGGGCAGCAGGAGCAGGCGCGCCACGCATACCTGGCCCTGCTCGAGCTTTGTCAGGCCGACGAGCCCGGTTGTCGTCATCCCCTCTCCAGCCTCTATGCCTGGCAAGGGGATTGGGCCGCCCTGCAGGGCCTGCTGGTGCGCTTCAATGAAGCCTCCTGCTGGCTGCGCTACAACAAGGCGCTGATGGTGTTTGCCACCCAAGGCGAGCAGGCGGCGCAGCCCCATCTGGCCGCCGCCCTTGACGCCAACCCCCATGTGCCCGCCACCCTGCTGGGCCAGCGCAGGCTGCCCAAGCAGGAGCCCCGTCACTGGCAGGGGGGAAGTCGCGACGAGGCCGCGCTCTATGCGCTCCAGAGTCGCGAGGCCTGGCTTGCTCATAATGCCTTGATCTGGCTGCGTAAAAGTGTAAACAACAAGGCCAGTTGAGACCCAGGCTGCCGGATCCGTGACGCAACACGTGCGCAAACGCACATTTTTCTGGTGCCCGTTCAGACAAATGCCCTTGTGTTACGTATCATCAAGGTCAAAGTATCAAGAGAAACTGCACCCGATGCAGCCGCCACAGCAGGATGTCATATGTCGAAGATCATAGAGCTGCTCGCGCACTATCCCCCCTATCAGCTGGTCCATGCCGCTGAAATGGTGCGCGATACCTTTGAACAGTTTTACCAGCAGCGGTACCAGCTGACGGTGCCTCAATGGCGCCTGATGATGGTGCTTGGCCCCCACTACCCCATCAGCCAGAAAGAGCTGGTGGAGGCAAGCGGGATGGACAAGGTGCGGATCTCCCGCGAGATCCACCGTCTGGTGGAGAAGGGCATCCTGTTCACCGAGAGCAGCGCACAGGACAAGCGCATCAGCCTGGTCTCCTTCACCCCGGCGGGGCTCACCCTGTTCCAGCAGCTCAAGACCGAAGCGGGCAGCTGGCAGCACACCCTCACCGACTATCTGCCCGCCGAGGCGCGCCAGAGCATACGGCTGCACCTGCAAAGCGTGAGCGACGCCATCGAACAACTCCACCTGCTGGACAGCGAGCAACAATCATGACACTCACCCGCTTTGCCACCATGGACGTCAACATGCTGCTGAGCCTGGTCAACATGCAGCTGCGTGATCATTACGCTGATCTGGACGATCTCTGCCGGGCGCAGGATCTCGACAAGGAGGCCCTGATCGCGCGGCTGGCCGGCGGCGATTTCCACTACCAGCCTGATCAAAAGCAGTTCAGATAGGGATCCGGATCACAAGCTGTCTCGTGGCGCTGGCCGTGGCGGCAAAAACTGCTAAGGTGAGAGGCAACCGCGCTGGACCATGAGCCTGAGGTATGGATACATCAGGCTGTCACAGAGGGCGGTTAGCCTGAATTTGCTCACCATCAGCCAAGGACGACACCATGATCCTGACCCGACAGACCAGCCTGATCATCATCAGCGCCCTCTTCACGATCAGCCTCTTCTCCCCCCATCTGCCCCAGAGTACCGAGCAGTGGCTCAGCAGCCTGCTGCTGGGCTCCCTGGTGGTGGTCTGCCTGCTGGTCGGCAGCGGCTGTCGCCGCTTCATCTGGGATTAAGAGTGGTGCCCGCCATCTGAAAACAACAACGCAGCCCGATGGCTGCGTTGTTGTTTCTGGTGCTGCCTGAGCAGGCAGGCGTCACGGCATCAGTATGCCAGGGTTTCCAGCTGCTCCTTAGCCTGCTCTATGCCCTTGGCCTGCGCCTCGGGACCCATGCCCATGCCCTCGGCGTAGATGAAGTCCACGTCCTTGATGCCGATGAAGCCCAGCACGGTGCGCATGTAGGGGGTCACCAGATCGGTGGGGTTACCCAGGTGCAGGCCGCCGCGGGGGCTGACCACCAGGGCACGGGTGTTCTCCACCAGGCCGACCGGGCCGGTCTCGGTGTAGCGGAAGGTGACACCGGCACGGGCCACCAGATCGATCCAGTTCTTCAGCTGGGTCGGGATGTTGAAGTTGTACATGGGGGCCGCGATGATCACCAGATCGCTCGCCTTGAGCTCGGCCACCAGCTCGTCGGACTGGGCCAGCACGGCCAGCTGACGCTCGTTGAGGTTTTCACCGCCGCGCAGGCCCATGGCCAGCTCGCCGTCGAGCACCGGCAGGTTCAGGGTTGCCAGATCACGCACAGTGACGCTGTCACCCTGGCGCTCGGCCAGGTAGCCGTCGATCAGGGCGTTGGATTGGGAATACTGGCCCAGGATGCTGGACTTGAGAACGAGGATATTGGCCATGGTGAAACTCCATTTGGTTGTCGGTTGAACAGCTGTGCTGTCGATGGAGGTCACTATAAAGATTGAGGTTCAAGGCGGATAGCGAAAATAGATGCTCAAGTTATTCAAATATTTTGATGCTTGCGCACTTAGTCGCCAGCGAGGTACTCACCAAGCACCCCAGCCTTGGCAGAACAAACGATTGCCGTTATGATCCGCCGCACTTTTTTTAAGTGACCCGGATCCCATGGCACCCTCCCGCAGGCACTCCCCCTTTGCCGGTGCAGTCTGGATGATGGTGGCAGGCCTCTGCTTTGCCGCCGTCAACAGCCTGAGCCAGTTTGTCAGCTTCAAGCTCGGCCTCCCCTCGACCCAGGTCGCCTTTCACCAGTACCTGGTCGCCCTGATCTGCCTGCTGCCCTGGCTCATCCGCCACGGCCTGCGCCAATCCCTGATGACGAACCAGCTGCGGCTGCACCTGCTGCGCGTCGCCCTGGCGGTCATCGGCATCCAGTTCTGGCTCTGGGCGCTGGCGGTGCCCGTGCCCATCTGGCAGGGCATAGCGCTGCTGATGACCTCCCCCCTGTTCGCCACCCTCGGCTCCGCCTTGCTGCTCAAGGAGCAGGTGAGCCGGGCGCGCATCCTGGCCACCCTGGCGGGCTTTGTCGGGGCCATGCTAATCCTGGCCCCCTGGACCGATGACTTCAGCTGGGCCTCCCTGCTGCCGGTGGTGGCCGCCCTGTTCTGGGCCGGTTACTCCCTGCTGGTGCGCTATCAGGCGGCGAGCGAATCGTCCCACACCATAGTGGTCTACCTGCTCATCTTCAGCACCCCCTTCAACGCCATGCTGGCCCTGCCGGAGTGGCAGTGGCCAAGCGAGCTCCAGTGGCTGCTGGTGGCGGCCTCCGGGGTGCTGTCGGCCCTGGCCCAGATGTCCATCGCCCGCGCCTACAGCGTGGCCGAGGCCTCCTTCGTGCAACCTTTCGATTTTGCCAAGCTGCCCATGAACGTGCTCGCGGGCTGGCTGGTGTTTGGCTGGGCGCCTCCCGGCCGATTGTGGCTCGGCGCCGCCATCATCATAGGCGCCATCACGCTGCTGACCCATCTGGAGCAGCGCGCCCACAAATCCGTTTCCTGAGGTACGCCATGCGTGCCTCTTTTTTTACTCACTCGGGTCAGCAACCCTGACCATGGACATCAGGAGAGATCAGATGTTTGGAACCGCCACCCGCCCCGCTGCCACCCGTGCCCTGCTGCTCGGCTCAGGCGAACTCGGCAAGGAAGTCGCCATCGAGCTGCAGCGCCTCGGCATCGAGGTGATCGCCGCCGACCGCTATCCCAACGCCCCCGCCATGCAGGTGGCGCACCAAGCCCACGTGCTGGACATGCTCGATGGCGCGGCCCTGCGCGCCCTGGTGGCCGAGGTCAAGCCCGACCTCATCATCCCCGAGATCGAAGCCATCGCCACCGATACCCTGGCAGAGCTTGAGCAGAAAGGGGTCAGGGTCGTGCCCAACGCCCGCGCCACCCAGCTCACCATGAACCGGGAGGGGATCCGCCGCCTCGCCGCCGAAGAGCTGGGCCTTCCCACCTCCTCCTACCGCTTCGCCCAGAGCAAGGAGGAGTTCGTCGCCGCCGTCGAGGCCATCGGCCTGCCCTGCGTGGTGAAACCGGTGATGAGCTCCTCCGGCAAGGGCCAGAGCCTGTTGCGCGATCTTGCCAGGCTGGACGAGAGCTGGAGCTATGCCCAGGAGGGGGGGCGCGCCGGCCGTGGCAAGGTGATCGTCGAAGGCTTCGTCCCCTTCGAGTACGAGATAACGCTGCTCACTGTGCGCGCCGTGGACGGCATCCACTTCTGCGATCCCATAGGCCATCGTCAGGAAGACGGTGACTACCGCGAATCCTGGCAGCCCCAGGCCATGAGCGAGCTGGCCCTGGCCCGCGCCAGAGAGGTGGCGGCCAAGGTGGTCGAGGCCCTGGGTGGTCATGGCCTGTTCGGGGTGGAGCTCTTCATCAGGGGTGACGAGGTGTGGTTCAGCGAGGTCTCTCCCCGCCCCCATGACACCGGCATGGTGACCCTGATCTCCCAGGATCTCTCCGAGTTCGCCCTGCACGTGCGCGCCATCCTGGGGCTGCCGGTCGGCACCATCACCCAGTACGGGCCGAGCGCCTCCGCCGTGGTGCTGCGGGAAGGCCACAGCCAGAACATCCGCTATCAGGGGATTGGCGAGGCGCTGGCCCTGGTGCCGGGCGCCCAGCTGCGGCTCTTTGGCAAGCCCGAGATCGCCGGTCGCCGCCGTCTCGGGGTGGCGCTGGCCCGTGGGCAAGGGTGCCAAGAGGCGGTGGAGAAGGCCAAGGCAGTCGCTGCCCGGGTCGAGGTGCTCTTCTAGAGCGCTCTCTTTGTCACGTCAAAACAAACGTTTATCTGCGTGATCCGGCGCAAGGGGCAGGCGACTGCCCCTTTTCCATTGAAGCGCCGGGCTTATAATCCCCCCTTCACCTATGTCAGGAGTACAAGATGTTAACTGCCGTGATCTTCGATATGGATGGTGTTCTGATCGACTCGGAACCCTTTTGGCAACGGGCACAGATGGCCATCTTCTCCGAGCTGGGCCACTTCCACACCGAGGAGGACTGCAACTCCACCATAGGGGTGCGCATCGATCAGCTGGTGGCCCACTGGTATCGCCTGCGCCCCTGGAGCGGCCCGACCCAGGAAGAGGTGGTGCAACGCATCCTGGATCAGGTGATAGCGCTCATCCTGCAGGAGGGTCAGGCCAAGGCCGGCGTGCTGGAAGCCCTCGACCTCATCGAGGCGCAAGGGCTCAAGATCGGGCTCGCTACCTCCTCCCCCTTCACCATGGTGGAGGCGGTGCTCGGCAAGCTCGGCATCCAGGATCGCTTCATGGCGGTCCACTCCGCCGAGGTAGAGCGCTTTGGCAAGCCCCACCCGGATGTCTATATCCACGCCGCCGAGAAGCTAGGCGTCGAACCTGTGCACTGTCTGGCCATCGAGGACAGCTTCACCGGCCTGCTGGCGGCCAAGGCGGCGTCCATGCAGGCGCTGATAGTGCCGGACCCGGCCCTGGTCGGCGACCCTCGTCTGGCCATCGCCGATCATCAGCTGCGTTCACTCGCCGAGCTGGATGCCGACATGCTGGCCCGCTGGGTCAAGTAGTCTACCAAGGGGCGCTTATCGTTCCATGCGCCCGGCCCTGGTCGGCGACCCTCGTCTCGCCATCGCCGATCATCAGCTGCGTTCGCTCGCCGAGCTGGATGTAAACATGCTGGCCCGCTGGGTGGCTTGATTCCACAGGGACCGGGGTACGCAGGGTCAGACCTTCAGGGCTCGGCGCATCCCCCGCTCCCTGTCATAAACGTGCGCCCGCTCGCGGTTGCGCCGCCTCTTGCCGACTAGAATCAGGGAACAGAGGCGGCCCAAGGGCCCGAGGAGGTCACCATGATCGAGTACACCAGCAAGCGCATCGTCTGCCCCCACTGCGGCCACCACACCCGGGTCGAGCTGGATGCCAGCCAGGGGGATCAGGAGTTCTACGAGGACTGCATGGCCTGTTGCAACCCCATTCACCTAAGGCTGCATAAGGACGAAGCACGCGACTGTCTGCAGCTGTTTGTGGATGCGGACGACGAGCAGATGTTTTGATTGCCTTTCGCTGACCAGGCAAGCGAGGGGGACTGGAGCGACGCCATGCCGCCCCCTGCTTGCCTCTTCCCTGATGCCTGAGTCCCTTAACTGCGCGGCACATTCCCCCATAAAGAAAAGCCCCTCGGAGAACCTCAAATCATCCTGAAGTTCGCCAAGGGGCCTTGTCGCTTATGTGATGGTTGTCGGCTCATGGATGTGCCAGACACAGGAAGTGTAGGCCCGGTTTCATCCTTCGGCGAACCTCTGACGCTCAGGCTCCGTCAGCCACGGCAGGCCAAGGAGTTGTCTACCACACTGGGGAAGGCGTTTATCCTCGCATGCCGTTGAGCCCGTCATCTCGACAGGCGTCTTTTGGGCTCAGCCGCAGGAAGATGCGGGGCACTGGCCCATGACGGCATGGGCTCTTGCCCTAAGTCCCGCCTTGTATTCACGGGAGAAAACAGGGCCCACTGCTGCGGGCCCTGCTTGAGATGGCGGGCCTGGATGGCTCAGGTCGGCTGACGCGCCGCCAGCACCCGCTCCACGGTGTCGACGATGGCCTGGGTCTGGGGATCGATCTCGATGTTGGTCTGCCAGCCCGCCTTGACCCAGCCGAGGTTGGTGCGAGCCAGGGTCTCCGGGATCAGGTTGACGCAAAAGGTGTTCTCACGCACTTCACCCACGGTCAGGCTGATGCCGTCGATGCCGATGTAGCCCTTGGTCAGCACGTATTTCATCAGCCCGGGGGCGAGGCGATACCACACCTGGCGATTGTTGGGGGTGTCGATAACGGAGATCACCTCGGCCGTGCCCATGATGTGGCCGGACATGGCATGGCCGCCGATCTCGTCGCCAAAGCGGGCGGCCCGCTCCACGTTGACCTTGTCCCCGACCGCAAGCGCACCGAGGTTGGTCAGGCGCAGGGTCTCCTGCATCAGATCGAAGCTGACCAGCTCCCCCTCGATACGGGTGACAGTCAGGCAGCAACCGTTGTGGGCCACGGAGGCGCCGAGCGCCAGCCCCTCGCCCCAGGCCGGGCTCGGCATGCGGATCACATGGGTGCGAAAGTTGGGCAGCTCTTCGATGGCCACCAGTGCGGCGGTTCCCTGTACTATGCCGGTGAACATGTCTCGTCTCCACGCTGTAATAAAATTGTCGGCAGGTTACCCCCGGCAACAGTGCAAGACAAGGGTGCCGGCTGACAAGGCGGGCCCCGATCGTTATAGTGATCCCATTCAATCCAGGCTTAACGAGGAAACAAAAATGCAGGTATATCAATGCTGTGAAGCCATTCGCATCGCCTACAACCAGATAGGCTCCGGCGAGCAGGGCTATGTGCCCCAGGCCATCGCCGCCAGCATACGGGCGCTCAACGCCGTGGCGAGCGACGACAGGGTGCCCGCGGATCTGCGCGAGCAGGCCGCCTACGCCGCCGCCAACCTGCTGATCAGCGATCACGAGGACGCCTGATCCCGGGTAGAAATGCACCGCCAACCTTCCCCGTTGGCGGATTTTCAGGCTAGAATGACACCCCCGCGTTTTGTCTCCTCCCGGCAGGAGATAAAAGCCCCTCTCATTTACCCGTTCTTTTCTCTTTTATCTGATCCACTCGGAGGTGTCAGTGCAACGTTATTGGACCGAGGCGAAGCAGCTCGTTCGTCTAGCCAGCCCCATACTGGTGGCCCAGGTGGCCCAGATCGCCATGAACTTCGTCGATACCGTGATGGCGGGTCAGGTCAGCGCCGTGGATCTCGCCGCCGTGTCGGTGGCCTCCAGCTTCTGGCTGCCGATCATCTTGCTGGTGCAGGGCATCATCATGGCGCTCACCCCCATCGTTTCCCAGCTCAACGGGGCCCGCAAACGGGACGAGATCCGCCCGGCCGTGCACCAGGGCTTCTGGCTGGCGCTGATGGTGACCCCCATCGCCATGCTGGCGCTCTACTTCAGCCCGCTGGCGCTGCAGTTCATGGACGTGGACCCCGTGATGGCGGAGAAGACCGCCGGTTACCTGCACGCCATCCTGTGGGGCCTGCCCGCCTTCGTGCTGTTCCAGGTGCTGCGCAACTTCAGCGAGGGACTCTCCCACACCATGCCTACCATGGTGATCGGCTTCGTGGGACTGGCTGTCAACATCCCCGCCAACTACATCTTCATCCACGGCCACTTCGGCATGCCCAAACTCGGCGGCGTCGGCTGCGGCGTGGCCACCGCCATCGTGCTCTGGGCCATGCTGCTGGCGATGATCGCCTACGTGAAGCTCTCCCCCCACTTCAAGAAGATCAACCTGTTCGCCCAGCTGGCGCGCCCCAACGGCAGCCGGATCTGGCGCCTGTTCCGCCTGGGCTTCCCCATCGCCATGGCCATCTTCTGCGAGGTGACCCTGTTCACCGTGGTGGCCCTGATGCTGGCACCCTTCGGCGCCGAGACGGTGGCGAGCCACCAGATAGCGCTCAACTTCTCCAGCCTGGTGTTTATGCTGCCCCTCTCCATTGGCGTCGGCGTGACCATCAGGGTCGGCCACAGCATAGGGGAAGGTCAGCCGGATCAGGCCCGGGTCGCCGCCCGCACCGGCCTGATGCTGGGCATGGGGGTGGCCGCAGGTACCGCCGCCCTGACGGTGTTGCTGCGCGAGCCCATCGCGGGGATCTACACCGATGATCTCCAGGTGATCACCCTAGCAGCGACCTTGTTGTTCTTCGCCGCCATCTACCAGATCTCCGACTCGGTGCAGGTGGTGGCCGCCGCCGCCCTGCGTGGCTACAAGGACACCCAGGCGATCTTCTACATCACCATAGTCGCCTACTGGGGCATGGGGCTGCCCACCGGCATGATCCTGGGACTGACCGACTGGGTGGTGCCGCGCATGGGGCCCCAGGGCTTCTGGGTCGGCTTCATCGTCGGGTTGACCGGCGCCGCCCTGATGCTGGGGACGCGGCTGCGTCTCATCTATGGCCGCTTCGCGAGCCCGGAGGCCTGCACCGCGCTTTCCCGGGCCCAATAAAGGGCGCCACGACGCCGCTCAATGGCGCGGCTCGCCTGCAAAATCAACAGGCTGCGCAAGAACTGGGCAAACAGTCTCCTTTGTGCATGTCCCTTGTTGACAGCCTTTGGAGGCATGGGTAGTATGCCGACCACGCAAGCGACGTCGTGTTCGCTTGCGTGATGAAAAGCGGGTTTATAGCTCAGTTGGTTAGAGCACTACCTTGACATGGTAGGGGTCGTTGGTTCGAATCCAATTAAACCCACCACTTTTCGCGATGCGTCCTTAGCTCAGCTGGTTAGAGCACCACCTTGACATGGTGGGGGTCGGTGGTTCGAATCCACTAGGACGCACCATCACGACACTGTTATGCGTCCTTAGCTCAGCTGGTTAGAGCATCACCTTGACATGGTGGGGGTCGGTGGTTCGAATCCACTAGGACGCACCATAACAGTTTGAATAAATTGCAGATGTGAATTTGATGTGGGTTTATAGCTCAGTTGGTTAGAGCACTACCTTGACATGGTAGGGGTCGTTGGTTCGAATCCAATTAAACCCACCACTCCCCTGCAAATGAAAAAGCCGCATTGCGCACCCTGCGTCCTTAGCTCAGCTGGTTAGAGCATCACCTTGACATGGTGGGGGTCGGTGGTTCGAATCCACTAGGACGCACCAAATCGGAAAAGCCCGCTCCTTGAGCGGGCTTTTTGCATTCTGACGTTGCCCTGCCCTCCCGGTCATCCTGATCCGGATCAGCCCCGGCTGCGGGGACTGGCTCGCTAGAAGAGATCCAGCTGCTGGCCGCAGATCCGGTCGAACGACTCGCCGATGAAGGGGAGGATGGCGTCGGCGATGGGTCTGAGCTGCTTGTCGATGTAGTGCTCGTAGTCGATGGCGCTGCGCCTGTACTCCAGCGGCTCGGGGCCGTTCAGGGTCATCAGATAGGCGATGGTGCCCCTGTGCTGATAGCGCTGGGGCAGGCCGCGGCGCAGGTTCTCCTCGTCCGCCAGGCGCGCCGCCCGCACATGGGGGGGCACGTTCTTCTGGTACTCCTCGAGTTTTTGGCGCAGCCGCTTGCGGTAGATGAGCAGATCGTCGTGCAAGCCGGCCCGGGTCTCGTCCACCATGGTGCGCAGATAGCCGCTGGGATCTTCATCGTGAAACACCAGCTCATAGAGGCGGGTCTGAAACTGCTTGGCCAGCATGGTCCAGTCGGTGCGCACAGATTCGAGCCCCTTGAACACCAGCTGCTCACTCCCCTCCTGCCCCTCGCCGCCGACCAGGCCGGCATACCGTTTCTTGCTCCCCTTCTCCAGCCCGCGGATGGTGGGCATCAGGAAGCGGCGGTAGTGGGTCTCGTATTCGATCTCGAGATAACAGGGCAGATCGAATTCGCGCCTGATCAGCGCCGTCCAGTTGTCGTTGATCATGGTGGCCAGCTCGCGGCCTGTCTGTTCGGCCTGCTGCGGGCTGGTCTCCCTGTTCAGGTGAACGAAGGTGGAGTCGGTGTCGCCATAGATCACCTCGAACCCTTTGGCCTCTATCCACTCCCGGGTTTGCTGCATGATGCTGTGACCACGCAGGGTGATGGATGACGCCAGCCTGGGATCGTAGAAGCGGCAGCCCCCCGAGCCCAGCACCCCGTAGAAGGAGTTCATGATGATCTTGATGGCCTGGGAGAGCGCCTTGTTGCCGGCCGCCTTGGCCCTATCCCGCGCCGCCCACAGGGTCGCGATGAGATCCGGCAGGAAGTGCCGGCTGCGGGAGAAGAGGGCGCCGCGAAAGCCGGGAATGGCCTGATCCGGGTGCTGCAACCCCTCCACCAGTCCCATGGGATCGATGCAGAAGGTACGGATGATGCTGGGATACAGACTCTTGAAGTCGAGCACCAGCACGTGGCGATAGAGGCCGGGCTTGGAGTCCATCACATAGCCGCCGGGGCTCGCCAGCCCACCATCGGCAGGCAGATTGGGGGCCACGTAGCCGCCGCGATGCAGCCGCGGCAGGTAGAGGTTGGTAAAGGCGGCCACAGATCCCCCCACCCTGTCGAGTTCCAGCCCGGTGAGGGAGGCCCGCTCGATGGCGAAGGGGATGAGATGGCAGTAGTCGAAGATCTCCCACACCAGCTTGCAATCTTCCAGGTTGTAACGGGCGAGCGCCTCCTTGTCGGAGTGGAACAACTCGGTGATCTTCTCCCCCCGGTTTGCCACGTCCTCGATATCCTTGCCGCGGCCGAGCAACTCGCTCGCCACCGCATCCAGGCTGTAGCTGGCAAACTGCCAGGTGGCGCTCTTGAGGGTATCGATGCCATCGAGCACCATGCGCCCGGGGATGATGACGTTGCCGGTCTGGGGATCCCCCCGCGACGAGCGCCAGAAGCAGAGCTCGCGCCCGCGCCCCAGCCGCAGGCGGCGCTTGCCCAACTCGGCGCGGCGCAGCAGCAGGCGAAAGTCGAAGTTCACCACGTTCCAGCCGATCACCAGATCCGGGTCGTGCCGTTGGAACCAGAGCTCCAGCGCGCCGAGCAGGGCGTTCTCGTCCGCCACCCACTCGACCCGGGTACCCCAGCTGTCGGCATCCGCCTCCGGGGTGCCTATCATGATGACCCGCGCATCCTCAAGGCTGTAGAGCCCCACCGAGAAGAGGGCCCCGTCCATGGCGCACTCCACGTCGAGCGATACCCAGGAGAGGGTCGGCGTCACCGCCTGGGGGGCGCAGCGCGCCTCATTCACCTCCCAGTAGCCCTGCCTGCCCCCCTTCTTCACCGCCCGGCCATCGAAGCGCACGCCGGCGGTGATGAAGCGCTCCATCAGGAAGCGCTCCGGCAGCCGGATATCCGCCTCGAAATGCTCCAGCCCACGAATGAGCAGCAGCTCTATGGCCCGGTGAAAGGCGCTCAGGGTAGCAAAATAGCAGCCCACCACAGGGCGACCATCGAAGGTGTGCATGGGCAGGCGGCGAAACCTCCCCCTCACCCCGGCGCCCTTGAACAACTCGGCGGCTTCGGCCATGTGGCTCTGTGGCAGGAAGAAGACCGGCTCCTGCCCCGGCACCACCAGCCGCACCGGTCCCTGGGCGCTCCAGAGCCACATCACGATTTCGGTCGTGGCGGCGTGCCCGTTGCGGCCCTGCACGTCCCGACCGTGGCGGGTCAGGATAAAGCCGTCGAGGGGCAAAGTGGCGGGAACGGGGGGCTGGGTCGCAGTCATGAAGAAGTAGGGGTCGGCCTTGGGATAGGACTATTGTACGTTCATACAGTGCCTGCTCGCAATCGTCACGCCAGGCTGCGGGGCGGGAGTCTAACTGGTAAGCTCGATCCCGTCGTCATCCCCATCAACCCTTTTATTACCGCGCTTCTTTATTACTGCGCGTCGCCGACGAAAGACGAAAGGAGTCACTGTGGCAATCTATTCCCTGCTGGATCGGCTCGCCATCCCCTACCAGCGTATCGATCATCCCCCCGTTTTCACCTGCGAGGAGGCAAGCAGGCTGCTGCCCGACCTGCCCGCCGCCAAGACCAAGAACCTCTTTTTGCGCGATCCGAAAAGCGAGCGGCTGTTTCTGGTGGTGAGTTCGGAGGAGAGCCGGGTCGATCTCAAGGCGCTGGCGGCACGGCTCGGGGTCAAGCGGCTAAGCTTTGGCTCCCCCGAACGGCTCGAGGCCGTGCTCGGCCTCACCCCGGGTTCGGTCACCCTGCTCGCCATGGTGCGCGATAGCGAACATGCCGTGGAGCTGGTGGTGGACGAGCGTATCTGGCAGGCCGAGCAGGTGCAGTGCCACCCGCTGGTCAATACCGCCACCCTGATCATCCGCCTCGACGACGTGCGCCGTCTGCTGACCCATCTGGGCCGAGAGGCCTGCGTCATGGCATTGCCGAGCGTGGCAGCCGATTAGATGGCCGACACCACCCTCAGGATGCAGCACCCACCAGAGCCGACCCGTTTCGAATGCCACCTGGCGCCGTCATCTGGTCGAGTGTGCCGAGGCGAGATAGTCGCTCTATCCGGCCCCAGGGCGCTCCAGAGCCACATCGCGATGTCGGTCGTGGCGATGTGCCCCTTGCGGCCCGGCGCCTTATGGGGGTCGAGTCTGCCATCCAGGGCCGGATTGGTGCATAGTCAGGTTATCATCCGTCCATTGCGTCCTTTCATGGCACCGGGAGCATCATGCGCATCGCCCTCTTCATTCCCCTGCTGGCCCTGGGCCTTGCTGGCTGCAGCAACACTTCCTCGTCAGGCGGCGATGCGGGGGCCGGCTCTGGTGGCGTCTATGGCGCCTCTTACTGGTGGTATGACGACTATTACGGCTATTGGGATGACTACTACCCCTGGTGCTGCGACAACCAGGGGGAGTTCGACGAGCTGATCAAGAAGTGGTGGAGCGGGCTCGATCCGGAGCGCCAGCAAGAGATCAAGGAGAAGTATCAGGATTGGCAGGAGAACCCTGGCCAGCCAGACGTGGCCGCCCTGCGAGGGGATCTGGCGACCCGCTGGAATGCCATGACGCCGGAACAGCAACAGTCGCTGCGTGACAACCGGCAGAACCGACCCAGCATCAGCAACCCGGACAAGGGCCCGCGCTCGGTGCTGGACGACAGAGGCGACACTCTCCCCAGGGCCGAGAACGGCCTGCTGGCCCCCGGGGCGCTGCCCAAGGCCGACAGCCCCTCCACTCAGCCCAGGGTGGATGCCAGACCCCACCTCCCCCGCACCATGACCACGCCGGTGCGTCCCCCCACCGTCAGACCGGCGATAAGACCCGGCTTCACCCCCATGAGAAGCTTCCCGGCGATCCGCCGCCGTTAGGGCGAAAGCCCGCACGCCATCAACCCATTGCAAGGAGCACGACATGACGCAACAGTGGCAACGCATTTCCTCCCGCCTCACCGACGTGGGCGGGATCCCGGTGGCCCGCGCCCTCCCGGTCAAGGAGCGGCGCACCATAGGGCCCTGGTGCTTTCTCGATCACATAGGGCCGACCCGCTTCGCCCCCGGCGCCCCCGGGCTGGACGTGGGGCCACATCCCCATATCGCCCTGCAGACCTTCACCTGGATGCTGGCGGGGGAAATCCTCCACCGGGACAGTCTCGGCAGCGAGCAGGTGATCCGCCCGGGCCAGGTCAACCTGATGACGGCAGGACGGGGCATAGCCCACACCGAAGAGTCCCTGGCCGGCCACCCCGACTTGCACGCCGCCCAGCTCTGGATTGCATTGCCCGAGCGCGATCAGGACACCCGGCCCCGCTTTGATCACTACCCTGAACTGCCGCGCTGGCAGGAGGGCGAGATCACCCTGACCCTGCTCATCGGCGAGCATGCCGGGCGCCGGGCCCCCACCCTGCACTTCTCTCCTATCCTCGGGCTGGACTTGCATTCGCCCCAAGGCGGGCACATGGTGCTGCCGCTGGACCCGGCCTTCGAGCACGGGCTCTTCCCCTTGCAGGGAGAGGCGACCATAGCAGGGGAAGCGCTCGCCCCCGAGCAGCTCCTCTATCTGCCGCCTGGCACCCGGGAGCTGGCGGTGACACTCGGTCCTGGCAGCCGCCTGCTGCTCATCGGCGGCGGGCCCCTGGCACAACCCCTGCAGATCTGGTGGAATTTCGTCGGCTTTGACAGAGAGGCCATTCGCACCGCAGCCCTGGATTGGGAGAGCGGCGCCCCCCGCTTCGGCGAGGTGGTGGGTTACGTTGGGCCGCGCCTAGTCGCTCCGCCCCTTGCCGGGCTCTGAGCCCGACAAGACAGACTTACCGTAACGGCACATATCGAATCGAGAGCTGCCTGCAGAGCTGCCAGAGGTGGAATCGATCGTTTCAGCACGGCCGGTAGCGGGCGTTCTTGGTGAGCAGCAAGGATTGTTTATGGATTTATCACCCTTCTATCACGCCAGCGCAGCTGTCTGCGTCCAGATACTGATCGGATACCGCTTTGGGCACTGGGGATATGGCGGCCTCATGGGGTGCATATGGTTTGTCGCACGAGAGCAGACACAGGCAGAATATAGATGGATAGCGCTGTTCGGGCAGGGGCGAAGGATCAACATGCCTTGGTGGGGAGGATTCGATCCCAGCGTCTGGGAACTGGGGAGTGTGCTGGATTTTCTGGTGCCGATCGCCGTGTGTACACTGGTGTTTGTGGCTGCACGCCGAACCAGCAGGCAGACTTGCGGATCCGGCTTGTGAGGTGGCAGCCATGTTCCCGGCTGATCCACCACTTAAACAAAGAGGGGCACATAGCCCCTCTCGTCATTGCAACCCCTTTGCACAACCAGCCTGATAGAGGTCGGTGCCCTGACACAGGGAAAGTAGACAGGAGGCGCGCCTCAAGTGCGCATCAGAACTCCTCTTCCTGCTCCGCCTTCATGCGGGCGCGACGGGCCATGGCCTCTTCCTGGGCACTCTCGATCTCGTGCAGCACCCCGTCCAGATCGATGGCCTCGGCACTCTCCTTGAACAGGCCGGTCAGCTCGGTTTCCGGGCCGAGCTTGCCATCTTCGAACAGGGCCCACATCTCCCTGGCATAACGGGTCTTGAGCAGCTCGGGGGCATAGATGCCGTAGTAGTTGCGCATGTTGTTGACGTCCCGCTCCAGCATGGCCCTGGCCTGGTTGTTGGCGGCGGCATTCACCACCTGGGGCAGATCGATGATGACGGGCCCCTGCTCGTCCACCAGCACGTTGAACTCGGAGAGATCCCCGTGGATGAGGCCGGCGCAGAGCATGCGCACCACGTAGCGGATCACCTTGCCGTGATCGATGAGCGCCTGCTCGGGCGAGAGCGCCACGTCGTTGAGGCGGGGCGCCACGTTGCCGTCGGCGTCAGTGATGAGCTCCATCAGGAGCACGCCGTCCAGGCAGACATAGGGGGTGGGCACCCGCACGCCGGCGGCAGCCAGCTTGAACAGGGCATCCACCTCGGTGTTCTGCCACACCTCTTCGTGCTGCTTGCGACCGTACTTGGAGCCCTTCTCCATGGCGCGGGCATCGCGACTGCCCCGCACCTTGCGCCCTTCCTGATAGACCACGGCCTGCTTGAAGCTGCGCTTGGAGGCTTCCTTATAGACTTTGGCGCAGCGGATCTCGTCGCCGCAGCGCACCACATAGACGTCGGCTTCTTTGCCGCTCATCAGCCGGCTGATGACATCGTCGACCAGGCCGTCATCAACCAGAGGTTGGATTCGATTTGGAATTTTCATGACCGCCCTTTTACCTTATTTGCACCTTGTTTGCACCTTGTTTGCGCGTGGCGGGAGGCCAGACAGGGCCCCGCTTTGCTCCCCCACCGGCCCCTTGCCGGGGGTGGCCTGGTGTGCCCCGCGCCAGCCGCCTCTCCCTGGCTCTCAAAACGGCCCGCAAGCAGGCCCTGTCCATCAAGGTTCGGGGGGCAGCCCCTGGCGGATGCGCCGGATCCCCTCCTCGTAGAGGCCATCCTCCCCTTCGTCATCCGCCTGGGTCTCGAAAATCTTGAGAAACCACATGTACTGCTCGGGGAAGCGGCCGAGCTGCTGCTCCACTGTGCGGTTCATGGCGTTGACGTCTGCCTCCAGATCCGCGGTGGGATAAGGGTCGAACGGCGGCTCCACCTCGAGCCGGTAGCAGCCCAGATCCTCGTCATAGCAGGCCAGGATGGGCACGGCCCGGGCGCCGGTCAGCTTGACCAGCTTGGGCAGGGCCGGCAGGGTCGCCTTGGGGTGGCCGAAGAAGGGCACGAAGATGCTCGCCTCCCGGCCGTGATCCTGATCCGGCAGATAGAAGAAGCTGTCGCCGCTGCGCAGGGCCTTGATGGCCGGCTTGATGCCGACGCTGCGCTCATAGACACGCCCGCCCTTGCTGCGCTCGCGGTTGATGTACCAGTCGAACACCTGATCCTTAGGGCTCTTCATCATGGTGCACAGGGGCACCCCCTCATCGGTCAGGTAGCGGCCTATCATGTCCACCGCCCAGGTGTGGGGCACCACGAAGATCATGGGGCGCCCGGCGGCCAGCTCGGCTTCGATATGCTCCCAGCCACGCACCTTGATGCGCCCTTTCAGGAAGGCGGGACTGCGCCAGGTGAGCTCGCCAAAGCCCATGAAGGTCTTGAGGCCGACCCGGATGGATTTGAGCAACAGCCGCTCGCGCCCGGCCGCGTCCAGGGCGGGGAAGCAGATCTTGAGGTTGGTCTCGGCGATGTAGGCCTGCTTCCTGGAGAAGCGCAGCAACAGGGGGGCCAGGGCATCGGCCAGCTTGTCTCTGTACCTGGCCGGGATCCAGGCCAGCAGGGAGAGCAGGGCAAGCGCCAGCCAGCTGCCCCACAGACGGGGGTGCAGCAGACGCAGATGAAAGGAGGTGTCAAACACCGGATCTTGTGCGGACATGGTCGCCATCGAATCATCAAAACAGACCGTCATTTTAGTGATCCTGACAATTTTTTCTACCCGGTATCCCTCAAGCGGAGTTTCCAAGTCACTGATCCGACTAGTTAGAAATAAAAAGTGGCCCACATGGGGCCACTTATGAATGCGCATCAAGCTGCGGTTCAGGAATGGGGGCTGAGTCCCTTGCGGATGCGACGTATCCCCTCTTCGTAGAGGCCGTCTTCCCCCTCCTGATCCTCGCGGGTATCGAAGATCTTGAGGAACCACATGTACTGGCCCGGGTGACGGGTCAGCTGCCGCTCCACGCAATCGTTCATGCGGCAGGTGTCGGCCACCAGATCATCGCTCGGGTAGTCGGCGAAGGGTGCCTCTATCTCCAGCCGGTAGCAGTGCGCCGCCTCGTCATAGCAGGCCAGCACCGGCACGGCGCGGGCACCGGTCAGCTTGACCAGCCGTGGCAGGGCCGGCAGGGTCGCCTTGGGATGCTTGAAGAAGGGCACGAACAGGCTCGCCTCGCGACCATGATCCTGATCCGGCAGGTAGAAGAAGCTCAGGCCGGATTTCACCGCCTTGATCACCGGCTTGATACCGGCGCTGCGCTCATAGACGCGGCAGCCATTCTTTGCCCGCTCGCGGTTGATGTGCCAGTCGAACACAGGGTTGCGGGCGCTCTTCATCATGGTGCACATGGGCAGGCCCCGCTGGGAGAAGTAGTAGCCCGCCGCATCGATGGGCCAGCTGTGGGGCACCACCAGGATCACCGGACGGCCGGCGGCTTGCTCGGCCTCGATGTGCTGCCATCCGCTCACCTGGATGCGCTTCATCAGGTACTCGGGGCTGCGCACCGTGAACTCGCCAAACCCCAGCAGGCTCTTGAGGCCGACCCGGATCGAGGTCATCAGTATGGCGTCCCGCTCTGCCTCGCTCAGCGCCTTGAAGCAGATGGCGAGGTTGGTTCTGGCGATATAGACCTGCTTTTTCGAGATCTTGAGCACCAGGGGCGCCAGGGCGTCCGCCAGCTTGTCGCGCCAACGGGGCGGCACATAGGCGAGCACGCCGAGCACGGCGAGGGCAAGCCAGCTAACCCAGTAACGCGGGTGCAGCAAACGGGTCTGGA
This sequence comes from Aeromonas sp. OTU364, assembly GCF_038440395.1. Lineage (NCBI taxonomy): Bacteria > Pseudomonadati > Pseudomonadota > Gammaproteobacteria > Aeromonadales > Aeromonadaceae > Aeromonas > Aeromonas sp. OTU364. Next base: position 90,139 of record NZ_JASATR010000004.1, read on the forward strand.
ACGCGGAGTCAAACACGGGATCTTGGGAGGACATGGGTACTATCAAAAGGTAGAAGTGGGCAATTGCGGCAATCCTGACAGGTATTACCAGTTAAAGCTAACTTAATGTCACCTGAATCAGTGACAATTTGAGCCTTTTCACGGATTGACAGCGCCCCCTGACACCCGGGCTGTGACCCCTGCTCATCCCTTGTCCCCATCCCGGATGCAACAGACCCCGCCAGGCGGGGTCTGCTCTTGGTCTAGACGGGTTGCGATCTTAGCGGCGCAGGGGCTGCTGAGGCTGCTCCCGCATGCCGATCTGGCCCAGCGGCAGGAAGAACATCAGGTAGCGCAGCGCCACATAACCGACGATCAGGGTCGCCGCACCGAGTTCCAGATAGGCCAGCTGATTGATCTGCGCCGCATAGTGGGCCGCCTCTGGCCACTGCGACAGCAGCTGACCCACCTTGAACAGGGCGGTGGCGCCGATCACCAGGGGGAAGGTGAAGGCGGCATAACCCGGCGAGAATGGCAGGCGCAGCAGCTTGATGAAGGCCAGGTAGATGATGCCTGTCATCAGCACGGCTATCCCCAGCAGCACGGCCACCAGCAGCAGGGAGGGATCCTGGCTCACGGTCAGGTAGCCGGCCAGCGACAGGCTGGCAGGCGCCGCCAGGATGGCGATGGTGGGCTTGGCGGCATCCGGCACCTCGTGACTGAAGATGAGGCGATAGAGCATCAGCGGCAGCATCAGGCCGTAGCAGGCCATGCCGAACCAGAGCAGGCCGTTGGCCAGGGCCGCGAAGGGGCCGCCCGGATAGGCGACGTCGGCCACTATGATCCCCACCGGCGGCACGAACCAGCTCGGCACCATGTGGTGAATCTCAAACGCCTTGGCCCTGTGCCAGACGAAGGTGGCGAGGAACACCAGGTGAATGGCCACCGCAAACAGCCAGAGCCCCTGCCCCAGGGTCGGGGCCAGCAGCCCCACCGCCTTGGAGACCACCATGGTCCCCATGGCATAGGTGGGCACCACGCTGCCCACCACGGGGTGGGCGAGATCCTGCCACAGCAGACGCGGGTGCAGCAGGAACTTGAAGGTGAGGACGAGGAGCAGCACGGCGGCGATGGCGGCCCCCAGCAGTTGCAGGCGGCCATCGAACTGACCGGCATTTTCCCAACACCAGCCGAGGCTGGCGATCCCGAGAGCCAGCCCGGCCATGGGGGTCGGGGCGGCGGCAAGGGAGCGACGGGTGCGTACGATCATGAGTGGTACCCTCTTGTTGATGACGATGTGTATAGGATAAAGAGGGTCTATCGTTTACGATATCTAAATGAATTGAACTAAGCGTTTAGGAAAATCAAACGACATGAAGCTGACCCTGCAGCAACTCAAGGTGTTTGCCACCATAGCCCGCCACGGCAACCTGGGGGGGGCGGCCAGCGAGCTCTGCCTCAGCAAGGGGGCCGTCTCCCAATCGTTGCAGGAGCTGGAGCGCCAGCTCGCCACCCCGCTGTTCGATAGGGTGCATCCGAGACTCCAGCTCAACAGCGAGGGGCGCCTGCTGCAACCGGCCGCCGAGGAGCTGCTGACCCGGATGCAGGAGATAGAGCAGCTGTTTGGCCCGGACGCCGAGCCGAGCGGCCAGCTGCGCCTGGGGGCCAGCCAGACCATAGGCAACTACCTGTTGCCCGCCCTGCTGGCGGGGGGCGCCCAGGCGCTGGGATCCGCCCCCAGGGTGACCATCGCCAACACCCACCTGCTGTGCCACTCCCTCGCCCACTTCGAGCTGGATCTGGCCCTCATCGAGGGGGAGAACCATCACCCGGATCTGGTGAGCGAGCCCTGGCTCGAAGACGAGATGCTGATCGTCGCCCCTCCCCACCACCCCCTGGCGGGGCAGCTGGAGCTGCCACTTTCCCTGCTCGCCGATGAGACCTGGGTGCTGCGCGAGCCCCAGTCAGGGAGCCGCGAACAGTTCGAGCAGCAGATCCAGCCCCATCTGCCCCGCTGGCAGGCGGGGCTCGAGCTCAACACCCTGGAGGCGGTGATGCTGGCGGTGGAGAAGGGGCTCGGCATCTCCTTCATCTCCCGCCTCGCGGTCTCCGATCGGCTGCACAGCGGCCGCCTGGTGGCGCTCACCCCGAGCCAGAGCTTCCCCCGCCAGCTCTCCCTCGTCTGGCACAAGCAGAAGTTCCACTCCGCGGCCCTGCGCCGCTTCCTCGCCTTCTGCCGCGCCCAGACCCTGCCCGCCCCCTGAGCGGCGATCAGGGTCAAACAACAGAGGGCGCCGTGGCGCCCTCTGTTGTTTAAGGAGGATGTGGCAAGGAGCTCTTGCAGGATGACATGCAACGCCATCAGCTCCCCAGGTGCATCCCCGCCTCCACCCAGCCCAGCACCCGCCGCGTCAGGGCATGGGGCACCCAGGGGGAGTCCAGCAGCCGGTGGCGCAGGCAATCGGCGAAGTGATCCGCCTCGTGCTGCATGCCGCCCCCCTGCACCGGCAGGTAGATGTCCGCCGGCCAGGCGGCAGGGGGCGTATCCCCCTGCCAGCGAATGTGCTGGGGGTTCCACCACTTGCCCTCGATGACCAGAGTCCACGCCTCTCCCGAGAGCCAGGCGTCCCGATCGAGATCCTCGATGATGGAGGCGCCAAGCTCGGCCGAGAAGGGGCCGCCGAAGCGGAAGCGGGCCGCGAGATCCACCTCCCCCGGCGCCCTGTCCAGCGCCACCTCGGGAGCTAGGGTCGCAAGCCCCAGCCGCTCGCAGAGGGCGGCATAGAGCCACAGCGGATAGACCCCCACATCCCAGGCGGCGCCGCCGTCGAGGGCGGGATCGAACAGCTTGCCGACCCGGGGCGGGGCCGAGCCGAACGCCGCGCGCAGGCTGCGGGGCGCGGGCAGCAGGGGCAGTCGCTGCAACAGGGCCCGCATGGCGGGGAAGCACATCACCTTCATGGCTTCGAGCAGCAGCAGGCCGCGCTCATGGGCGAGCGCCACCAGGGCGTCCCAATCCGCCACCCGGGTCACCGCCGGTTTCTCCACCAGCACGTGCTTGCCCGCCAGCAGCATCTGCCTGATCAGGGCGGCATGCTCGGGGTGGATCACCGCCACATAGACGGCATCCACCTCGGGGCTCTCGGCCAGGGCCTGATAGCTGCCAAAGGCCAGCCCCAGCCCCAGCTCACCGGCGAACTCGTCGGCTCGCCCCTGATCCCGGGCGGCGATCGCCACCACGCGCCCGCCCCTGGCGTGCTGATTGACGTCGCGGCAAAAACGCCTGGCGATGGCTCCCGCCCCGGCTATCCCCCAGCGCAGCAGTGGCGCGCTTCCCTGTGATTGCATCTCGTCTCCTCGTATGAATGTCCTTCTCCCCTTATGGCGAGGGAAGGCGCGGCACCGGCCTCTGTTCAGGCTGCCCGGCGGATCAGGTCCTGGCCAGGCTGCGCAGCCAGCTTATCTCGTCGCCCCAGATCGTCTCGTCTATGGTCTCGAGGATCAGCGGAATGCCGTCGAAACGGTGATCGTTCATGATGTGGTGGAATACCGCCTCGCCGAGGTTCCCCTCCCGCAGGCTGTGGTGGCGATCGACCCGGCTACCGAAGGTACACTTGGCACCGTTGATATGCATCCCCTTGAGGTACTCGAAGCCGACGATGCGGTCAAAGTCGGCAAACACCGCCGCGCACCCCTCGGAAGTGCGCAGATCGTAACCGGCGGCGAAGGCGTGACAGGTGTCGAAACAGACCCCGACCCGGCGCTTGTCCTCCACCCCGTCGATCAGGGTGGCCAGGTGCTCGAACGACCAGCCGAGGTTGGTGCCCTGGCCGGCGGTGTTCTCGATCACCGCCATGACCCCCTCGCTTCGCTCCAGCGCCCAGTTGATGGACTCGCTCACGAGTTTCAGGCTCGCCGCCTCGGGGATCTGCTTGAGGTGGCTGCCGGGGTGGAAGTTCAGGTAGCAGAGCCCGAGCTGCTCGCAGCGCCTGATCTCGTCCAGGAAGGCATCCCGGGACTTGGCCAGGGCGTCGGGGTCGGGATGGCCCAGGTTGATGAGGTAGCTGTCGTGGGGCAGGATCTGCTCGGGGCGAAAGCCCCCCTTGTCGCAGGCCGCCTTGAAGGCGCGGATGCTGGCATCCGACAGGGGCGCCGCCTGCCACTGGCGCTGGTTCTTGGTGAACAGGGCGAAGGCGTTGGCCCCGATAGCCTGGGCACGGGCTATGGTGTTCTCCACCCCGCCGGCCGCACTGACGTGGGCTCCGATAAATTTCATCTCATCTCCTCTGCGCGCTTGCTGGGTGCGCCCGCCTTGCGAGGCGCGGCAACCCTTGATGGGGCGCCATTATGCCCAAGCCCGCCCCTTGCGCCAAACCGGGATTGTCGATGGCGGCAATGGAAAAGGCGCCCGCAGGCTCATCCCTGCTCTTGCTCCCCATCAGTAGCCAAGAGTGCTACCCATGGTTGCATTCAACCCGGTTGCGGCCGTTTCGCTTCGCGGCATAGAGGGCAGCGTCTGCCCGCTTGAGTATTGAACTGAGCTCCGTATCCTGACCTGAGGACGCCGAGAACCCGATGCTGGCGGTCAGCCTTATGATTTCCCCTTCGTACTCGATGATCTGCTGCTCGATGAGCGCGCGAATATTGTCAAATATGGATGCATCATTTTCAGGATGACAATCGCTCACAATTATTGCGAACTCCTCTCCACCTATTCTGGCGAATATGTCGTCTGCCCTGATTTCTCTTTTTACCAGCTTGGCAATCGCCTTCAGCACATAATCACCCGCATCATGCCCATATTTATCATTCAGATTTTTAAAGTGATCCAGATCCAATATGCCGACAAAAATGGGCGTATCAGCCAATCTCGACATTATTAATCTGCGTTCACCCTCGTTCATGAATGCTCTTCGATTGGCGGTTTCCGTCAGATAGTCTGTTGATGCCTGCTGCTCCATTTCCGTCACCTGCAGGTGCAGCTGTATATTGAGGGCAAGCCAGTTGGCCAGGCATTGCAACAAGATGGCGTGTTCGGCGCTGTAATAGGCTCTCTGGTGGTGTGCAACATTCAGGGTCCCGATACAGACCGAGCCCTGCATCATGGGCGCATCCATGCAACACCCCATGCCGTGCCGGGACAAGATCTTGCAGTCCAGATCGGGGGACTGGCTCAAGTCGTCACAGATCGTCAGCATGCTGGTCGAAAAGACCCGACCCACCATGGAGCCATGAATGGGAACCAGAGACTCCATGGGAATCGCATTATTCCCCATCACCGAATAGAGCTTCAAGGAGGCATCATTCTCCTTGATGGTGATGCTGGCCCTCTCGGCAGAAAAAAGATAAAAAATCCAATTCGCCATCACATTCAATACATCTTGAAGCGAGGCCGCCTGGGTCAGATCTTGAATAAAGGAGACGGGAATGGTGATCTTCTGCCCTGGGCCAATATTGGATAAAAAGTTTGGATCAAATTTTCTTTCATTATTTTGATTGTGCATGGCGACCTCGCACTATTTTATTATGAGAGCCTGGCCTTGCTCTGATCCGCAGCAGCCAAGAGTCCAGATAACCATTTTCTATGTATCCATATTTTCTTGCTCAAGAGTATAACAACCATGTGGGAACTGGAACGCTTGTTCTGTGGCACATCATTTTTCGGATAAATAACGACCCAATAAAGACAACGTCAACACTAGAGGTCGATGCAATGGTTATCGCGTGCCATTGCAAAGGGGCGAGGACAAGGCGCGCCTGGGCGACGCTTTCACTTCTTCCTTGATGGTCGCGACCTCATGGTGAGCAGGCCGTCGCCGAGCCCTCGCCATGGAAAAGGCGCCCGCAGGCGCCTTGATGATGGATGCAGGGCTCGCCCTCAATAGGCCAGGCCGGCGCCATAGGGGTAGAGCGGGTTCGCGGAGTCCTTCGCCACGTCCGGGTGCTGGTCTTGCACCGCCTGCCAGCTGGAGGGCAGCTCGAAGGGCAGCTTGCCGTTGGCCTTGACCTTGCCGCTGATGACGTCGAACAGCGCCTGATCCAGGGCACCGAAGTTGGCGAGCAGCACCTGGGCCGCCGGTGCCACCTCGGTCAGGATGGCGGGCCTGTCCAGATAGACGGAGAGCACCATGGGCACCCCGGCCTGCGCTATGGCCTGGATGGCGGCGTACTCGTCCGCCCCGCGGTAGACCCCCTCGTGGGCCGTCTCCTGCACCACCTGATCGGCGCTGGCAAAGCCGAGCTGACCGAAGTGGATGCTGCCAAACGGGAAGCGGGGATCCTGCTCACCCGGGGCGTTGACCCGCACTATGGCGAGATCGGCCTGGGCCAGCTCGGTCACTACGGTGTAGCCGTTGGCCGCGGCCACCTCGGCGTTGACGTTATGCAGGTAGACCCGCTTGCCGTCCGCCTTGAGCGGCAGCAACGAGCCCTCGTTCTTCAGCAACACGTGGGACGCCGCCTGGGCGGCCTGAGCCTCCTGCTGGAACTCGGCCTTGCCCACCAGGGCCACCGCAGCCTGGGTATCCACATAGGGGTTCTCGAACAGCCCCAGGGCGAACTTCTGTTCCAGGATCCGCTCGGCCGAGGTGGTGATGGCCGCCTCGGTCACCAGGCCGCTCTGCACCGCCGCCAGCAAGGGGGCGGGATCTTCCACGCCGCCGAACTGATCCACCCCGGCGTCGATGGCCTTGGCGTAGCGCTCGGCCTTGGTGAGCTTCTCCACCCCCCAGGACATGCCAAAGGGCACTGTCCAGGGGCTGACCCCCGCCGTCACCTCATCCTGGGTCAGCCCCTGCTCGCAGCGGCTGTCGCAGTCGTTGACTATGCCCCAGTCGCTCAGCACCACGCCGTCGAACTTGAAGTGGCCCCGCAGCAAGTCGGTGAGGATCTGGCGATTGAAGCCAAAGCCCACCTCCTCGATGGCCTGGCCTTCATAGGTCAGCCCCTCGGGCAGGGCGTAATAGGGCATCACGGCCCCCACCCTGGCCTCGAAGGCCCCCTCGAAGGGCACCAGGTGATAGGCGAACTGGCCGCCCGGGTAGACCTGCTCCTTGCCCCAGGGGTTGTGGGCATCCAGGCCGTTTTTCTGGGGACCGGCTCCGGCGAAGTGCTTGACCACGGTGACCACGCTCTCCTTGCCTATGCCGTCGCTCCCCTGCTGGAAGCCCTCTATGTAGGCCTTGACCAGGGATTTGGCGAGCAGGTTGTCCTCGCCGAAGGTGCCGTTGATGCGGCCCCAGCGCGGCTCGGTCGCGAGATCCGCCTGGGGAGAGAGGGCCTCGTGAATACCGACGGCCCTGTACTCCTGGCGGGCGATGTCGCCAAAGCGCTGCACCAGGGCGGCATCGCCGATGGCGGCGAGCCCCAGGGTCTCGGGCCACTGGGAGAAGGCCCCGGCACCTATGCTGGTGGCGTTGGGATCATGGGTGAAGTGGTTGCGGGGATCCGTGCTCACCGTCATGGGGATGCCGAGCCCCACCCCTTCCAGCAGGGCCTGCAGCCGGTTGTTGTCGTCGGCGATGGCCGCCGGATCCCCCGCCATGCGGGTGATGAAGGTATTGACGCCGTCTTCCCGCAGCATCTTCTCCATGGCGGTGAGGTTGACCCGCCCGTCTGCGTCCAGCACCAGGGTGCCGTGCATCATCAGGCCCGCCTTCTGGGCCAGGGAGAGCCTGCCCACCAGATCCCGGGCCCGCTCGGCGGCGCCAAGGCGCCAGTCTTCATAGGGAGTCAGGGTGCCGCTGCCATCGAGATCCTTGAATTGCAGGCCATCCTGCTCGATCAGGCTGACGGTGCGGTGGCCCAGAGTGGGCTGCTCCGGCTTGGGGGTGGAGTCGTTGTCATTGCACCCTGCCAGCAGCAGGGCCCCTATGCCGAGGGCGACGCGGGTTCGGGAGAGCGAGTGGTATTTCATTATTGTTATCTTCCTTGTGTGTGTAGGAGTGGCCACTGTATGCAAAATCGGCCCGCCTCACTTGCCCTGCGGGTGCAGGGAATTGCCGGTTGGGAGCAAGTTCGAAAAGTGTGAAAAGGGTTGCAGGGTTACCCTTGGTTACATTTCTGAAACATGAAGCCGAACCTGGCTCACGGCAATTCATGGCCGTTGGCGGATGATGGTGGGCCACCGCCGACAAGGATTTTCGCCGTGAAGACAGTCTCCAACCGGATAGCCCTGCACTGCCTCAACCACTGGCAGAGAGAGGGGCGGGATCCGGCCCAGCTCCTGCAAGCTGCCGGGATTGCCAGAGAAGAGCTGCTGCTCCCCCAGGGGCGGATCGACGCCCAGCGCCACTTCCGGCTGCTGACCCAGGTCGCCCCCCATCTGGACATGACCCACAAGTGGTCGCCCCCTTCGCTCTCGGGGCTCTTTGCCGACTACCTGCCGCTGGCGAGCCTGTGCTGCAACGCCGCCACCCTGCGCCAGGCCCTGCACTTCTTCCTCGCCTATCGCCCCCTCATCGGCGAGTGCGATCGGATAGTGCTGCGGGAGGAAGAGGGGCAGGCCAGGCTCGGTTACCATTCGGAGTCCGATCACCCGGACGTGATCGCCATGAGCAGCCTGGCCAATCTCGGCCACCTCTATGCCCTGCTGCAGTTCTACCACCCCGGCCAGGGCCAGCTGGTGCTGCCCACCCCGGTGCGGCCCAGACTGTGGCGCGAGCTGGGGGCCTGGCTGGGGGAGCGGCTGCAACGGGGAGAGGGCTTTGAGCTGCGCTTCCCCGCGGCCTTGCTCGATCTCGCCCACGGCGGCTGCAACGGCCCCCTGCAACCCCTGCTGCTGGGGGAGCTCGACGGCCAGATGCGGCTGCTGCGCCCGAGCAGCCACTATCGGGAGCGGGTGCTCGGACTCATCCGCCAGCGGCTCTGGCAGGAGAGCGTCGACTCCCCCACCCTGCTGGCGGGGATCTGCGAGGCCCTCCGGCTGACCCGCTGGACCCTCAACCGCCACCTGCGCGAGGAGGGGTGCCACTTCTCGGCCCTGCTGGAGCAGGTGAGAAGGGAGGAGGCCTGCCGGCTGCTGCAGGATCCCGGCCTCCAGCTGCAGGAGGTGGGCGGGCGCCTCGGGTTTGCCAGCCAGAGCAGCTTCACCCGCTTCTTCAAGGAGGCGTTCGCCCTCTCCCCCAGCGAATACCGCTCAAGGCGCTGCCGGCTCTGACTCCCCGGCCAGGGCCCGGGCGAGCAGCGCCGCCAGCCAGTGGATGAAGAGCTGGACCCTGGGCGCCAGCTGGCGGCGATGGGCATAGAGGGCGTGGATGGGAAGCGGCGGCGCCTGCCATTGGGGCAGCAGGCTTATCAGCTCGCCACGCCCGAGCAACGCCTCCACCCCCACCCTCGGCATCTGAATGATGCCAAGCCCCGCCAGCGCCGCCGCCAGGTAGGTCTCGCTGTCGTTGACCATCAGGGCCCCCGCCATCGGCAGGAGGGCGCGGCTGCCGTCCTCAAGCTGGTACTCGAACCCCGGCTCGCTGCGCCCCTGCCCGGAGCCATAATGGACCAGCCGGTGATCGGCCAGATCCGCCAGGGTCTGCGGTACCCCGTGACGGGCCAGGTAGGCGGCGCTGGCGCAGTTGATCTGGCGATAGTGGCCGAGGGGCCGCGCCACCAGGCTGGAGGGCTCCAGCGCCCCCACCCGCACCACGCAGTCGAAGCCGTCGCGCACCAGATCCACCCGCCTGTCCGTGCTGCTCAGCATCAGCTGCAAGTCGGGGTGCTGCGCCAGGAAGGCGGGCAGCGCCGGGATCACCAGATGGCGCGCCATCCGGCTTGGCATGTCTACCCGCAACTGCCCCGAGATCTGGCCCCCCTGGCGAAACAGACCGTCAAACTCCTCCATGTCCGCCAGCAGATCCCGGCACCTGGCGTAGCAGAGCTGGCCATCCGTGGTGAGCTGCACCCGCCGGGTGGTGCGCAGCAGGAGCCGGGTGCCCATGCGCTCCTCCAGCCGGCGGATGGCGGCGGAGAGGGTCGCCTTGGGGATGCCCAGCTGCTCGGCGCAGCGGGTAAAGCTCTCGAGTTCGGCGACCCGCACGAACAATTTCATCGCATCCAGTTGATCCATGAGCTGATTGTCTCTTCAAACGGAACAGTGATTTCATTATCACGCTATTTATCCGGCAATAAAGGAACAATACAGTGATCCGGTCGGCTCGCACCGAGCCCTTGCCACCCACAGGAGTCACACCATGACCAGACCCATAGCCCTCATCACCGGCGCCAGCCGTGGCCTTGGCAAACACAGCGCCCTCGCCCTCGCGGCCAAGGGGGTGGATCTCATCATCACCTACCGCAGCCAGGCCGACGAGGCTGCCGCCGTGGTGGCCGAGGCCAGGGCGCTCGGGGTCCAGGCCCATGCCCTGGCGCTGGATGTGGGGGTGAGCGCCTCCTTTGCCGCCTTCGCTGAGGAGGTGACGCAACTGCTCGCCCGGGAGTGGCAACGGCCGCAGTTCGACTACCTGGTCAACAACGCCGGCATCGGCATCCACGCCAGCTTCGAGCAGACCACAGAGGAGCAGTTTGACACCCTGCTCAACATCCACCTCAAGGGGACCTTCTTCCTGACCCAGAAGCTGCTGCCGCTGCTTCGTGATGGCGGGCGCATCATCAACCTCTCCACCGGCCTCACCCGCTTCGCCATGCCGGGTTACGCCGCCTATGCCGCCATGAAGGGGGGGGTGGAGGTGCTGACCCACTATCTGGCCAAGGAGCTGGGCCCCCGGGGCATCGCCGTCAACGTGGTGGCCCCCGGCGCCATCGAGACCGACTTTGGCGGCGGCGTGGTGCGCGACGACAAGGGGGTCAACGCCTTCCTCGCGAGCCAGACGGCGCTCGGCCGGGTCGGCCAGCCCGACGACATCGGCGGTGTCATCGCCGCCCTGCTCTCCGACGACAACCGCTGGATCACCGCCCAGCGCATCGAGGCCTCTGGGGGCATGTTTATCTAGGCCGCCTTGCGCCAACAACACAAAACAGAAGGCCCCCTCGGTTGAGGGGGCCTTCTGTTATTTGGCAGAACATGCGCATGGGCGCTTTACAGCGTCTTGCCACCGGAGGCGATCACCTGGCTGTACCAGTGGAAGCTCTCCTTCTTGATGCGGCGAAGCGACCCCCCCTGCTCGTCGCGCTCCACATAGACGAAGCCGTAGCGCTTCTGGTAGCCGTTGAGCCAGCTCAGGATGTCGGTGAAGGACCAGGCGCAGTAGCCGAGCAGTTCGACCCCGTCCTGCATCGCCTCCTGGCACGCCTTGAGGTGGCTGTGCAGATAGGCGATGCGGTAGTCGTCATTCACCTTGTCCCCAGCTTCCAGCTTGTCGAACTCGCCGAGTCCGTTCTCGGTGATCATCAGCGGCAGGCCGTAGCGGGACGAGAGGCGGCGCAGGGCGATGCGCATCCCGGTGGGATCGATGGCCCAGTCCCAGTTACTGGTCTCCAGGTGCGGGTTGGGGGTGGTCCTGTAGAGACCGGGAACGCCGCTCGACGGCGTGGTGCCCTTCTGCCCCGTGGTGTTGATGCGCTGCATGGTCTGACCGCCGAGGGGATTGTCGGTGAAGGTCAGGGTGTAGTAGTAGTTGACGCCTATGTAGTCGGGGGTGCCTTCGCGCAGCAGTTCGAGATCCCCTGGCAGTATCTCGGGAGCCTCGCCGGTTTCTCTCAGGTAGGCGAGCGCCGCCTGGGGGTAGCGGCCGAAGCAGTAGGCATCCAGCCACCAGAGGTTGGTGAACTCCTCGGCATTCTCGAACGCCAGCATGTCGCTCGGGGCGCAGGAGGCCGGATAGGCGGGGGAGTACGCGAAGCTCGGGCCAATCAGGCCGTTTGGCACATGCTGGCGGAACGCCTTGATGACCCGGGCGTTGGCCAGGAACGCGATGTGGTTGGCGGCGAAGAAGCGCTTCCTGTCCTGCACCGCGGGCGGATGGGTGCCGAGCTGGTAGGCGTTGGTCAGGTTGTAGTTCTGCTCGTTGAGGGAGACCCAATACTTCACCTTGCCGGCGAAGCGCTGATAGAGGGTGACGCAGTAGCGCTCGAAGTCGTCGATGATGCGCCTGTCTTCCCAGCCGCCGTATTCGTCCTGCAGCGCCTGAGGCAGGTCCCAGTGATAGAGGGTCAGCACAGGCTCTATGCCGTGGGCCAGCAGGGCGTCGATGAGCCGCTCGTAGAAGGCGAGCCCCGCCTCGTTCACCTCACCGCGCCCATTGGGGAAGATGCGCGGCCAGCTCACCGAGAAGCGGTAGGCCTTGAGCCCCATCTCGGCCATCAGTGCCACGTCCTCTTCCACCCGGTGGTAGTGATCCACCGCCACGTCCCCGTTGCTGCCCTCGAAGGTCTTGCCCGGCAACTTGGTGAAGAGATCCCACACCGAGGGGCCCTTGCCGTCTTCGTTCCAGGCCCCTTCCACCTGGTAGGCGGCTGAGGCGGCCCCCCAGAGGAAATCCGCGGGGAAGTCGTTGAACTTGGGATGGTGCATCTGGCTTGTCTCCTGCTGCTTGAGGATGGTGCCGCCTCTCCCCCTGGGGGCACTGGCGGGCGTCAAAACGAATTGGCATCAGCATCGAACAGTTCTAGAATTCCGTCCAATGACAATTTTTGCCATTCAATATTCCAAGCAGGAATGAAGGAGTCGTGATGGAGTTGCGGGATCTGAAGGCCTTCGTCACCCTGGGGGAGGTCTTGCACTTCGGTCAGGCGGCGGCGCGCCAGCACATCACCCAGTCGGCCCTGAGCAAACAGATCCGGCGGCTGGAGACGGATTTTGGCGGCGAGCTGTTCGAGCGCAACGCCAGCAGCACCCGGCTCACCCCCCTCGGGCGCGCCCTATACGGGGATGCCTGCGCCCTGGTGGCCCAGAGCGAGCAGCTCGGTCGCACCGCCCGCGACGTGCTGGCGGGCAATGGCGGCACCCTGCGCATCGGCTTCGGGGTCGCCACCAAGCTGCTGGTGCCCGCGGCCATCGCCCGTTTTCGGGCCAGCCGCCCCGGGGTCGGCATAGAGCTCAACGATCTCTCCACCCATCACCAGTTGCTGGCACTCAGTGAAGGCAGGCTGGATCTCGGCTTCTGCCGCCTGCCCGCCCCCAAGGGCTGGCCGGTGCTGCCCGTGGTGCGCGCCCATTTCGTCGCCGTGCTGCCCGCCGGCTACCAGGGGGTGACGGGGCTCTCGGATCTGCTGGACAAGCCGCTGGCCATACTGCGCCGGGACAAGGCCCCCTCCTTCCACGATCAGTTCGTGCACTACCTGGCCCAGAGCGGGCTGCGTTTTGGGGATATCCAGTACGTCAACGACTTCGCCGCCGGCATCGCCACCGCGGCGGCGGGCATCGCCTGGACCCTGGTGCCCTCCTCCACCACCATAGAGCACCCGGACGTCATCACCCTGCCCTTAGGGGAGGCCGAGGCGAGCTGGATCATAGGGCTCATTCGCCCGCCGGGAGGAGATAACCCCCTCATCGCCCCCTTCTGGCAGACGGTGGCCGAGCTCGGTGATCCAGCCCTCACCGTCCTGGGTGATCAGGGCGGGGCAGAGTCCTGACGCGGCCATGGTCGCCGTTCACAACACGGCATCGTTCGAGAACCACATTAACGGTAGCTTTTGAGCAGCCAGCCCCCGTAAAATTGCACCATGGCCCCGGCGCCCGGCGCCAACCGACAAGGACTCGTTTCTCCGATGCTATCTCACTGGCTGCTGAGGTTTGATCTCCACCGCCTCATCCTGGCCCTGGCCGTGCTCGGCGTGCTGGCCACCTTCGGCAACAGCTTCTACGCCATCCATCAGGCACAGCGACAACTGCTGATCGACAGTACCCTGGAGGCCAACCGTGTCTATGCCACCAAGCTGGCCGCCTCCGCCGAGGCCATGCTGAATGCGGCCCAGGAGCAGCTTGCCTACAGCGCCACCCTGCTGGCGCCGCTGCTGCAGGCCAACGACGTCAAGGGGCTGGAGCAGGAGGTGACCCAGTTGCGCGAGCGCACCAACACCTTCAACTCGGTGGCCATAGTCAACACCGAGTCCACCATAGTCGCCGTCTCCCCCGAGACCCTGAAGGTGAAGGGGGCCAAGCTCACCTCCCGCAGCGCCCGCCAGACCCTCGCCAACCAGCAGCCGACCATCTCGGATCCCCTGGTCTCCCTCTCGGGCAACTACCTCATCAGCCTCTCCTACCCTGTGTTCTCGACAGACAGGCGCTACCTCGGCTATGTCGCCGGCAGCATCTACCTGGAATCCGCCAGCGTGCTCTCCAGCCTGCTGGGTCAGCACTACTACCAGGATGGCTCCTACCTCTACGTGGTCGACCGGCAGAAGACCCTGATCTACCACCCCAACCCCAAGCGCATCGGCCAGAAGATAGGTGAGAATGCGGTGGTGGACGAGGTGTTGCAGGGGCGGCAGGGGGCACAAAGCGTGTTCAACTCCCGGGGAACCGAGATGCTGGCGGGCTTCGCCCCGGTGGCCGGTGCGGGCTGGGGAGTGGTGGCCCAGCGCCCCCGCAGCGCCACCCTGGCCGGGCTGGATCAGCAGATGCTCAACATATTGAAGGGGATGATCCCGGTCACCCTCTTCATCCTCTTCGCCATCTGGCTCTCAGCCACCATCATCTCCCGGCCCCTGCGGCAGCTGGCCAACCGGGCCAGGCTGATGGATCAGCAGGAGGCGGCCTCCAACATCTCCAGCATCCGCGCCTGGTACTTCGAGGCGGCCCAGCTCAAGCAGGCCATTCTCAAGGGGCTGGGGCTGCTCAACACCAAGATTGACCAGTTGCACACCGACAGCCACACCGATCCCATGACGGGCCTCTTCAACCGGCGGGCCATGCAGCAGATGCTGGACGATTATCAGGCACAGTCCCGACCCCTGGCGGTCATCGCCCTCGATATCGATCACTTCAAGGGGATCAACGACCACTTCGGCCACGACGTCGGTGACGCCGTCATCGTCGCCCTGGCGACCCTGATGCAGCGGGATCTGCGCGCCGATGCCGCCCTGTGCCGCAGCGGCGGCGAGGAGTTCCTGCTGCTGCTGCCCGGGGTCTCCCTGGTGCAGGCACAGCGGATCGCCGAGCGGCTGCGGATGACGGTGGCGGGCCACGAGATGGATCAGGCCGGGCGCATCACCATCTCCCTCGGGATCGCCCACTGGCCTGGGGATGCCAGCGATCTCGGTGCCGTGCTCAAGCAGGCGGACAAGGCGCTCTATCAGGCCAAGCACAGGGGCCGCAACTGCGTGGTGGTGGCCGGCGCCTGAGGCCCCCCGGCGTCAGAAGCTGTAGCCCATCTTGAGGTAGATGCCGGCGTTGTCGTCCTTGCCCATGGCATACTCGAGGTTGGCGACTATGCCCGCCTCCGGCTTGAGCAGGTACTGGACGCCAGCCCCCCAGGCGGGATAGATGTTGGCGCTGTCGGAGCAGTCGAGGGACTCCCCGTTCACGGCGTCCCCGTAGAGGCAGGCCACCCCGGCGAAGGCGGTCAGGGTCCAGCGTTCGGCCAGCTTGTAGCGCTCCTCGACCTCCACCGCCGACATGTGCTGGCCCAGGTACTCCCCCGGGGTGTAGCCACGCAGGTAGATGGGGGAATAGGAGCCACTCGGCGCGTTGTGGGAGAACTGGTTGCGATTGCGCCAGGCGAGCACATGGCCATCCCCGTGGCGCCAGTAGCCCCTGTAGTCGACCCGGTAGATGTCAAAGTCCCCCTCTCCCCCCAGCTCTTCCCGGTAGGCCAGGTTGTTGACGTTCAAATACCAGCCCCGGGTCGCGCTGAAGTCGCTGTCCCGGGAGTCGTGCTGCACCGCCAGCCCGAGCCCCCCCGAGGTGAACCCCTCCAGCCCCAGCTCCTCCAGGATCTGATCCGATTGCAGATCCTGTCCCTGCATCTCGTAGTTGGAGTAGGCCGCCATGCCGCCGACGAACCAGTCCCCCTCCACCCGATAGAGGTAGCGCAGGAAGGCGGAGCGGAAGTGATCCTCGGTCTCGAGGGCACGACCGGTGCCGAGGTAGTCCTGATAGCTGTTGTTGATGTCGCCAACGATCACCCCACCGACGAGGCGGTGGTGATCCGCGCCGAACGACGTCTTGGCAAAGGCGCTGGTGATGAGGGAGTCCGAGGTGGTGTACTTGCCGGACAGGGTGAACAGGGACGGGCGCGAGCCCTCATCGAACCGGTGCAGGTAACCCACCATCAGGCCCGCCGCCGTGTCCAGCTTGGGGCTGGAGCTCAGCAGAGGCACGAACAGCCAGGGGGAACGCTCCTCTGGCGGCTCATCCCCCTTTGCCTCGCGCTCGTCACGGCGCGGCTGCGCCTCTTCCTTGGCGGGATCCGCCGCCATCGCGGGGCTGGCCGCCAGGGTGAGGGCCAGGCCGGCCATCAGGGGAGAGATTGCATAGCGCATGTGTGGGTTCCGCACAGGGTAGCGCACGGCAAACCGGCGGCGCTTGGCCGCCCTGCCTGGCAGGCGCGTCCGGGTTCAGGTTGCCGGCCGCCCTGCATCAGGGGCCGGAAGAGGGCCGCAGCATAACGGCATCCCCAGGCCCCCACCACAGCAATATGGTGCGCCATACAATCGCCGTACAGCTTCGCCAAACGAGAGGCCCGGGCGAATACCTGGCATGAAAAAACCCCTGCCTGGGCAGGGGTTCGTACGCGGATGCTTACAGATTGACGGCGAGGCTGGCGGCCTGTGGCTGGCTTGGGGTCACCAGCACGGGCACCGACTTGGAGGTGGGGGTGAAGGAGCCCTCCCCTATGCTCTCTATGGCCACCAGGGGGTTGGTCTCAGGGTAGTAGGCGGCGATGTTGCCCCTGGGGATCTCGTAGAAGATGACGCTGAACCCCCGCACCACCCGCTCGCGCCCGTCATTGCAGATGGCGGTCATGTCCACCTGCTGCTCCTCGGCCAGCCCCAGGCGACGGGCATCCTCCTCGTTCATGAAGACCACGTTGCGCCGCCCCTTGATGCCGCGGTAGCGATCGTCCATGCCGTAGATGGTGGTGTTGTACTGATCGTGGGAGCGCAGGCTCTGGAGCAGCAGCACGGGCTCGCCCACCATCTGCTCCGCGTGGCTGGTGCACTCGGGCAGGATGGAGTCCGGCAAGCGGCTCGCCCGAAACTCGGCGCGCCCGCTTGGGGTATTCCAGCGCAGCAGGGCGGCGCTGTTCTCCAGATGGAAACCGCAGGGCTCCTCGATGCGGCGGTTGAAGTCGTCAAAGCCGGCGATGGTCTCGGCGATGAGATCCCGCAGCAGGGCGTAGTCGTCCCGCAGCGCCAGCCAGTCCACGAGATCGCGGCCCAGGGTCGCCTCGGCCATGCGCGCGACTATGTCGATTTCAGAGAGACAGAGCGGCGAGACCGGTTCGTTCATGCCGGTGGAGGCGTGCACCATGCTGAAGGTGTCCTCCACGGTGATCTTCTGCACCCCGGCGCGCTGGGTGTCGAGCTCGGTGCGGCCGAGGCAGGGGAGGATCAGGGCATCCTTGGAGACCATGAGGTGGCTGCGGTTGAGCTTGGTGCTGATCTGCACGTTGAGCTCGCTCCTTCGCATCGCCTCATAGGTGAAGTCGGTGTCCGGCGCCGCGGCCGCCAGGTTGCCCCCGAGGCAGATGAGCACCTTGCTCTTGCCGCCGTGCAGGGCCTTGAGGGCCTCGTAGACGTTGTGCCCCGGCGTGCGCTTGAGGCCCACCGGGAAGCGGCGCTCCAGGCGATCGATAAAGGCGGCATTGGGTTTCTCGTTGATCCCCATGGTGCGGTTGCCCTGCACGTTGCTGTGGCCGCGCACCGGACAGAGCCCGGCCCCCGGCTTGCCAATCTGGCCGCACATCAGGTGCAGGTTGACGATTTCGCGAATGGTGTCGACCGAGTGCTTGTGCTGGGTGATCCCCATGGCCCAGCAGCTGATCACGCGCTCGCTCTGGGCGAAGATCTGCGCCGCCCGGGTGATCGCCTCGCGATCCAGCCCGGATTGCGCCTCGATCTGATCCCAACCGGTGGCCTTCACCTGGGCCAGGTAGTCGTCAAAGTGCACCGTGTGCTGCTCGATAAAGGCGAGATCGATGCGCCCCCCCTGCTCTTCCAGGATGTATTTCGCCATGCCGCGAATGGCCGCCATGTCGCCGCCAAGCTTCGGCGTGAGGTACTGGTGGCTGATGCGGGTGGCCGCCGGGGTCAAGAGCTCCGCCGGGCTCTGGGGGCTCGCGAAGCGCTCGAGGGCCACCTCTTTGAGGTTGTTGAAGGTGACGATCTGGCACCCCTGGCGCGCCGCCTTGCGCAGGGCGTTCATCATGCGCGGGTGGTTGGTGCCCGGATTCTGGCCGAAGACGAAGATGGCTTTGGCGGCGTCGAAATCATCGAGCACCACTGTGCCCTTGCCCACCCCGACGGACTGGATCAGCCCCACCCCGCTCGCCTCGTGGCACATGTTGGAGCAGTCCGGGAAGTTGTTGGTGCCATAGAGACGGCCGAACAGCTGATAGAGGTAGGAGGCCTCGTTGCTGGCGCGGCCCGAGGTGTAGAACTCCACCTCGTCCGGGCTGGCCAGGCGCTTGAGCTTGTCCGCGATGAGGGCAAAGGCCTGATCCCAGCTTACCGGCTCGTAGTGATCGGTCGCCGGGTTGTAGCGCAGGGGTTCGGTCAGTCGTCCCTGGTATTCGAGCCAGTAGTCGCTCTGGGCAGAGAGGCGGCGCACCGAATGCTCGGCGAAGAAGGCGGCCCCCACCGTCTTGCCGGTGGACTCCCAGGCCACCGCCTTGGCGCCGTTCTCGCAGAACTGGAAGGCCCCCTGCTTGTTGTCACCCCAGGCGCAGCCGGGGCAGTCGAAGCCGTCGGTCTGGTTGACCCGCAGCAGGTTCTTGATGTTCTGCCGGGTCTTCTGGCTCTGCAGCACCTGCTTGAAGGTGGACTGCAGGGAGGAAAAGCCGCCGGCCTTGGCCGGTTTCTCAATATGACTGGACATGGGAGTCTCCAACGTGATCCTGGGCGCGGGGGCTGGCATAGCAGACCGGGGCATCGGATCTGGGCACATGAATGAGGGTCAGGTTGTATTTCAGGGCCAGTCGCACCGCGAGCTGGCTGGGAGAAGCAAGGCTGATGAGGTGGGCGGCGCCAAATTGCACCGCCTTGTGAATGAGCTCGCTGCCGCAGCGGCTGGTGATGACCAGGGTGGCGGCCTGCGCGGGCTGGCGCAGTTGCATGCCGATAAGCTTGTCCAGGGCATTGTGGCGGCCTATGTCTTCCCGGCAGGCCAGGATCTCGCCGCGCTCGTCCAGCGCCAGGGCGGCATGGAGGGCGCCGCTCTGGCGGGCCTTGCTCTGCCAGGGGGCGATGCGCTCGCGCAAGTCCCGCAAACGCTCGGTATCCAGGGGGGCACCCGGGGTCAGGGAGGTGAGCTCGGGCAGCGCATGCTCGATGGCCTCCACCCCACAGATGCCGCAGCCGCTCGCTCCGGCCAGGCGGCGCTTGCGTCGCCCCAGCTCGGCCAGGCAGCGGTTGGCGATGGTGATCTCGAGCACCACCCCCTGCTCCGACGGGGTGCTCTGGATGTCGTGCACATCGTGGTTGCCCCCGATGATCCCCTCGCCAAACAGGAAGCCGATGGCGAAGTCGTCGAGATCATCCGGGGTGGCCATCATGACGGCGTGGTTGATGCCGTTGATGTTGACGGACACGGCCACCTCTTCCACCAGCTCATCCAGCCTGGGCAACCGTGAATTGAATGGGATCATGCGAGACGCTTATAACGTGTATTCGGGCCTCAAGTTTAGATAAGTCGCTCCCCCAAAACCAATGAAACAAATCTATTCACTGATAGACAACCTCTATTGCCATGACGATGTCGATTGATTAACTTTGTCAGTCATCCTCCACGCCAGGCGCTTCCTCTTCGATGAACATCAAGCAGTTGCACTATTTCTACGAGCTGGCCCAGCACCGCCACTTCGCCAAGGCGGCCAAGGCCTGCTTCATCACCCAGCCGACCCTGTCCGCCAGCATCACCGCCCTGGAAAAATCCCTCGGCACCGAGCTGGTGGTGCGCAACAGCCAGTTCGTGGCCCTGACCCAGGCGGGGGAAGTGGTGCTGCGCCACGCCGAGCGCATGCTGCTGGAGCAGGACGCCATGCGCCAGGAGCTGAGCCTGTTTGGCGGTGCGCTGTCGGGGGTCCTGCGCATCGGCATGGTGCCCCAGTCGAGCATCGACATCATGCCGCTGCTCAAGCGCTTCAACGACGCCTTCCCCAAGGTCAGCCTGCGCCTGTCGGTGATGACCCACGGCACCCTGCTCGAGCAGCTGGATCTGCACCAGACCGACATCGGCCTTGGCTTTGACGAGCTGCTCACCGAGCATCAGCGCCGCGCCCTCGACGTCCAGCTTCGCCACCCCAACCCCATGGCCCTGCTGGGGCCCCCGCACCTCGCCCCGAGCCAGCCTCTGAGGCTGGCGGACTTGCAGGATCTCCCCCTGATCCTGCCGAGCGCCACCATGCAGTTTCGCCGCTACCTCGACGAGGCCGCCGCCCGCCAGCAGCTCAGCCTGCGGGTGGTGCTGGAGACAGACTCCCTGTTCCACCTGGCCAACGGAGTGAGCCACGGGCTCGGCTGCGCCGTGGTCAGCGCCGGCATCGCCGCCACCGCCCAGCAGCTCTTCAAGCTGCCCTGCCACCCCCTGGTCGATGCGAGCGCAGGCACCATCGCCTTCATCACCCGCAAACACAGCGTCACCCCCGCCATGAAGGCGTTTCTCGCCCTGCTGCAGGCCTGAGCCCTCCCTTGGTGCAGGGCTACGAGTCTCAATGCGAGTACCACCCGCCTTCTCCAGCAAGCCTGCGCTGACCAAGAAAAAACGCCCCTGAGGGCGTTTTTTCATTATTAGGGAATAGGACAGCTGGCCGGCGATCCATGGTCGCGAGGCCAGAGGGTGCTGCCATCCGTCCTGGAGAGGGGCAGGAATGTCAGCCCCTCGCTCAAGTTGACGGGCGGGAGATCGTCCTCCAGCACGTACATCCCCATGGGCAGGACGCCCGAGGGCTGGTTCGCCTCCACCTGATCGGCGGCGAGGCGCGAGTAGCGCAGACCCAGCAGATCGAAGTGGCTGCGCCAGTCCAGGCCGGTTAGCCTGCCGAGGGCGACCAGCATGAAGTCGTTGCCCGGTATGTCTCGCACCTGCTTGCCGCCATAGACCCCATGCCCCTGGAAGGGGAAGAGGCCAAAGCCGAGCCTGTCCCTGTTGGCATTCCAGTCGCTCTCGTTGTCGGCAACGGCGCCGAAGATCCGTGAATGCTGGTAGAGCAGGGTGAAGATATTGAAGCCGTTGTTCAGGCGGGTGCCGTCCGCCAGCCTCATGCCGTGGGCGCGCAGTGCCATCTGGATATAAAACGCCATGCGATAGCCGTTGTGGACCGCATAGGCATTGCTCTGCCAGGGCGCCTCGTAGCGACTCTCCCCCGCATCCAGCACCTTGCAGTTGGCCCCCAGCACCACCCGGTTGCCGCTCTTATCCTTCACCCCGGCCGCGTCGGACATGAAGGCGTAGAACAGATCCTTGTGATTCATGTGACCATCTTTGATGGGCGCCGTGTTGCCGTCGCGCAGATAGTGGGCCTGCCACTTCACCACATAGGGGAAGATGTTGTTGGAGTTCTCCCCGGCCCGGCTGCCATAGCCGCGCCAGTTGTCAGCATCGCTGGCGGCGGCGTAATGCACATTCAGGCGCTGGGTTTGCAGATTGTGGCCCAGCTCGTGATTGTCCAGCCAACCGGTCGGGCTGATGCTGCCGGAAGAGTCCCAGGGGTTGCCGCTGCAGCCGACCCCGCAATGGGCATTCTGGTCGTAGTTGGCATGCTGGATGATGGTACGGGTATGCAGTGACTCGTCGAGACACTGATCCCCCAGCAGCGCGACACAGGCGCGCCTGACCTCGTCGGGCAGCGACTCCTCCAGGCGCTTGCCCTGGATCTTGAAGCCCGCCAGGGTATAGACGCTGTTGATATGATCCCGGGAGATGCTGTCCAGCAGGGCATCGGTGTCGGCAATGGCCCCCCCGATGGCCCCGGTGAAGCGATCCCGGCGCAGATGCTGCTCGGCGCCATCGGCCCTGAGATCGACATGGGGCAGCTCGGTCTGATCCAGCCGCTCGTTGAAGTCCCGGATCTGCTGCTCATCACTGAAGTCCAGAATGGCTGGATGGCGGGTCACGCCGGTGGCGGCCACCTCCACTTGCAGCGTCCCGTCTCCCCCCTCCAGATAGAGATAGACAGGGCCCCCATAGGGCGAGGTGAAGCTGACGCTGCCGCCCTTGTTAAGAGGAAGCCGCCCGCTGGCCAACTCCAGCGGCGCCCGATAGACCTTCTGCTCATAGGCCCTGTTGGTGTTGGGTCTGTGGTAATTGAGCCGAATGGTAGCGGAAACATCCGCAGTATCCGTGCGACTCAGGGTGATACGTTGCCCCGGCAGGGCATACCAGCCCGTCGAGGTCCACTGCCCGGAATAGGGCACCGAGATGCGGCGGCTGTCGCTGATGACGGCGGGATAGGCGTAATGGGCCTGATCTCCCTTGAACACCTGGCTGCGATCGACGACGTACTCCCCCAGATCGGGCTGGGCCGGATTGCGAACACGGGCATAGCTCACCAGCCAGTCGGCAAACATCGCCCGCTGCCAGGCCTGATGCTCGTCCCAGGCGATGGGGTAATCGATGGCGGCACGGTATTTGTCGGCCAGCAGCAGGCTGGCTGGCAACAGTGCCAAGCCGTCGCGGGCGAAGGGGCTGATCCCCGCCTTGTCCAGGGTGATGGCGGCATTCCTGAGCCAGTCGGCGCCATTCTTGAACTGCACATTGAACTCATCGACCCCCCCGCAGTTGAGGAAGTTGCCGCTGCAGGCATCCAGCCATTGGGTGCTGAATGTCCCCTCCTTAAGGTTGCTCAGCAGCGTATCGACCGCCATCAGCTGGGGATCTGGCGCCATGATGGTGCTCACCGCCAGATTGCTGACCTTGAGCTTGGACCAGTAGTTGCCCCAGGGCACCAGCCCCATCTCCAGATAGAGGGGCGCCAGCAGGGGGCTCGCCTCTCGCCGGTAGTTGGAGAGCAGCAGCGGGATCCCGGCGGCCTTCGCCTTGGCGATGACCTGGGCTATGCCCTGGTACCCCAGCCCTAGGCGATCGAGGTCGCTTATCACGATGAGATCCGGCGCCATGCGGTCGATGCAGGCGCCGAGGGCCTGATAATCGCACTCATCGGCCTGGTTGATGCTGTGCGCGTCCGGATACATGGCCTTGAGCCAGTCCCGGATCCCCTCGTTATGGGGGAAATACCAGCTGTCGGCGCGACTCGGCATCTGGGCGGTCAGGATGCGAAGACCATCGTCATCACTATCCCTCCCCCGGGTCAGCCAGCCGATCAGCCCCCTGAGCAGCGCCTCGCTCTGGGGCGTGCGATCCACCGCAAACAGGTTTGCCCCCATGGCTGCCCGGCGATAGTCATCTTGCTCGGAGACCATCACCAGGCCGCGGATCTCGCTCTCCCCCTTGCCATTGATGTTGGAAGGGAGCAGGGTCACGGTGTGTTCGGGCTGGAAGCTGGAGAAGGTGATGGAGTCGTGGCTCGGGTTCCAGCTGATGGCATCCAGACCCCGATAGAGGGTGCGGACCAGTTCGGTGCGACGCGCCTCACTGTCGGCGATGGCGCCACGGGCATGGGCGATCAGCTCCATGTCGCTGGCGAGGGCGTGATCCTCGTGGTCAATGGCATGGGCGGCATGCTTGATGAAGCGAGCCGACACCTGACAATCGGCGCCCATGGGAGCTGTGATGTAGTCGTGACCCTGCAGGGTGCCGTCACAGCCCTCTATGCTATCCAGCACGAAGCCGGCGTCGGGCGCTACGGTGAAACGCCCCCGTTCACCGGCGCTCAGGCGCAGGCTGGCCGGGCTCAGCCGTCCACCCTGGCTGCTGCGGGTGGTGGCCTCGAAATAGACGGGGGCCGTCTCCTGAGTGAAGCTCGCCGAGACCTGGCAATCGCCGCGCATGGGGCCCGTGGTATAAGTGAGGCCGTCCAGCGTCCCCTCACAACCCGCAATCTGCGCCAACACATAGCCTGCGTCGGCTGCGACGGTGAAACGGCCCTGCTCACCGACGCTCAGACGCAGGCTGGCCGGGCTCAACTGTCCACCCTGGGTGCTCTGGGTGGATGCCTCGAAATACGTTGTTATCGTGGGGGGAATGGCATCGTCTTTCCCGCCCTCTCCACCCCCGCATCCGTTCATGGCAAGGGCCAGCAAGGGTGTGAGAATGACTCTTCTCATCTTCTATCCTCCTCTCTACCAGGCTGTTTGGGGCGGGCAGTGTAGGGGGCGCGCTGCGTAATTTCAACCCTGAACGAATCCCATTTTAGGCTCCGACCGACCGGGCTCTCCTTCCCTCTCCTCGCGGTACTTCACTCCCCCGGGGCGGTCGACCCGGCAAGAGGATGACAGCCCTTTCCATGACGGGCCGGGCTGCGCAGATAGTGTTCAGTTCGCCTCGGTGCGCTTGTCCAGCGCCGCGATGAAGGCGCTCGCCAGGGCGTGGTCCGAGAAGGGATTCTGGCCGGTGATGAGTTCGCGATCGACCACCACGCCGGGCTGCCAGGGGGCGACAAACTGCATCTTGCCACCGGCCCGGGCCATGGCCTGCGCCGGGTAGTAGCGCAGCCTGTCGCCCTTGAGCGAGGCTTCAAACACCGCCTCTTCCTCGTCGGAGAAGATGGTCATCCTGTAACCGTCGTAGATCCACTCTCTGGCGCCGTCCGCCTTGCCTGCAATGACCGACTGCTCGAACCCGGCCGGATCCCCCTGCGCCGCCAGCAGCGCGATGGGGCCGTGGCAGATGGCCGCCGTGGGTTTGTGGTTGTCATGGAAATGGCGCAGCAGGGTGCCCACCTCGGGATCCGTGGCAAGATCGATGAGGGGGGCATGGCCGCCGGGAATGAAGAGGCCGGCATAGCGCTCGGGACCGGATTGCAGCACCTCCTTCAGGGAGAGCACCTTGCCGGCGCCGAACAGGCTGTTCACGACGTCGCCGATGCGCGCCATCGCCTGCGGGTCGCCGCCAAAGTACTGGGGATCGACGGAACTCTTGTCAGCAACGGGCCGGTTCCCTCTCGGTGTCACCGGGGTCAGGGTGTAACCGGCCTCCAGCAGGGCGGCGGCAGGCACCCCCAGTTCATTCTGGTAGAAGCCGGTGGTCAGGCTCTTGCCCCCTTGCAGCGGCAGTGCGGTCTCGCTCGAGAGCAAAACCAGGATCTCTCCCTTGGACGCCGCGCTGGCCGCGGCCGAGGTCGCCAGCAGCAGTGATGCCAGCAGGGCCTTGAGGGTGCTCTTCATCTTGATACTCCTTGGAATGGTCAGTGATCGCTTGGGCGGCAAGGGCGCCGCGCTGGATGAAGAATTTACCTATTACCTTGCTGCGGATAAACTGACGTCATTGAACTTGTTTATTTACATGGATGAACATATGTCCCGCGCCTTCGACCCCGTTCAGCTCGGCAGCATAGAGCTCTTTTGCAAGGCGGCCGAGCTTGGCAGTTTCACCGCCACGGCCCAGGTGCTGGGGGTGACGCCGGCCTCGGTGAGCCGCTCCATCCAGCGCATCGAAGCCAGGCTCGGCGTCAAACTCTTCAATCGCACCACCCGCAGCGTGCGCCTCACCCACGACGGTGAGCTCTATCGGGCGCAGTGCCAGCAGGCCCTCGATCAGATCGCCGAAGCCGAGCGGGCCATCACCGGACGACAGCACCACCCTAAGGGGCTGCTGCGCATCAGCGTGGGCACCGTCTATGCACACCATCGCCTGGTACCCCTGCTGCCGGGCTTCATGGCCGCCTATCCCGAGATAGAGCTGGAACTCAATGTCTCGAACAGAAACATCGACTTCGTGGAGGATGGTTACGATCTCGCCATTCGTCTGGGTGAGCCGCGCGACTCCCGGGTGATCGCCCGCAAGCTGGAGGAGGCCAGCGTCGGGGTCTTCTGCTCCCCCGACTATGCCGCTCGCCGCCCGCCCCCGACCTCCCTGGCCGCGCTGCACCAGCATGAACTGATCCAGTTCATCACCCCCAGCACGGGGCGCCCCTTCCCCTGGAGCTTCATCGATGAGAAGGGGCTTCCGGTCGAGGTCAGTCTCCACAGTCGGCAGCGGGTGCTGGAGGATGTGCTGGCGGGTCTTGGCTGGGCGGTGGCTGGCGGGGGTCTGTTCCAGATCTACCATTTCGTGGCGGCAGAGGCGCTGTGCCAGGGCAAGCTGGTGGAAGTCATGACCCCCTTTGCGGGGCGATCCCGCCCCTTCTACGCCCTCTATCCCCAGCATCGCCACCTCTCTGCCCGGGTGCGTGCCTTCGTGGATTACCTGCTGGCGGCGGTGCGCCTCTGAGGCAAGGGCCCCTCACCTTCTAAACATACCTGTGCACCAGGCTGGCCTGATTTATGGCCAAGCCGGATGGCGCCCACGGCGCCGGCTCTGGACACCATGGCTGCCGGAATAAATAAATATGCAGAGAAATCAGCATAAGCCTCGCGCCATATATGAACTTGTCTGCTGTTTGTATGAAGCATCGTGCTGCTGAAAATTTTCTGTGAGCCACCTCCCGTCGTTAAACCCAAGAGCCTATAACCTTGACCCGAACAATAAAAACCTGACGCGTTCCGGTTTATTTCACCATGCATCACAAAGGAGTGTCACATGTATAAGAAAGTGAAACTGGCGGGTATTATCAGCACCCTCATTCTCTCTGCCTCTGCATATTCTGCCGAGATGACGGTGGGCTTCTCTCAAATAGGCTCTGAGTCCGGGTGGCGGGCGGCGGAAACCTCGGTCGCCAAGAGCGAAGCGCAAAAGCGCGGCATCACCCTGAAAATTGCCGATGCCCAGCAGAAACAGGAGAACCAGATCAAGGCCATTCGCTCCTTCATTGCCCAGGGGGTGGATGCCATCTTTATTGCGCCCGTGGTGCAGACCGGCTGGGATCCGGTATTGCAGGAGGCGAAAGAGGCCGAAATCCCGGTGTTCCTGCTGGATCGCAACATCACGGTGAAAGATGACGGCCTCTTCATGACCGGCGTTGCCGCAGACAGCGTCCACGAAGGAGCTGTGGCGGCCCAATGGCTCATCAAGCAGCAGGATGGCAAGGCCTGCAACGTGGTGGAATTGCAGGGCACAGTGGGGGCCAGCGTGGCGCTGGATCGCAAGAAAGGCTTCCTCGACACCGTCGCGGCGGTGCCCACCATCCAGATCATCCGCACCCAGTCAGGGGACTTCACCCGCAGCAAGGGCAAGGAGGTGATGGAGAGCTTCATCAAGGCGGAGAATAACGGCAAGAATATTTGCGCCGTCTACGCCCATAACGATGACATGGCCATCGGCGCCATCCAGGCCATTAAAGAGGCCGGGCTGAAACCGGGCACGGATATCAAGATCATCTCCATCGATGGGGTGCCGGATATATTCAAGGCGATGATGGCCGGCGAAGCCAATGCCTCGGTGGAATTGACGCCGAATATGGCAGGCCCGGCCTTCGATGCCCTGCTGGCCTATAAGAAGGACGGCGCCCAGCCCCCGAAACTTATCAAGACGGCATCTATTCTGTTCGAGCCAGAGAGTGCCGAGGCCCAGCTCGCGCTGAAAAAAGACATGGGTTATTAATGCCGCTCGCCCGCTGAGCCAGCCTGTTAAATAACACGCCATATCGGCAACGTTGCGATATGGCGCGTTATATCGGAGAGCCCCTATTCATGTCAGAAAATACTCAGGATGTGCTGCTGAACGCCCGCGGTATCTGCAAGATCTTTCCCGGGGTGCGTGCCCTGCATCAGGTGGACTTCTCCCTGCGCCGGGGAGAGATCATGGCGCTGCTCGGCGAGAACGGCGCCGGCAAGTCCACCCTGGTCAAGACCCTCACCGGCGTCTACCAGCCCGACGGGGGGCGCATCGAACTCGATGGCGTCCCCATCTCCCCGACGGACACAGCCCACGCCCAGCGCCTGGGGATCGGCACCGTCTATCAGGAGGTCAACCTGCTGCCGAACATGTCGGTGGCGGACAACCTCTTCATCGGCCACGAACCCCGCCGTTTCGGGCTCATCGACAGAGCCGCCATGACCCGGCAGGCCAGGGCCATCATGGCGGGATACGGCTTCGAGATGGATGTCACCCTGCCTCTGGGTCACTACTCGGTCGCCATGCAGCAGATAGTGGCCATCGCCCGGGCCATCTCCCTGTCCGCCAGGATCCTCATCCTCGATGAACCCACCGCCAGCCTGGATGCCAGCGAGGTGCAGATGCTCTTCTCCCTGATGGGGAGCCTGCGGGATCAGGGGGTGAGCCTCGTCTTCATCACCCATTTTCTCGATCAGGTCTACGCCATCAGCGATCGCATCACAGTGCTTCGCAACGGCGAGCTGGTCGGCACCCGCGACACCGCCGCACTGCCGCAACTGGAGCTGGTCAAGATGATGCTGGGGCGCGAGCTTGACGACAACGCCCTCAAGCGGGCGGGCAAGACGTTGCGCAGCAACCAGCCCACGGTGTCGTTCAGGGGCTACGGCAAGCGCGGGGTCCTGGCCCCTTTCAGTCTCGACGTCATGCCAGGGGAGATAGTGGGCCTCGCCGGCCTGCTCGGCTCAGGTCGCACCGAGACCGCCGAGCTGATGTTCGGCATAGTGCCGAGCGACAGTGGCGATTGCCAGGTGCGGGGCAAAGCGGTGACCATCCGCTCTGCGCGCCAGGCGGCCGCCAACGGTTTTGGTTTCTGCCCGGAGGATCGCAAGAGCGCCGGCATCATCGCCTCTGCCTCGGTGCGCGAGAACATGGTGCTGGCCCTGCAAGCCCAGCGGGGCTGGCTGCGCCCCCTGTCTCGCAAGGAGCAGGACGAGATCAGCGCCCGCCTCATCGAGCAGCTGGCGATCAAGACCCCGGGGCCGGAGCAACCCATCCAGTTTCTCTCCGGGGGCAACCAGCAGAAGGTGCTGCTGGCCCGCTGGCTGCTCACCAAACCCCAGTTCCTGATCCTGGACGAGCCCACCCGAGGCATAGACGTGGGAGCCCACGCCGAGATCATCCGCCTCATCGAATCCCTCTGCGCCAACGGGCTGGCCCTGCTGGTCATCTCCTCGGAGCTTGAGGAGCTGGTGGGCTATGCCGATCGGGTGATCGTCCTTCGCGACAGAAAGCAGGTGGCAGAGCTTGCGACGGACGCCCTCAGCGTCCCTGCCATCATGAACGCCATTGCATGTGAGGCCTGATATGACGTCATCCACCCTCCCCCTCCCTGGCGGGCCGGCGCGCCCCCGCAGAGCCCTGCCCACGGGCTCGGCCCAGTGCGCCGCCCTGCTCTGCGTGCTGCTCGTCAATGCCCTGGTCGCCGACAACTTCTTCGCCATCCATATCCAGGATGGGCGGCTGTTTGGCAGCCTCATCGACATCCTCAACCGCTGCGCCCCCGTGGCCCTGCTCTCCCTCGGCATGACGCTGGTGATCGCCACCGGTGGCATCGATCTGTCGGTGGGAGCCGTGATGGCCATCAGCGGGGCCACCATGGCCAGCCTGGCCACCGGCGGTCACAGCCTGCCGGTCATCGTCGCCGCCGTGCTTGGGGTGGGTTTGCTGTGCGGCCTCTGGAACGGCCTGCTGGTGGCGGTGTTCAAGATCCAGCCCATAGTCGCGACCCTGATCCTCATGGTGGCGGGCCGGGGCATCGCCCAGCTCATCACCGAGGGGCAGATCATCACCTTCAACAACGAGGCCCTCGCCTGGATCGGCAGCGGCGCCCTCTGCTATCTGCCCACCCCGGTCATCATCACCCTGGGGATGGCGCTGCTGCTCTGGCTGCTGACCAAGCGCACCGCCCTCGGCCTCTTCATCGAGGCAGTGGGGATCAACATCAGGGCCGCCAAGAACGCCGGGCTCAACACCCCCATGGTGGTGATCGCCACCTACCTGCTGAGCGGCATCATGGCCGCCGTCGCCGGCATGATAGTCGCCGCCGACATCCGCGGGGCCGATGCCAACAACGCCGGACTCTGGCTCGAGATGGACGCCATCCTGGCGGTGGTGATTGGGGGCACCTCCCTGATGGGGGGGCGCTTCAACCTCGCCCTCTCCCTGGTCGGCATACTGATCATCCAGGGGGTGAACACCGGGATCCTGCTCTCCGGCTACCAGCCCCAGTGGAACCAGATCGTCAAGGCCATGGTGGTGCTGGCGGTGCTGGTCATGCAGTCGCCTGCCCTCAACCACCTGTTCCAGCGAGGGACTCGCCATGTTTAAACGCAACCTCCCCCTGATGGTGACCATCATGGTCTTCGTGCTGGGCTATCTGCTCTGCCTGGCCTCCTTCCCGGCCTTCATGTCCACCCGCATCATCTGCAACATACTGACGGATAACGCCTTCCTCGGCATAGTGGCGGTGGGCATGACCTTCGTCATCCTCTCGGGGGGCATAGATCTGTCGGTGGGAGCCGTCATCGCCTTCACCGGCGTGCTGCTGGCCAAGCTCATCGGGGAGCTGGGGATCAGCCCCGTGCTGGCCATCCCCCTGGTGCTGGTGCTGGGAGCGGGCTTTGGCGCCCTCATGGGCTGGCTCATCGACACCCTGAAGATCCCCGCCTTCATCATCACCCTGGCGGGCATGTTCTTCCTGCGAGGGGCCAGTTTCCTCATCTCCGAGCAGTCCCTGCCCATCGATCACCCCAGCTTCACCTACCTGTCGAGCCTGTCGTGGAAGATACCGGGGGGCGGACGCCTGAGCCTGCTGGCCCTCATCATGCTGGCGGTGGTGGTGCTTGGCATCCTGCTCGCCAACCGCACCCGCTTTGGCAACAACGTCTACGCCATCGGCGGCAACGCCACCTCGGCGGCCCTGATGGGGATCTCGGTGCGCCACACCACCATCCGCATCTACCTGCTCTCCACCACCCTGGCGACCCTGGCGGGCATCGTATTCGCGCTCTACACCTCGGCGGGCTATCCGCTCGCCGCCGTCGGGGTGGAGCTCGATGCCATCGCCGCCGTGGTCATCGGCGGCACCCTGCTGAGCGGCGGAGTGGGCACCGTCTTCGGCTCCCTGTTCGGGGTGCTGATCCAGGGGTTGATCCAGACCTACATCAACTTCGACGGCACCCTCAGCTCCTGGTGGACCAAGATCATCATAGGCCTGCTGCTGTTTAGCTTCATCGCCCTGCAGCGCCTGCTGATCCTGGTCTCGGAACAGCGCAAGGCCGGCAAGCCCACTCCCTTCAAGCGGCAGGCTGCCGTCGCCCCCCTTGAGTGAAACCGTCGCGGGGCCTGCGCCCGGTCAACCCAGGCAGAGGCCTCGCGATAACACGCCTTTATGGTGGCCGGGCGCGAGTATTCGCCCGCCCCACCACCCAGTCCCCCTGACCCCCCGCAAAGGCACGCGGGGAAGCCGCTCGGGCAAGATGGCGGCCCCAATAGAAGGCAGCATGGATAACCAATAAATCATGAGTGATCGATCATCGGCCATTCATTACCACGCGGGGATAGCCGTCCCTTTATAGTATTTGTCCAGCGCAGCCTTGACGGCCTCATTCTGATAGGAGGCCACCAGGGTTTTTACCCAGGGGGCGCTTTCATTGCCGCTTTTGACCGCGATGAAATTATTGTAAGGATTCTCTTCTGCGGTCTCGGAATAAATACGCTGCTGCTGGCTCAAGCCGGATTTCAATGCCCAGTCCGTATTGACCACGGCGGCATCCAGATCATCCACGGAGCGCCCTATGATGCCGGTGTCCAGCTCCCTGATCTGCAATTTCCTGGGGTTGTCGATAATATCCGTGGTGGTCGCCAATATGCCCGAGCCGGGACGCAGCTTGATGACGCCGGCCGACGCCAGCACCCGCAGCGCACGCCCTTCATTGCTGGGATCGTTGGGCACCCCTATGATGGCCCCTTTCGGCAAGGCGCTGACCGCATTGAATTTCTTCGAGTAGAGGCCGATGGGCCACACCGCCGTATTGCCGACCGGCACTATATGATAACCGCGGCTCTTCACCTGATTGTCCAGATAAGGTTTGTGCTGGAATGCGTTGGCATCTATTTCGCCATTTTCCAGTGCCTCGTTGGGCAAGATATAGTCATTGAACTTGACAAGCTCGATATTCAGCCCCTGTTTTTTGGCCTGTGCAGACGCAACGGCCCACACATCTTCATCCTCTCCGCTCATGATACCCAGCCGTATGGTTTCCCCGGCGCTGGCATATCCTGCAATGATGGCGGCAACCAACGGCGTCAATTTAAATAGGGTTTTCAACATAGTTGTGTCCTTGGGAATAAGTGATGACGCCCCCGAGATTACGGGGGCGACGCAAGGAGCACAAAGCACAAGATATCCCTTGGATATACCCAAATTGACGAACGCCGGAGCAAATAAAATAGCCCGACGTCAGCGGGCTATGTTCAATCGGTTCATGGCTTCAGCAGCCAGGCTCACTACTCCATGTTCTGGTCTCCATGGCTCACCAGCGGGCGATTGCCTGCGAGGCGCCGCAGCAGCACATAGAAGAGCGGGGTCAGGAACAGACCGAACAGGGTCACCCCTATCATGCCGGAGAAGACCGCCACTCCCATGGCCGAGCGCATCTCGGCGCCGGCGCCACTTGCCAGCACCAGGGGCAGCACCCCCATGATGAAAGCCAGCGAGGTCATCAGAATGGGCCGCAGCCGCAACCTGGCGGCGTCGATGGCGGCAGCCAGCGGCGCCCGGCCCGCCAACTCCAGTTCACGGGCAAACTCCACGATGAGAATGGCGTTCTTGGCCGAGAGCCCCACCAGTACGATGAGCCCTATCTGGGTGAAGACGTTGTTGTCCCCCCCAGAGAGCCAGACCCCAGCCATGGCCGAGAGCAGCCCCATCGGCACTATGAGCAAAATGGCCAGCGGCAGCGTCAGACTCTCGTACTGGGCGGCCAGCACCAGGAACACCAGCAGGATGGCAAGCGGGAAGACCCACAGCGCCGAGTTGCCAGCCAGGATCTCCTGATAGGTGAGTTCGGTCCACTCGAAACCTATGCCCTGAGGCAAGGTCTCGGCGGCGATCCGTTCGATGGCGGCCTTGGCCTGCCCCGAGCTGAAACCAGGCGCCGGCCCGCCACTGATATCGGCAGAAAGGAAACCGTTGTAGCGCATCGCCCGTTCAGGACCGACTGTGTGATCCACCTTCATCAGGGCCGACAGGGGGATCATCTCGCCCGAGAGCGAACGCACCTTCAGTCTGCCGATATCATCGGCATGGCTGCGATAGCTGGCATCTGCCTGCACCCGCACCGAGTAGGTACGCCCGAACTGGTTGAAATCGTTGACATAAAGCGAGCCAAGGTAGACCTGCAGCGTGTTGAAGATATCGGTCACCTCCACCCCGAGCTGATGGGCACGGGTACGGTCGATGTCGGCAAAGAGCTGCGGCACATTGATCTGCCAACTGCTGAACAGCCCGGTCAGCTCGGGAGCCTTGGCCGCCTTGGCCAGGAAACCTTGCACCGCCTCATCCATCTCCCCGTACCCGAGCCCGCCGCGATCCTCAAGCTGCAACTTGAAGCCTCCCGTGGTGCCAAGCCCCTGCACGGGGGGTGGCGGGAACATCACCACCACCGCCTCCTCGATGCCGGCGAATGCCTGGTTCAGTTGCGCCGCCACCGCCATGCCACTCTGATCGGCGCCTCTGCGCTGCTCGAACGGCTTGAGCATGGCGAACACCACTCCGGCATTGGGGCTGTTGGTGAAGCCGTTGATCGAGAGCCCGGTGAACGCCAGGGTCCCCTCCACGCTCTCATTGCTGGCCATGATAGCCCCCATCCGCTCGATCACCCTGTCGGTCCGATCCAGGGTGGCACCATCCGGCAGTTGGGCAAAGCCAATCAGGTACTGCTTGTCCTGGGAGGGCACAAAGCCCCCGGGCACGCTCTGGAACAGGCCATAGGTCAGCACCAGCAGGCCGGCAAACAGCAGCAGCGTCGGGGCCTTGCGTCGCAAGATCCCCTGCACGCCGGCACCATAGACGCGGGCGCCGCGCTCGAAGCCGCGGTTGAAGCGAGCAAACAGTGGACCAAGCAGCCGCTCCATGCCTCGCGTCAGGGCATCCTTGGGCTCGCCATGCCCCTTGAGCAGCAGGGCCGCCAACGCCGGCGAAAGGGTGAGTGAGTTGATGGCCGAGATGACGGTGGAGATGGCGATAGTCAGGGCAAACTGGCGATAAAACTGGCCGGTCAGCCCGGTGATGAAGGCCAACGGCACGAATACCGCACACAGCACCAGGGCAATGGCGATGATGGGGCCGGAGACCTCCCGCATGGCGCGGTAGGTCGCCAGGCGCGGCGACAGTCCCCCCTCGATATTGCGCTCGACGTTCTCCACCACCACGATGGCGTCATCCACCACTATGCCTATCGCCAACACCAGCCCAAACAGGGTCAACGCATTGAGGGAGAAGCCAAACAGCAGCATGACGGCGAAGGTCCCTATGATGGAGACAGGCACCGCCAGCAGCGGGATGATGGAGGCGCGCCAGGTCTGCAGGAACAGGATAACCACCAGTACCACCAGGGCGATCGCCTCGAGCAGGGTGTGCACCACAGAGTCGATGGAGGCGCGCACGAACTGGGTCGGATCGTAGGCGATACGGTACTCGAGCCCTTGGGGCATGGTCTTGGCTATCTGGCTCATGGTGCTGCGCACCTCGTCGGAGATCTGCAATGCGTTGGCGCCCGGTGCCTGGTGGATGCCGATGCCGACCGCCGGCTTGTTATTGAGTTTCGAGCGCACCGAGTAGTCGGCCGCCCCGAGCTCGATATGGGCGATGTCACGCAGGTGCGTCACCGCGCCGCCGCCGCCCGACTTGACGATGATGTCGCCAAACTCCTCCACGCTCTGCAGCCGGCCCCGAGCATTGACGGAGAGCTGCAGCTCGGTACCCGGCAGCGCCGGCGACCCGCCGACCACCCCGGCCGCCGCCTGAATGTTCTGCTCACGCAGCGCCGCCACCACATCGCTGGCCGCGAGGCCACGGGCGGCGACCTTGTCGGGATCAAGCCAGATCCGCATGGCATACTCCCCACCACCAAAGATGGCCACGTCCCCCACCCCCTGGATCCGGGCCAATCGGTCACGCACATTGAGCAGCGCATAATTGCGCTGGTAGTCGATGTCATAACGATCCTCCGGTGAGACCAGGTGCACCACCATGGTGAGGTCCGGGCTCGCCTTGACCGTGGTCACCCCCAGGGTACGCACCTCCTCGGGCAGGCGCGCCTCGGCCTGAGCCACCCGGTTTTGCACCAGTTGCTGCGCCTTGTCCGGATCCGTGCCAAGACGGAAGGTGACGGTCAGGGTCATGGTGCCATCCGTGGTGGACTGGCTGCCCATGTAGATCATCCCCTCAACCCCGTTGATGGACTCCTCGAGCGGCATGGCCACCGATTCGGCGATCACCTTGGGACTGGCTCCCGGGTAAGTCGCCCGCACGACCACCTGGGGTGGCACCACCTCGGGATACTCGGAGATGGGCAGAGCATTGACTGCCACCAGTCCCGCCAGCACGAACAGGATGGAGATAACGCCGGCGAAGATGGGCCGGTCGATGAAGAACTTTGACATATTCATGGTGTGACTCTGATGCAATGACGCGGCCATCAGCCGCGACTGGCCGTCCGGGCTTGGGTGGTCGTGAGTGCAGTGGGCTCAATCGGGCTGGGTGCCAGCAGTGTGCCGGGTCGCACCCGCTGCAGACCATCGACGATGACTCGCTCCCCGGGCTGCAGGCCACGGGTGACAATACGCTCCCCCTCGACACTCATGCCAAGGCTCACCTCGCGGTACTCGGCGCGGTTCCCCTCGCCCACCACCATGACGAATTGCTTGCTCTGATCCGAGCCGATAGCCCGCTCGCTCACCAACAGGGCGTCGACCTGACGGGAAGATCCCAGCCTGATCCTGGCAAACTGACCAGGGATCAGGCTGCCGTCCCGGTTATCCAGCGTGGCGCGAACCCTGAGGGTGCCGCTACCGGCATCCACCTGGTTGTCGATAAATTGCAGACGCCCCTCCAGTGGCGTGCCCGTCATTCCACTGGTGCCAAGCTGCACCGGGGTGTCACCGATCTGTTCCCGCGATACCTGCAACCGATCCAGGGTCGCCTCACTCACATCGAAGCTGGCATAGATGGGGGACACCGAGACCAGCGTGCTCATGACAGGGGCCGTCGGTCCCGCCGCCACCTGGTTGCCCACTGTGATGTCGAGGCGGCCGATCCGCCCCGAGATGGGCGCCCTAACCCGGGTGTAATCGAGGTTGAGCCGAGCCGCTTGCAGGCTCGCCTCGGCGCCGCGCAAGTTGGCAACGGCTTCCAGCTTGGCGTTGTGCAGCTGATCGAGATCCCGCTGAGCGATGGCGCTGGAGGCAATCAACCGCTGCGCACGCGTCAGATCGGATCCCGCCTGAGCCAACCGGGCACGCGCAGCCTCGACCACCGCCTCGGTCTGGGCCACCTGGGCTGCATAGGGGGCAGGGTCTATGGTGATCAGCAGATCGCCGCGCGCAACCAATGCCCCTTCCCGAAAGTGGATCCCCTGTATGGTGCCGGCCACTCGGGGCCTCAGCTCCACCCGCTCCACCGACTCCATCCGGCCGGAGAACGCCTCCCACAGCTTGATGCGATTGGGCATTATCCTGCTCACGGAGACAGGCACCGCGGCCTCGGCCATGACTGGCGCCTCGGCCTGGCTCTGGTGGGTATAGAGGGCAGCCCCCAGGGCAGATGCCACCGAGAGGGCCACCAGATAGGGCGCCGCACGCCGCGCAGTAAAACCTGTTCTGGCAGTCATATTCACGTAGTCCATTGATGGTGAAGTTCGACGAGAGCAGATGAATTCATCCGCTCTGAAAATAAGGGGGGCGATATTCTGGTCAGTTCTGCTGATGGCAGCAAAAATGCGGGCAGGCCCAGCAGACGAAGCCTGCCCGCAAAACGAAGCACAAAGGGACTGAGCGGCTTATTCCTGACCGCCACCAAAACCGAACGGCACGCGATACTGCGCCTGTTCACTTCCCAGACTCAGACGCAGATCACCCTGTGTCTTTGCGGGCAGCACGACCCGCTGCTGGCCCGACATCCTGGCCGGAACCCGTGCCAGCAGATCGCCAGAATCGTTGTATACCTCGAGGGCATCGCCCATGCGCTGTCCGGCGTCTTGGGGCTGCCAGTTCACGATCAGAGCGCCGGGGATAGCGTTGATCTTGGCAGAGATGGCGGCCATGGCCAGAGGGGAACTCATCAGGCCGAAGAAGGCCAGCAGTGTGATTGCGTGTTTCATCATCATTCTCACATCGTCAATGGTGGAAGGCCCGCAGGCCAGAACGACGTCTCCTTGTCGGCCATGCCAGAGACACAGTGTCGCGCCAGGCATGGTTTCGCTGTGCACCGCCCCATGGCGGTAATGCGGTGAGCACCGATGTGGTGTTCAGTGACGGCAGTGTACTGGTTGTTGGATAACGTGATTAGACGGGATAATCAGAATGGGTTTATGAGAAAATCTCATGAATTTACGCTAGTAATGATGCCGAGTCGGCAGTTACCCTGCCGGCACGCACCTCCCCCCTATCACGACCTTCGGCAGGGCAACTCATGGCAAAAACCAACTACAACGACTTGATCTCCTTCATGGCGGTGGCAAGAGAAGGCAGCTTTACCCGCGCGGCGGCTCACCTGGGGGTATCCCAGTCCGCCCTGAGCCACGCCATGCGGGGGCTGGAGGAGCGACTGGGCATTCGGTTGTTGACCCGGACCACGCGCAGCGTCTCCCCAACCCCGGCGGGCGAGCGGCTGCTTGAACGCCTGCAGCCGCATTTTGAGGGGATCGAGGATGAGATCTCGGCGCTCAATGAGCTCAAGGACAAACCCGCGGGCTTGATCCGTATCACTACCGCCGAGCATGCGGCAGACACCTACCTGTGGCCGCGCATATCGCCGCTGCTCAAGGAGTACCCGGACATTCAGGTAGAAATCGATATCAACTACGGCCTGACCAACATAGTCGAGCAGAAGTTTGATGCGGGGATCCGGTTGGGGGAACAGGTGGAGAAAGACATGATTGCGGTGCGTATCAGCCAGGATATGCAGATCGTCGTGGTGGCCTCCCCCGACTATCTCTCCCGCAACCCGGCCCCCCACACCATTCAGGATCTGGCGGCTCATCAATGCATCGGCCTGCGGCTGCCCACCTATGACAACCTGATGCTGTGGGAGTTTGAGCAAGATGGCCAACCCATCAAGGCCCATGTACAGGGTCAGTGCATCTTCAACACAGGCACGCCCGTACTGCGCGCCGCGCTGGCAGGCCACGGTCTGGCTTATCTGCCTTCAGACATGGCCGAACCCCATCTGGCCACAGGGGCGCTGATCTCGGTACTGGCCCCCTATTGCCCACGCTTCCCCGGGTATCACCTCTACTACCCCAGCCGGCGCCAGAACTCTCCCGCCTTTCGGCTGTTCCTGGACGCCGTGCGCTTGCGGGCATGATGCCTCCCCTCTCCGACCGTGGGCACTGTGCTCCCTCAGCAGGAAGAACGGTTGGCGGCGAACCGCGCCACCCACCGTCTGTCATCTCCCGACGCCATTGCTGATTGCCCCTGTCAGACGTCGAGCTTGCGCTGGGTCAGCCACTCCACCATGGCGGGGTCGCGGTGAGAGAAGAAGGCGCTGGTCGCCGTATCCAGCGCGGCTATCTGCACCATCTCGTCCTGACTGAGTTCGAAGTCGAGGATGTCGAGGTTCTCCTCCATTCTCTCCTTGCGCACCGACTTGGCCAGCGACGCTATGCCGCGCTGGAAGATCCAGCGCAACACCACTTGTCCCACGCTCTTTCCCCGCTTCGCGCCGATGGCGGTCAGCACCGGGTGCTGGAACAGACCATTTCGGCCCTCGGCGAAGGGGGCCCACGCCTGTGGCTGTATCTGTCGACTCTGCATCCAGGGGGCGGCATGCAGCTGCTGATTGAAGGGGTTCACCTCTATCTGATTGACGGCAGGCACCACCTTGTTGAACGCCATGAGATCCGCCAGCCGATCCGGCTGGAAGTTGCTGACGCCGATTGCCCGGATCTTGCCGGCTTGCTGCAACTCCTCCATTGCCCGCCAGGCGCCGTGGACATCCCCGTAGGGCTGATGGATGAGATAGAGATCCACATAATCGAGCTGCAGGCGGTTCAAGGAGCGCTCGAACTGCGCCTTGGCTCCCTCGTAGCTGGCATCTTGCAACCAGAGCTTGGTGGTGACAAAGAGCTCGCGGCGTCCGATGCCGCTCTGCCTGATCCCGTTCCCGACCTGAATCTCATTCTGATAGGAGGCGGCGGTATCGATCAGCCGATAGCCGGTGTCTATGGCCTCGATGACGGCGCGCTCGCACTCTGCCGCGTCCGTCATCTGGAAGACACCAAACCCCAGCAGGGGCATTTCTATACCGTTATTGAGTCTGACTGTGTGCATGACTATATCCTTCCGATAGTGTGTACCCAGCATAACGCAAGGGGATTGACGAGATTAGACCCGGGATCTTGCTAGGGTTTATTAGCAATATTCATGAATCTCGTCCTCACCCTTGCTGTCTCCCGTGGTTATTGCAGACCCTTCTCTTTCAGGAACTGGCTGACCAGATCGGCGATCTGCACATTGTTCAGATCGGAGAAGGGGAAGTGGGTGTTGCCCTTGATGCCGATTTCGGGCAGGTGAACGACGCTGACATCCCCCCCATGCTGGTTGACCTGATCCCGCCACTGGCGAGCCATCGCCAGCCTGACTCGCCAGCTGTCCTGGGCGGGCATGGCGGTCGGTTTGTCCGGGATGTTGTCGCCATACAGGATCAGCACCGGGATCCTGGTCAGGCTCATGAACTGCGCCATCGCCACCGGCTCCCCCTTCAGGGTATCGAACGCGCTCGGCATGGGGGCTGGCAACGCCTGCTCAGGGAAGAGGAAGCCACTGCCTGGTTCGAACGCGACTATGGCCTTCACCTTGTTGCTTTTTATGGCGGTATGCCAGCCAGGTCCGCCCCCCTGGGAGTGGGTGAACAGGATGGCAGGACCACTCTTGTCCAGCACCGCCGCCATGGCATCGGCGATGACGTTGGCATCAAAGGGCCCTGTGTTGGGGGTCATCTGGCGAAAATACTGGTTCAGCACCGCCTGATCCTGCGAGAACTGGACGCCGTTGAAATAATCCGGCCAGACGCCGAGGCGGAACTGGTTGAACCACAACTGCTCATCCGGATTGGGGGCCACTGTCCCCTCCACCATGCTGCGACCCGCGCTGCCTCTGCGGGGCTGATCGACCAGATAGGTCGCAAACCCCCGGCGCAGGAACAGGGTCTGGAAACCTTCCCGGCCATCCGGCGTGGTCTGCCAGGTACGGGAAGACTGGCCAGCGCCGTGGAGCATGACGATCGGATACGGGTGCGGGTTGGACGGGATCTGATAGAAGACGCTGGCGTGATCCCCATGGTAGGTCTGACCGGCAGGGTCCAGTGGTTTCCTGGGGTCAAAGGTGCCGGGTGCGGTGACGACGGCGCCCCCCGCGGCAAAGCTGCCCTGCTCCTGGATAACCAGGGGATCGGCATGAGCGGGTGCCACCAGCGCCCCCGCCAGCATACAAGACAGCAATGATTTACTGAGTCTCTTCATGGTTGTGTTCCCTTGTTTGGCCTGTGGCCTCAATCCTGTTTACGTATATGAGCATCACCTGTCGCCCTCACGACGATGACCTGTCTGCCTCGCCCAAAGATGAGATCAACTCCCTCTGCCCTCCAGCCACCGGGCGACTGTCTCGGTCGTTCGCCTCTCCTGATCGCACTCCATGATCAGTGGCGCATCTCGCCTGGCACCTGACGCCAGTCTGGCGAGTACCGCCTCGCTATCCCCGATGCCATAGCCACCGTGGGTGATGAAAGGCACCAGCCGCTTACCCGCCAGATCATGGCCGCTCAGGAAGCTCTTGACCACGGGGGGAACCGTCATCCCCCAGATGGGAAAGCCGACATAAAGGGTGTAATAGCCCGCCATGGTGGCGGACTGTTTCAGCGCAGGGGTCAGCCCAAGATCCCGCTCACGCTGCGCCTGCGCGACGGTCTGGAAGTAATCCGCCGGATATGGGCTCGCTGGCGCTATCTCGAACAGATCGGCTTGCAGCGTGCGTTGGATCACCCCCGCGATCACCTGCGTATTGCCGCTTCGGGAGAAATAGGCGACCAGGATACTGCCATTGGGTTGTCGCGCCTGCGCACTGGCGATGGCCTGCCCCAGGGGAAGGTTCACCAGCGTCAAGCCCGGCAGCGCCGCCAGCAGCTTCCTTCGGGTGGGGTCATGGTGATCTGACATGCTGCCTGCTCCTTGGTAACGTCCACTGCCCTATTTGGTCGTGGCCAGCGCCTGCTGCAGTGCCTTCTGTGCCCGGGTGGCGGCATCGACTTCGCCCTGTTCGCGCAGCAGTTGCACCACCTGATGCAGTTGACCGGCGCTCAGGCCGACCCGTTGACTGGCACGCATATGGGACAGCAACTGGGCCTCCACCCCTGGCATGGAAGCCAACGCCCCTACCGTCGCCAGTTCACGGCTCTGCCAGTCCAGGTTGTCGCGAGCAAAAATATCGCCAAACAGGTGCGTCTGCAGGTACTGGTTGATCACAGGGGCAAACTCAAAGAGCGGACCCTGTACCGGTGCGCCCGAGATCCTGGTCTGGTTGGCGGTCCCCACTCGGCGCAATTCATCGCCGACCGGGATGGGGGTGACGGGCTCTTTTCCGAGAGGATCGCTGATGCCCCGAGCCTTGCGGGCCTCGACAACCTTCATCAACTCATTCAAGGCATTCAGACTGCGAGGAAAACCGGCATAAGCATAGAGCTGAACGAGCACCTCCTTGGCTTCATTCACCGTCAATCCTGCATCCAGACCCCGATTGAGGGTATCTCGTAGCCTCTCCATGTTGCTGGTCGCCATCGCCGAGGCGATCAAGGGAATGGCCTGTTGGCGCGTGGTCAGGGTATCGGTCACTGACCCTTGCTGGCTCACCTGGGTGGAACCCTCAATGGCGGCCACCCCGTAGGGCAGTCCAGTGCCAAGGAACAGCAGCGCCGCTGCCGTGATCGCCTTAATGTGCCTGGTATTGTTCATCTGTCACCTTCTCCATCCATTCAACACTCTTGCCGTCCACATTGCCGGTCACCGCCAGATGCGTCATCGCACTGCCGGGGGTGGCACCATGCCAATGCTTGACCCCGGGTGGGCAGGAGACGACATCACCGGGACGGATGATCTGTACCGGTTGACCCTCCTGCTGGGTCAAGCCGACCCCCGAGGTCACAATGAGCCGCTGCCCTGCCGGGTGCCTGTGCCAGGCCGAACGCGCCCCGGGCTCGAAGGTGACATAAGCACCCGATACCGGGATAGCCTGGTCGGCCGTGAAAAGCGGATCGACCCGGACCCGGCCGGTAAAGTTGTCCGCCGAACCGTACACCGCCGCCTGGCTGCCCGCGACGGCGATGCCGGTGGCTGCACCTTGCTCCGCCGCAATGGCGACGCAACTCATAAGCGGCAGCAGCAGAGCGAAATAACGCATTTTTCCTGACATGAAACGCGATCCCTTTAGTGAGTGAGCCTGGGGTTAAACCACTGCCATGCTAGCAAGCACGAGATGTCGTCAGGCTGACCCCAGGCTGACGTTCCCGTCAGGATAGACCGAGCATGGAAGGCGCCAATCGTCTCTCCAGCGCGGGAGCTGACTCATGATCCCGTCCCCTCTGTGGGGACAGAGCAAAAGTGAGCCCAAAGGTATTAACCCCCTCCTCGCTTTGGGCAAA
The DNA here is from genome assembly GCF_038440395.1 of Aeromonas sp. OTU364. NCBI lineage: Bacteria > Pseudomonadati > Pseudomonadota > Gammaproteobacteria > Aeromonadales > Aeromonadaceae > Aeromonas > Aeromonas sp. OTU364. The sequence goes on from NZ_JASATR010000004.1 coordinate 132,975, forward strand.
CACCTCTCCCCGGTGCATGATCGCCACCGCCCGGACAATGGACAGCCCCAGGCCATGATGGGTGTCGCTGCGGGCCCTGGCTGAGTCAACCCGGTAAAAGCGTTCAAACAGGCGAGACAGATGGGCAGGGGCAATGGGATCGCCGGGGTTTGAGACAGCGACACAGGCCTGCTCCTCGCGCTGGCTCAGTCTGACGGTGATGGTTCCGTGGGGCGGTGAGTGTCTTGCCGCATTCTCCAGTAAATTGGCGAGTGAACGATGGAACAGACGCCGGTCGATATGTGCAATCACATCCCCTTCCACCTGCAATGAGAGCCGCTTTTCGGCGAGGGAGGGCTCCACATACTCCACCGTCTTGAGGGTCTCTTCCCGCAGCGAAACCCGCTCCAATTGGGAGGCATGCTCCCCCGCATGGGCATGGGACAAAAACAGCATGTCGTTGACGATGGAAGCCATCCGCTCCAGCTCCTCCAGATTGGAGCCGAGCAAGTCGCCCAGCTCCTCTGGCGAACGCCTGCGGGATAATCCCAGCTGAGTCTGGCCAATCAGATTCGTGAGTGGGGTCCGCAGCTCATGGGCCACATCGGCATTGAAGCTCTCCAGTTGCCGCCATGCCACCTCCTGACGTGCCAAGACGCCGTTGAACGAGGAGGCCAGCTGCTGCAGCTCCTCGGGCAAGGCGTCTGTGTCCAGCCGCTGACCATGGTCTCCCGGCGCCAGTCGATGGGCCTGCTGACTCAAGGCCCCCACCGGGCGCAGACCAATCCGGGCAACGCCATACCCCAGCAAGGCGACCATCAGCACGCCAAGGAGAGTGATGATCAGCAGCGTGCGGGTAAAGGCGTCCAGTGTGCTCATATAGGGTGTCGAGTCGATGGACACCACATAGCGCAGCTCGGGCCTTTCCCCATTGGCGGGAATGGTCTTCACCAGCAGGAAGAGCGAGCAGGCCTCCTCCGAGGCGCCGGGCAGTTTGTTGAACCCCTCCTTGAGAGCGTCCCAGGCTACCCCCGATGGCGGTATGCCTCCCACCCTGAAGCGGGGATCGTCGCTGACAATCCAATAGTGAACACGGTTCCCCTCGGAGCTGGCCAGATTGGTGAACTTGCTGGCGAGCACTGACCACCCTTCGCTGGAGGTGCGGGCACTGATCCAGGGGCTCATCAAGGATTCACGAAACGACAGCTCGTTGTGCATCTGCTTTTGCAAGGAGTCATGGAGCGAACTCCTCAGCAGCAAACCGGATGCCGAGACGATCAGGACGGCACTCAGGGCAAACATCAGCGCCAGGTGTCCGGAGATGGAGCCTGTGAACATCTTGTTTCCTCCCCTCAAGGGTGCAGGTCCGGCCTGACTTCGAGCACATAGCCCATGCCGCGCACCGTGTGCAGCAGCTTGACCTCGAAAGGCGCATCTATCTTGGCTCGCAGCCGTTTTATCGCGACTTCCACGACGTTGGCATCACTGTCAAAATTCATATCCCAGACCTGCTCGGCAATCATCATCTTCGAGAGGATCTCCCCCTGATGGCGGGCCAGCAGGCTGAGCAGGGAAAACTCCTTGGCGGTGAGTTCCAGCCGATGGCCGGCGCGCGACACCCGACGCGCCAGCAGATCCAGATGCATATCGTGGATCTGCAACTGGGTGATGTCCGCGCCATCGGCCCCGCGACGACGCACCAGGGCCTGGATACGGGCAACCAGTTCAATGAGCGAGAAGGGTTTGGGCAGATAGTCATCGGCCCCCAGACGCAGCCCCTTGACCCGCTCGTCCACGGATCCGCGCGCGGAGAGCATCAGCACCGGTGTCTGCTTGCTCGCACGAAGCCCCTCCAGCACCCGATAGCCATCCATGCCAGGCAACATCACATCCAGAATGATGGCGTCATACTCGTACTCCAGCGCAAAATGGAGTCCTTCGGCCCCCTCCGCGGAGACATCGACCATGAAGCCCGACTCTCCCAGTGCGCGACAAAGATATGACGAGGTCTTCTCTTCGTCCTCTACCAACAACAGACGCATGGCATCCACCTCCTTATATCCAGGGCTCGCGCTCATGACAGCATGAACAGGGTGCCAACGGGGCCCTACCTCCATTCATCCCGCCAGCGGCCAGCAAGTCAGCGCTTTGGCGGCGCGTCCACATCGGAATAGGCCTGCACTGCGTCCGGCAGACGCTGTCCCTTGATGACGATGGCATCCAGAGATCGGGTGAGCTCCGTCATCTCGGCAGCGCTCAGCTGGATCCCCGCTGCCGACGTGTTTTGCAGCATGTGGTCCATGTTAGTGGTGCCCGGGATAGGCACAATCCAGGGTTTCCTGGCCAGCAACCAGGCCAGCGCTATCTGCCCGGGCGTCGCACTCTTGCGTTCAGCCCAGGTTTTCAGTACGGCCACGAGCCCAAGGTTATGCTCCAGATTTTCGGGTGCGAAGCGCGACTCCGTCCCCCGGAAATCACCGGGGGCAAAGCGGGTATTCTTGTCGATCCAGCCAGTCAGGAACTGCACCCCCAGCGGGCTCCACGGCACAAACCCTATCCCCAACGCTTCGCAGGTCGGCAGCACAGACTGTTCCGGCCCCCGCCATAACATCGAGTACTCACTCTGAACCGCCGTGACGGGGAGCGCTGCATGGGCGCGTTTCAAGGTGTCGATCCCCATTTCAGACAGGCCCCAGTGCAACACCTTCCCTTGATCCATCAGATCTTTCACCGCGCCGGCAACATCCTCGATAGGCACCAGGGGATCGACCCTGTGCTGATAGAGCAGATCGATACGATCCGTGCGCAGGCGCTTGAGCATTCCCTCGACGACTTGCTTGATGTGCTCGGGCCGACTGTTGAGCCCGGGACGCCGCTCACCGGTCTGTTGATCGATGTTCCAGCCAAACTTGGTGGCGATGACGATCTTGTCTCTGAAGGGTGCCACGGCCTCGCCCAGGATCCGCTCCACTTCGAAGGGACCATAGGCCTCGGCGGCATCAAAGAACGTCACCCCCTGATCAAAGGCCCTGCGCACTATGTTGACCATTTCAGGGCGCCAGGGGACGGAGGTGTCATATTTGCGGCTCATGTTCTGCACCCCCAGTCCGATGGCAGAGACGTCAAGTCCACCCAGCTTGCGCCTTCCTGGCCCGGCAACGGGCTGACCTGCGCCATGGGACTGTGGGGATGGCTGAGCCCCGTTGACCTGGGGGATCAACGAGGCCGCGGCCATGCCGGCCCCCGCGATCAGCAACTTGCGTCGCGCCGGCATCGCGGGTGCATCGGGCGTAAACACTGCTGGTTTGCTCTCCATAAGAGACTCCTTTTATGACCAGACGGGTGACGAAGACCACTTCGTATTGCCACATCCTATTGATTCGTTACCAACATTCCCCTGACAGCAAGCTGACAGCCGTGTCAGAAATCCAGGCCAAGGCCACCACCTGACTGACAGCATTGTCATTTCCCCGTCATGGGGCTGACAGCCCCCTCCCCTTACCCTTGTCCGGCAATATCCACCGCGTGCCTCTGGAGCCAGGCCGCGCTTACCCTCGGGAGTCCACATGAAACAGACCTTTCTCAATGCCATGGTGCTGACGGCGCTGGCAGGCTTTGCCGCCACCGCCCAGGCCGCCGATCACAGACAAAATCCGTTTACCCTGGCCTATGAAGGGGCCATCACCGAAAACATCCAGGGCAGGGTCAACCTCCACCCGGTGAAATATGACCTGCATGGCATCCAGATAGCCGCGAATGTCTATACCCCTGCCGACTATGATCCCGCCAAAACCTACCCGGCCGTGGTCGTTGCCCACCCCAACGGAGGGGTCAAGGAGCAGGTCGCGGGCCTCTATGCCCAGCGCCTGGCAGAGCAAGGCTACATCGCCATCACGGCGGACGCCGCCTACCAGGGGGCCAGCGGAGGCATGCCCCGCAGCGTCGATAAACCGGCAAACCGCATCGAGGACATTCACGGCATGGCGGATTACCTCGGCCAATACCCCGGCGTTGACAAGGAACGCATCGGCCTGCTTGGCATTTGCGGCGGTGGCGGTTACTCCTTGAAAGCGGCCCAGACCGACAAGCGTTTCAAGGCCCTGGCGACCCTGAGCATGTTTGACTCAGGGCTGGTGCGTCGCAACGGATATCAGGACTCTCAACTCGCCACCGTGCAAGAGCGCCTGAAGCAGGCCACCGATGCCCGCACCAGGGAGGTCACCACGGGTGAGGTGAGCTACTCCGGCGATGCCAACCTGACCGACGAACAGATAGCCAAGCTGCCGTTCGAGCTTTACCGCCAAGGCTATGAGTACTACTGGAAGACCCATGCCCATCCCAATTCGACATTCCGCTACACCACCAGCAGCCTGCTCGACCTGATGAACTTCGATGCCCAGAGCAACATGGAGCTCATCAATCAACCGCTGCTGATGATGGCGGGGACCAAGGCGGACTCGCGCTACATGACGGAAAGCGCCTTCAAGAAAGCCACCGGCACCGCCCATAAAGAGCTGTTCCTCATCGAGGGGGCGACGCACATTGAAACCTACTGGGTGCCTCGCTACGTGGATCAGGCGATGAGCCGGATCGATGCCTTCTTCGAAAAGAACATCTGACGATACCCCCATCGCCCCGGTCAGTGCCTTCACGGCGCTGATCGGGGCTTTCATCTCTTTGGCTCCCCCCTGTTTCCCCATGGCGTCATCGCCAAGCGTCCTTATCGCACCGGCTCGGGTTGCGACATCGGCTCGCAAGACGCCTCGGACTCGGTGCGTCGCCACAGTGCAAAGACGAGGCAGCCCACTCCCCCGACAGCCACTATCCAGCCCATGGTCCAGGGGGTGCCATCGGTGCACCAGCCGAGCAGGGCCGCGCTGAACACCCCGCTGCCGTAGTGCATGGCACCGACCAGGGAAGAGGCCGCGCCCGCCTGCTTCGGGAAGAGCGCCAGGGCGCTGGCCACCGAGTTGGCGACGATGAAGCCACTGACCGACATGTAGCAGAAGATGGGCACGGCCAACCCGGCGACCCCACCCAATCCCCACCAGGCATCGAGGGCCAGCCAGAGAGCGGAGGCAGCGGCAGCCCAGGCACCGTAGCGAAACAGGCGCTCGGGCCCCCACTTCGCCACCAGGCGAGTGTTGACGAAATTCAGCACCATCAACCCCAGGATATTGGCGCCAAAGAGCAGGCCATAGGCCTGCGCCGACACCTGGTAGTAATCGACGTAGGCAAACGGGGTTCCGGCGATAAAGGCATAGCAACCGCCGTAGTAAAAGCCGCCGGCGAGGGCATAGCGCAGCAAGCGTCCGTCCATCGCCAGGGCGACATAGTCTTTCATTGTCACGGCCAGAGACGCCTGGCTTCGGCCCGCCGGTGCCAGGGTTTCGGGCAGGTAGCGCATGGCGATCAGGGCCACGACCCCCATGATGGCCAGCACCCAGAAGATCCCTCGCCAGGACCAGTACAGCAGCAGTTGCCCCCCGAGCAACGGCCCGAGCAGAGGCGCGACCGCCATCATCAGGATCAGGGTCGACAGCATCTGGGCCGCCCGCTCCCTGGCATAGAGATCACGGACCATGGCCCTGGCCAGCACGGGGCCGGCGCAGGCTCCCAGGGCCTGAATGACGCGCCACACCAGCATCTGAGGGGCGGTCTCGGCCAGGGCACAGCCCACCGAGCCCAGGATGAAGAGTCCGATACCGAGCATGATGGGCAGGCGCCGGCCATAGCGATCGCTCGCCGGCCCCCAGAACAGCTGTCCCAGGCTGAAACCGATCAGAAAGGTCGAGATGGTCAGCTCGACCTGGGTCATGTCTGTGTTCAAGTCATGGACCAGCTGCGGCAACGCCGGCAGGTACATGTCGGTGGAAATGGAGGCAAACGACATCAAGGCGCTCAGGATGATCAGGATCCTGAGCTCCTGGGCATGAGCGCGTTCGGGCAGGCTACCTGGGTGTGCCGGTCCGACAGCGGGCTGACTGTTATTCCCCCGCATGCTCAATCCCGCCCCCCGGCGACGGCGGCGCGATAATCACCCTCGCTCACCTGCTCAAGCCAGGTCACCACCTTGCCATCCTGCTGTTCTGCCAGCGCCAGGTGGGTCATGGGGGTATCTGGCGCCGCACCGTGCCAATGCTTCACCCCGGCCGGGATCCACACCAGGTCCCCTGGCCGGATTTCCCGGACAGGCGCTCCCACCATCTGCACCCGCCCCACCCCACTGACCACGTAGAGGGTCTGGCCCAGGGGATGGGTATGCCAGGCGGTGCGCGCCCCCGGCATGAAGCTGACCAGACCACCGGAGATGGCGGCGGGCGCCGTGCCCTGATAGCGCAGATCCACATAGACATCCCCGACGAAGAACTCGCTGGCCCCCTGGGTTGCAGGCACCTGCCCCGGGGAAAATACCTGTATCGTCTGCTCCTTTGCCTCGGCCTGGCCGAGCGCCATGGCGGCGGCGAGCGTGGTGGCGGATATTGGGTTCATTGTCGACTCCTGCGTTTTAAAAAATGTGTCACTCGCGCCACCAGGCGCTGCCCTCGTGGGGGGCCAGCACGTTCAGGGGCTCCCCCATCATCGGGGTGGTCAATGGGATCTGCTGCTCGGCGGCCAGACGGACTATCTGCTCGAGGGGGTCATCCCACTGGTGCATGGCCAAATCGAAGGTGCCGTTGTGCACTGGATAGAGCCACTGCCCGCGCAGATCGTGAAACGCCTGCGCCGTCTGCGCCGGCAACATGTGCACGTACTCCCAGCGCTTGTCGTAGGCCCCGGTCTCGAGGAAGGCCATGTCGAACGGGCCGTAGCGCCTGCCGATCTCCTTGAAGCCGTCGAAGTAGCCGCTGTCACCGCTGAAGAAGAGAGTGGCTCCCTCCCCGCGAATGACCCAGGAGGCCCACAGGGTCTGGTTGCCATCCCCAAGGCCACGGCCGGAGAAGTGCTGGGCCGGGGTGGCGATGAATTCGATGCCGCCGACCCGGGCCTTCTGCCACCAATCCAGCTCCCTGACCTTGTGCTGGGGGACACCCCAGGCAACCAGGCGCGCCCCCACCCCGAGCGGCGTGATGAAGTGGCCGACCTTCTCTTGCAGCGCCAGGATGGCGTCATGATCGAGGTGGTCGTAGTGATCGTGGGAGAGGATCACCGCCTCTATGGGGGGCAGCGCATCCAGGGTGATGGGCGGTGCGTGCCAGCGTTTTGGACCGAACCACTGCACCGGCGAGGCGCGCTCGCTGAACACGGGATCCGTCAGCCAGAACTTGCCCTGCAATTTGAACAGCAGACTGGAGTGGCCGAGGCGCCACACGCTGTTGTCCGGGGCGGCCATCAGCCCCTCCCGGGTCATGGCCTGCACCGGGATGGCGCTATCCGGCACTGTGCCCTCAGGCTTGGCGAACAGAAAATCCCACCAGAGCCGGACCCCTTCCCAGGTGCTGCGCTGCGGCAGTGCCACGACATTGCTGAACCGACCCCCCTGATACTGTGAAGAGTCAGGGTGCGCGGGCAGGCCCGGTTTCAATACATAGGAGATAATGCCTGCCATCACGGCTCCTGTTAGCAACCAGAGAGCGCGCCGGCCCCTGGGGACGGCGCGAGAGAGTACAGAGGGGTTCTGCATTCATGAGACTCCTGTTGAGGATCCTGCCTTAGCGACCCACGTTTTTCTGCAGGTGTGACGGATAGCGATCCCCCTCCACCTTGATCCCGGCCAGGGCACGCTGGATGTCTCCCAGATCGGCGGCGCTCAGTGCCACCCGGGCTGCGCCCAGGTTCTCCTCGAGCCGATGCAGCTTGGTGGTGCCGGGTATGGGGGCGATCCAGGGCTTTTGTGCCAGCAGCCAGGCAATCGCGATCTGGGCAGAGGTCACCCCCTTGCTGGCCGCAAGATCGCTCAAGACCTCCACCAGATGCTGGTTGGCCTGGCGCGCCGCCTCGGCAAAACGTGGGACCTGGTTGCGAAAATCCGCGTCATCGAATCGGGTATCGACCTTGATGGCCCCGGTCAGGAAGCCCTTGCCGAGGGGGCTGAACGGCACAAAGCCGATGCCCAGCTCCTCCAGCAGCGGCAGAATGGCCTGCTCCGGTTCGCGCCACCAGAGAGAGTATTCGCTCTGCAGCGCCGCCACCGGCTGCACGGCGTGGGCACGACGAATGGAGTCGACACCGGCCTCGGACAGACCGAAGTGGCGCACCTTGCCCTCCTGGATAAGGTCTCGCACTGTGCCAGCCACCTCTTCCATGGGGACATCGGGATCGACGCGGTGCTGATAGAAGAGATCGATCACATCGGTGTTGAGGCGGCGCAGGGAGGCCTCGGCCACGGCGCGGATATTCTCCGGCCGGCTGTCCAGCCCATCGGGCACCTTGCCGTTCTTGAAACCGAACTTGGTGGCGATCACCACCTTGTCCCGGAACGGGGCCAGCGCCTCCCCCAGCAGCAGTTCGTTATCGCCAGGGCCATAGGCCTCGGCGGTGTCGAAGAAGGTCACTCCCAGTTCATGGGCGCGGCGGATAAGGTGGATGGCCTGCCCCTTGTCCGTGGCCGGGCCATAGCCAAAGCTCAGCCCCATGCAGCCCAGACCGATGGCCGACACCGTCAGCCCGCTGTTACCCAAAGTACGTGTTTGCATGATGGATCCCTTTTCCTGGAAGGCGCTCTCCTGGGAAAGCGCCATGGTGTGGGTGCCTGGCACCCGCCTGGTGTGATGGTTGGCGACTCGCGGCTCGCTCCTGACGCCGGAGCGAGAGGCACCGCCACTTACATGGCCTTGCGAAGGATGCTGGTCAGCACCTCCTGGGTGTAGGTCTCGGCCAGACCGAACCAGCGGGCGTTGCCCTTGAGGTTCTCCAGGATGGCGGGCAGGTCCGCCTCCGTGATGCCGAGCTGGGAGAGGCGGGTCGGCGTGCCAATCTTGTCGAACCATGTCTCCAGGGCGGCAATACCTTCCTCGGCGGTTTTCAAGCCGAACAGCTGCTGGGCGAAGCGCTCGAACTGAGCCGGATTCTGGCCCTGGTACCACTTCATCCAGGCGGGCATCACCACCGACAGGCCTGCGCCATGAGGCACATTGAACAGGGCGGAGAGCGCGTGTTCGATCATGTGGTTGGGGTAACCAAAGCCCGACGTCCCCGCATAGGTCAGGCCGTTCAATGCCAGGGTCGCCGCCCAGGCAAACTCGGCGCGGGCGTTGTAATTTTCGGGGTCTGCCAGCAACTGCTCCGTGGTCTCCAGCACGGTGGCGATGACGGACTCCACCAGGCGGGACTGGATTGTCGGCTGCACCTTGGCAGTGAAGTAGCCCTCGATGGCGTGGGCTATGATGTCCGCCGCCGAGTAGACCAGATAGTCCCGGGAGACCGTCTGCATCAGCGCCGGATTGACGATGGAGACCCTGGGGAAGGTGTGCACCGAGTTGATGGCGAACTTCTCTTTGGTGTCATCGTTGGTCACCACGGCGCCGCTGTTCATCTCGCTGCCGGTGGCAGCCAGGGTCAGGATGGCAAACACCGGCAGCGCCGCCTCGATCTGCCCCTTGCCGACGAACAGATCCCAGACATCCCCCTGATAGAGGCTGCCTGCGGCAATGGCCTTGGCGCTGTCGAGCACGGAGCCGCCGCCGACGCTGAGGATGGCGTCGACCCCCTGCTCCCGAGCCAGGGCGATGGCCTCACGCACCTTGGAGATGAGCGGGTTGCTGACGATGCCGCCGCATTCCACGAACGGGATCCCCTGCTCGCCCAGGCTGGCGCTCACGGTAGCAAAGAGGCCATCACCCTTGATGCGATCGCTGCCATAGGCCAGCAGCACCTTCTTGATGCCGTGCTGGGCCAGGATCTCGCCGATGAGGCGCTCCTTGCCGGTGCCAAACTCGATCCGGGTCGGGTTGTAAAAGCTGAAATTGTCCATCTTGCTCGTCTCGCTGTCCGGGGACATGCCGGGTGGCATCTCGATGGACTGAACTATAAATGGGCAACAAACATCGAACTAGACGGCAAATGGATGAATCAGTTACAACTAAATGATGTAAATTGACGAGAAAGAGCATGATCAGCGAATTGAGATCCATCACCACCTTCGTGCGCACGGTGGAACTGGGCAGCCTCAGCAAGGCCGCCGAGGCCCAGCAGATCTCCCCTCAGGCCGCCAGCAAGGCACTGAGGCAGCTGGAGACCTATCTCGGGGTGCGTCTGTTTCATCGCACCACCCGCAGCATGTCGCTGACCGAAGAGGGCCAGCGCTTCCTGGAGGCGGCCCAACCCGCCCTGCTCGGCCTGCAGCAGGCGCTGTCGGCCGCGAGGCAGACCCGGGAGGCATTCGCCGGCCCGCTGCGGATCGTGGGGCCCCGCTCGGTCGCGCAGATGATCATAGGCCCAGTGCTGGACGAGTACTGCCGGCTCTACCCCGAGGTCCAGCCCGATGTACAGCTCGATGACCGCATCGGCAACTGGGTGGAGGAGCGGGTCGATGTGGGTTTGCGGATCGGCCTCTCGCCACAGGATGGGCTGATCGCACGCCGCCTGTTTCCCTTGCAGCTCATCATCTGCGCCTCCCCCACCTATCTGCGCAAACATGGGGTGCCGCAAACGCTGCACGATCTGGGCGTGCACCGCTGCAGCGTGTTTCGTCATGCCGGCACCGGCCACCTTATTCCCTGGCATGTAAGGCTTGGTGAGAGCGTGCAGGACCATCTCGTTCGTCCGGCGATATCGACCAATGACGAGACGGTGGAGCTGGGCGCCGTGCTGGCTGGGGAAGTGATAGGCCAGATCGCCGGGCCGACGGCGGCGGCGCACATCCGGGCCGGCCGCCTGGTTCCCCTGCTGCTCGACCACATGACAGACATGTACAGCCTGTTTCTCTACTACGGCAGCCGTGCGGCCCAGCCCGCCCGGGTACGTCGCTTCATCGATCTGGCGGTCGAGCGCCTCACCGACAGCCCGGAGTTCGTGCTCGGCGCCGAGGAGCTGCGCCTTGCCCATGCCAAGGGTATTGCCCCGGCAACATGAAGCTCATGACGGGTTCATCCTGGCGTGGATCCCAAGATGAGTGTTGCCGTCATGGACGGCAGGAATGGCGAGGGAGCCAGGACAGCAGAGGTCAGTTGATATTGGGCAGAGGGTCAATGAGCGAGGTGACAGGCAAGGCCGCAGCGTGTGCGTTGACGGGGTACGCACGCTAAAGCTGACAGGGAGGCGAAACCAAGGGGATTGAGGGTGTGACGCTTGGAGATAGTACGGGAGAGCTGCCTGGTTACCGCGGCACGGCTAGGGTTTGCAGGGATTTCTGGATCTCTTTACGACCACCACAGGGGAGCGTGGTGACTTTCCGGTAGTACCAGATGCCGTGGGGACTGAGCCAGAGATTCACAGAGAAGACTCCTGATTCATCCACATAAAGTGGATTACCAAGAGGTCTGAAGGGGGCTATTAGCTGTAACTTATTGATTTCCAGAAACAGGTGGTGGCCCCACCAGCCACATCCCGGCACTCGAGTCCCCCGCCTTGGCTGCTACCTTCCGGTCCTGACCAGGTTGACGAGTTATCAATGCGAGAGGACCAATGGGACCACCGGCGAGGAGAATAGGCAAACTGGCCTGCCAATGCAATGGCTTTCTGCCAGGAGGCGAACCGTTCGCCTTATTTTTCAACAATCTGCCGAATGGATCAGCTAAACAGCATGAATTTGGCGCCCACCAGCAGCATCAGCAGGGCGAACGCCTGCTTGAGCCGTTTGGGGGAGAGGCGATGGGCCAGCCTGGCGCCGACGCGGGCAAACTGGGTGCTGGTCAGCACTATGCCAAGCAGGGCCGGCAGATAGATGTAGCCGACACTCCACTCGGGCAGATCGGCGTGACCCCAGCCGGCATAGAGGTAGCTCAGGCTGCCCGCCAGGGCGATGGGCATGCTGCAGGCGGCGGAGGCCGCCACGGCGTTGCGCATGGGCACCGAGTTCCAGCTGAGATAAGGCACCGTCATGGAGCCCCCTCCTATGCCAAACAGCGCCGAAAGCCAGCCGATGATGGTGCCCGCGATGCCGGTGCCGACCGGCCCTGGCATGTGGCGCTCCGCCTTGGGCTTGAGGTTGAGCCCCATCTGCAGCGCCATGGTCCAGGCGAAGCAGCCGATGATGATGTTGAGGGTGCTGGCGCTGAGCAGGCTGGCGGTCAGGCCGCCGAGCCAGGCGCCGATGAGCATGCCGGCCCCCAGGCGCCGTATCATCACCCAGTCGACCGCTCCCGCCTCCTGATGGGCCCGCAGGGAGCTGAAGCCGGTGAAGATCATGGTGGGCAGCGAAGTACCGAGGGCGAGGTGGGTAATGATCTCCGGGGCCACCCCCTGGGCATGAAAGCTCAAGACCAGCACAGGCACTATGATGAGCCCGCCGCCGATCCCGAACAGTCCCGCCAGCATGCCCGCGAAGGCCCCCAACACCAGATAACCCACAAACAGCATAAAAATTCCTTATATAGCTAAATGGCGGTCAACTTGACCGCCATTGCCCATAAAAAAAGAGATGGCGTTGCGCCATCTCGTTATTGTGCCGATTAATGCAGGGGAATGGTACCGTCCATCACCTTGTAGAAGGCCAGCACGGCGCAACCGAGCAGGGCCGCCGTCATCCCCCGCTCCAGCCGGTTGAGGCTGCGCAGGCCATGGTGCTGGCGCGCCTTCCAGTAGATGAAGATCCCCGGGCTGTAGAGCAGGGCCACCAGCAGCAGGTACTCCACCCCGGCGGCATAGACCAGCCAGCAGCCGTAGACGGTGGCCACCAGGGCCAGCAGCAGATCACGCTTGCGCTGATGGGGCTGGTGCTCGTAGGTGGTGCCCTGCAGCGCCAGTTTGAGGCCATAGGCGCCGGAGAAGACGTAAGGCACCAGGGCCGCCGAGGTGGCGATGTTGACCAGCGCCAGGTAGGTGCTGCTCTGGAAGTAGATGATGATGAGGAAAGCCTGCACCAGGCAGGTGGAGCACCAGAGCGACACCTGGGGGGAGCCGTTCTTGTTCTCCTTGGCAAACCAGGCCGGGAAGACCCCTGTCTTGCCCGCGATGTAGGGTACTTCCGCCGCCAGCACGGTCCAGCTCAGCAGGGCCCCCATCACGGAGATCACCAGACCGATGTTGATGAGCCAGGCGCCCCAGGGGCCGACCACGGCTTCCAGGATCATGGCGGTGGAGGGGTTCTTCAGGGCCGCCAGCTGCGGCTGGTTCATCACCCCCAGCGAAAACAGGGTCACCATGACGTAGAGCGCCAGGGCGCCGAGCAGCGCCAGCACGGTGGCACGGCCCACGTCCTTGCGGTGACGGGCACGGGCGGAGACCACCACGGCCCCCTCGATGCCGATGAAGACCCAGAGCGTCACCTTCATGGTGGATTTGACCTGATCCATCACCGAGCCCAGCTCGGTGTTGCCCTGCCCCCAGATGTCCAGGGTGAAGGTCTCCATGTTGAAGGCGAGCAGGACGGCGACGCAGAAGACGATGAGGGGCACCATCTTGGCGATGGTGGTGACTATGTTCACCAGGGCCGCCACCTGGATGCCACGCAGCACCAGGGCGTGCACCGACCAGATGAGCAGGGACGCGAGGGTGATGGCGACCGGGGTGTTGCCGTCGCCGAAGATGACCCTGTCCGGGGTGTCGAAGAAGTAGCTCAGGGCGCTGAACACCACGATGGCGTAGGAGACGTTGGCCAGCAGCTGGCAGAGCCAGTAGCCCCAGGCGGCGTTGAAACCGACGAAATCACCGAAACCGGCCTTGGCGTAACTGAAGATGCCCCCGTCGAGATCCGGGCGACGCATGGAGAGGTTCTGGTAGACCAGGGCGAGGCAGATCATGCCGATCCCGGTGATGGCCCACCCCAGGGCGACGGCCCCGGCGCTGGCGTGCGCTGCGATGTTTTGTGGCAGACTGAAGACCCCGGCACCGACCATGGAGCCGATCACCAGCGAAATGAGGGCGCCGAGCCCTAGTTTCTTGTCCATCTCAAACCTGTTTTATTAAGCGGCGGCTGAGCATCCGTATTCATACAGCGCGCGACATGGGAGGGGCGATAAATCCGTACCCCGTGAAAAAGGCGGCAACTATATTGCATGACTATTCCGACCGCAATCCTTCGCAGTGCCAATCATGCACCGCCTTGACCGCGCGCAATTCTACAGCACTCACTCACCCGGCCTGTGAGCTGGTTCAAATTCAGAAAGACCCGTTGATCTTTCACGTTTTTCCATGATGTCAGCCCTGTTTTTCAAAGAAGCCCTGCATGCCCATGCAACGGGTCGCGCTGGGCGTCAGGCAGGTCTTTTGGGTAAAGCGGCCATAAAAATGCCCCTGTGCCAGTGGCAAGGGGCATGGGCGGATCGCCGCCGGGGTCAGAGCCGCAGACCGCCGTCGAGATCGATGATCCGGCCGGACAGGTAGTCGTTGGCGAGGATGAATTGCACCGTCTGGGCCAGTTGCTCCCCCTGCCCCAGGGCGCCGACCGGAATGGCCTGCTGCATCCGGGCCATAGCTTCGGGCTTCATGGCCGCCGTCATGTCGGTGGCAAAGACCCCAGGGGCTATGCCCATCACCCGGATGCCGTGGCGGGCCAGCTCCCGCCCCCAGGTCACCACCAGGGAGGCGACCCCCGCCTTGCTGGCGGCATAGTTGCTCTGGCCTATGTTGCCGGCGCGGGCGATGGAGGAGATGTTGATGATGACGCCCCCCTGCCCCCCTTTCGCCATCAAGGCCGCCCCCTCGCGGCCGCAGAGGAAGGTGCCGGTGAGGTTGACGTCGATGACAGCCTGCCACTGGGCCAGGCTCATCTTCTCCACCAGCACCCCCTCTTTGACCTTGATGAGCATGCCGTCCCGCAATATGCCGGCGCAGTTGACCAGGCCATGCAAGGCACCCAATTGCTCCTCGATGGCGGCGAAGGTCGCCTCCACCTCGGGCTCGCTCGCCACGTTGCAGACGAACAGGGCGCAGCGACCATCCCGGCTGCGCACTTCCGCCTCGGTCACCTCCAGATCGGCGCGGTTGACGTCGACCAGGGCCAGCACGGCACCCTGACTGGCCAGACGCAGGGCGATGGCGCGACCGAGCCCACGCCCGGCCCCGGTAATGGCAATGACTCTGTTATGAATGTCCATGAATGCTCCTGATGAGATGGCCGGTGACTGTCGAGTAAAAGACTATCGGGTAAGAAGACGGATAGCGGCCCTTAACCCGGATCTGTGTTGTCCCGATAGAGCTCGAGGATGCTGGAGAAATCCTTGGCCCCCTGCCCCTTCGCCGCATGCAGGTTGAAGAGGTTGCGGGCCAGCGCCCCCATGGGCACGGCGCTGTGGGCGTGCTCGGCGAGCGCCATGGCGAGCCCCAGATCTTTGACCATCAATCGGGTCATGAAGCCCCCCTCATACCCGCGGGACGCCGGGGCGTTCTCCATCACCCCGGGCCAGGGGTTGTAGCGCTCCAGGCTCCAGTTGTTGCCCGAGCTCTTGCCCATGATGGTGGAGAGGACGCCCGGTTCCAGCCCCTCCTTGACCCCGAGCGCCAGGGCCTCTGCGGTGCCCGCCATGTGGATGGCGAGCAGCATGTTGTTGCACATCTTGGCGATCTGCCCCGCCCCGAGCGCCCCGGCGTGGAACAGGTTCTGCCCCATGCAGGCGAGCACCGGCTTGGCCGCCTCGAAGTCGCTGCTCTCGCCACCGACGATAAAGGTGAGGGTGCCCGCCGCCGCGCCAGCCACCCCGCCGGAGACGGGGGCATCGAGGAAGCGGATGCCCCGCGCCTTCGCCGCCGCCCCCACGGCGCGGGCCGAGGCCACGTCTATGGTGGAGCAGTCGATCACCAGGGCCCCCGCCGGAAAGGCCCCCAGCAGATCCTGGCCACCTCCCTCCGACAGCCAGAGCCCGCGCACATGCTCGCCGGCCGGCAGCATGCTGATGGCCAGATCGCAGCCGCTGACCGCCTCGCGGGCATCCCCGGCGACGATGCAACCGGCCTTGATCGCCCGCTCCAGGCTCTCGGGCACCAGATCAAAGACCTGCACTGCATGGCCCGCCCTGGCGAGGTTCGCGGCCATGGGCCCTCCCATGTTGCCGAGCCCGATAAATCCAATCCTTGTCATGCTTTGCTCCTTGCTCCGTTCGTTATCCGGCTCCTCGTCCGGCGTGCCCCTTGGCAACGCTAGGCCAGGGGATTTGTCCCCTCGGGCCAACGATAGAAATCCTCAAGCCACTCAGTGCCGGGCCGGGGCGGCTGCCAGCGGGGGGACTTGTCCTTGTCGATGAGCAGGGCCCGCACCCCTTCCACGAAGTCCCCCTTGAGCACGCAGTTGACCGAGAGCGCCAGCTCGTCGGCAAACACCTCGGCCAGGGACTGGCGGCGCGCCTGCCAGTACTGGCGCCAGAGGATGGCGCGGCTGATGGGGCTGCCGGCGCGGCAGGTGTCGCGGGCCCGGGCCAGGTCAGGTTCGTCCAGCTCGCTCCTGTCCAGCCTGTCCAGCACCCCTTGCAGGGTGCGTCCGGCCAGCAGGGCATGGATCCTCGCCTGATGAGGCAGGATCACGGGGGCCGGCAACTGCTCGCGGGCCTCGGCGTGCAGCCCGCCCAGTAACGTATCTATCTGCTCGCGCGGATCCCCCTTCGCGGCCCAGTCCAAGGCGGCGAGCCGTGCCGGCAGTTCGGCCCGCTCGCGGCTCGTCATGGCGTGATCCGCGAGCCCCAGCCCTAGGGCGTCCGCCCCGTTGAAACGGGCACCGGTGAGACCAAGCCAGAGCCCGAGCCGCCCGGGCATGCGGCTCAAGAACCAGCTGGCCCCCACATCCGGGTAGAGGCCTATGGTCACCTCCGGCATGGCGAACAGGCTCTTCTCGGTCACCACCCGAAAATCGGCGCCGGCGAAGAGGCCGATACCGCCCCCCATGCAGATGCCGTCCGCCACGCAGACGAGCGGCTTGCTGTAGCCGTGGATGTGGTGATCTAGCCTGTACTCCTGCTCAAAAAAGTCGCGGGCATAGGCAAAGAGCGCCTGCTCGCTCTCCTCCTGCCGGCGGTAATAGAAGGAGCGAATGTCGCCGCCTGCGCAGAAGGCCTTCTCCCCGGCCCCCTGCAGCAGCACGCAGACGATGGCAGGATCCTGCTCCCACGCCGTGAGCGCGTCTTGCAGGCGCTGGATCATCTCAAGGCTCAGGGCATTGAGGGAGGCGGGGCTGTCCAGGGTCAGGATGCCGATGAGGTGCCCGTCCGCCGTGAGATGGGTTGCCAGACGCACGGGCTCAGTCATGGGACTCTCCCGCGCTCTTGTCATAGCGCCAGCGCGGGGCACGCTTCTCGAGGAAGGCGGCCACCCCCTCGCGCTGGTTGGCATCGTCAAACAGGGCCAGGAACAGGCTGCGCTCCAGCGGCAGGGCCGCGTCCCTGTGGCCGCTGCGCCCCTGGTTGATGAGCTGCTTGCAGGCGCGCAGGGCGCTGGGGCTCTGGCGCTCCACCCGCTGCGCCATCTGCTGCGCCGCCGTCCAGGCGTGCCCTTCGGTCACCACCTCCTCCACCAGCCCCATCTCGTAGGCCAGGGTGGCGCTCACCTTCTCGCCGCAGAGGATCATCCGCTTGGCCCAGCCCGGCCCCACCAGTTCGGTGAGGCGCTGGGTACCGCCAGCGCAGGGCAGCAAGCCCACCGAGGCCTCCGGCAGCCCCAGCAGCGCCTGCTGCTCGGCGATGCGAATGTCGCAGGCCAGCGCCACCTCGAGGCCCCCCCCCATGGCAAAGCCATTGATGGCGGCAATGCTGACCCCGTGGAAGCGGGCCAGCGCCTCGAAGGCGCGGCCAAAGGCCTCTGCCACCTCGCGGGCGTGCTCCGGGTTGCCGTCGGCAAACATCTTGAGATCGGCGCCGGCGCAGAAGAACTTGTCCCCCGCCCCGCGGATCACCAGGGCCACCACGTCGGGGCGGCTGTCGAGCTCCACCATCATCTGCAAGAAAGCCTGCAGGCTGGCCAGAGTCCAGGTGTTGGCAGGGGGGTGGTCGAGCGTGATGTAGGCCACGTGACCGTGATATTCGAGCCTGATCCTTGTCATTGCACTGTCCTTGTCATTAAACCTGCCGCCATGATGACAGGGTTGAATGGAGCCGACATTCGGCTGGCTCACAAAGCCTGACGAGGGCGCGGCGCCTGTCAGCCATTCCCCGGCAGAAGCAGGAAGACGGGCAGCCACCCCCCTCTACTCCAGCGACAAACCGGGATCCCCCAGCAGGCGGCGGGCGATGATGAGCCGCATCACTTCGTTCGTGCCCTCCAGAATGCGGTGCACCCGGGTGTCGCGCAGATAGCGCTCAAGCGGATACTCGCGGATATAACCATAGCCACCAAAGAGTTGCAGGGCCTCATCGCAGACGCGATAACCCACGTCGGTGGCAAAGCGCTTGGCCATGGCGCACCAGGCGCTCTTGTCCGGGCTGCCGCCGTCGAGCTTGGCGGCGGCCTGACGCACCAACAGGCGGGCGGCAGCCAGCTCGGTGGCCATGTCGGCGAGGCGGAACTGCACGCTCTGGAATTCGCTGATCGGGTGCCCAAATTGCTGGCGCTGCTGCACATGGGCCAGGGCGTCGTCCAGCGCCTGCTGGGCAGTGCCCAGCGAACAGCTGGCAATATTGATGCGCCCCCCATCCAGCGCCTGCATGGCGAACCTGAACCCTTCTCCCTCCTCCCCCAGCCGGTAGCGGGCGGGAATGCGCACGGCGCTGAAATTCACCTCCCGGGTCGGCTGGCTGTTCCAGCCCATCTTCTCCTCCGCCTTGCCATAGCTCACACCCGGCGTATCGGCGGGCACCATAAAGGCAGATATCCCCTTGGCCCCCTCCCCCCCGGTGCGGGCCATCACCACCAGCACCTGAGTGCTGCCCGCCCCCGAGATGAACACCTTGCTGCCCTCGATGAGGTAATCGTCGCCATCGCGCACCGCACGGGTCTTGAGGGCGGCGGCATCCGATCCCGCCCCCGGCTCGGTGAGGCAGTAGGAGCCCAGCAGCTCGCCGCAGCTAAGCCTGGGTACCCACTCTGCGGCCACCTCACTCGGCAGCCAGCTGCCCAGCATCCAGCTCACCATGTTGTGTATGGTCAGGTAGGCCGTGGTGGAGGTGCAGCCCATGGCCAGGCGCTCGAAGATGAGGCTGGCGTCGAGCCGGCTCAACCCCAGGCCGTCATATTGCTCCGGGGTGTAGAGGCCGCACAGACCCAGCGCCGCCGCCTGCTTGATGGTAGGGACGGGGAACTCGTGCTCCCTGTCCCAGCGGGCGGCGTGGGGCTTGAGCGCCAGATCGGCGAAGGCACCGGCCGAGTCGACACAGGCCCGTTGGGATTCGGTCAGGGTAAAGTCCATCTTGTTCGCTTCCTCGTTATCTCGATTGCTTGTCGCAGATCCACCCTTAGATGCAGGGACAGCCAGGGTAGGCGCCGATGGGGATACCGTCGGCCCATCGGCCACTCCTCACCGCAGGTGGATGGTCGTGGTGGGCGTCGGCGGGCGAGCCCTAGGCCCATCATCCATTGCTCAGCGCAGGTGAATAGTCATGTTGGGTCCGGTCGGTATGTCCTCGTCGAACCAGCGCTCGGTCACCGTCTTGGTCTCGGTGTAGAAACGCACCGCCTGCTTGCCGTAGGCGTGCAGATCCCCGTAGAAGGAGCCGCGCCAGCCGGTGAAGGAGAAGAAGGGCAGCGGCACCGGAATGGGCACGTTGATCCCCACCTGGCCCACCGCCACCTCGTGGCGGAACTTGCGGGCCGCGGCACCGCAACCGGTGAAGATGGAGGTGCCGTTGCCATAGGGGTTGTCGTTGATGAGGGCGAGCGCCTCGTCCAGGCTCTCCACCTCCAGGCAGGCGAGCACGGGGCCGAAGATCTCCTCCTTGTAGATACGCATCTCGGGGGTCACGCCGCGAAACAGGGTCGGCCCCACCCAGTTGCCCACCGGGTAGCCGGGCACGTCGCAAAAACGCCCGTCCAGCAGACACTGGGCCCCCTCGGCCATGCCTGCTTCAATCAGGCTCTCTACCCTGACTTTTGCCTCAGGGCTGATAAGGGGGCCATAGGCGGCCTCTGGATCATGCCAGACACCGGGCTTGACCCTGGCAAACTCGGCGGCGAGCTCCGGGATCCACTCCCTCGCGCTCCCCACGAAGACCGCCACGCTGATGGCCATGCAGCGCTGGCCGGCGGCCCCCACCCCGGCCCCCACCAGGTTGCTCAGCACCTGCGCCTTGTTGGCGTCCGGCATGATCACCATGTGGTTCTTGGCGCCGACGAAACACTGGGCACGCTTGAGGTGGTCGGTGGCGGTGCGATAGACGTGGGCCCCGACCCGGGCCGAGCCCACGAAGCTCACCGCCTTCACGTCCGGGTGGGCGAGCAGCGCATCCACCTGCTCGGCGCCCCCGTGCACCACGCTGAGGATGCCCGCTGGCGCCCCCGCCTCGGTGAACAGCTCGGCCAGCCGCATGGGAGTCAGGGGATCCTGCTCCGAGGGTTTGAGCACGAAGCCGTTGCCGCAGGCCACCGCCAGGGGGAACATCCAGAGCGGTATCATGGCGGGGAAGTTGAACGGCGTGATGCCGACGCAGACCCCCAGCGGCTGCACCCAGGAGTGACCATCCACCCGGCGCGCCACATTGCCCATGGTCTCCCCCATGGTCTGACTGGCGACGCCGCAGGCCTGCTCCACCACCTCGATGCCGCGCCACACATCTCCCCTGGCGTCCGCCAGGTTCTTGCCCGTCTCCTGGGCCAGCAGGGTCGCCAGCTCGTCGTGATGGGTTTTGAGCAGATGCTGGTAGTTGAACATGACCCTGGCCCGCTCGGGGGCCGGCACCTCCCGCCACAGCAGGTAGGCGTCGTGAGCGCGGCGCACCGCCAGCTCTACTTCCCCGGCCGTGGCTCTCGGCACCCGCGCCAGCAGGCTCTGATCCGCCGGGTTGGTCACCTCGATCCAGGCCTCGCTCGCGGAAGGATACGCCTCGCCGCCGATATAGAGCGGCAGATCCCCGTACTGGGTGTGGTGTTGGTTCATGCCGCACTCTCCTTGGCTGCCCGGTGGCCGGCACTGTGCCAGCGCCCCTCAGGCAGACCGGCAGACCGGATGCACTCGCTGATCATCTTGCTCGCTCCTTGCGTTTGCCCGCTCGGGGGTATGCCCCTTGCAGTCGGCACTCAACGAATTTACCTTAGACTAACAACTCATTTACGTTTACGCTAACGTAAACTTAAATCACGAATGGACTGACCAGTTTCCCTCCGCTTCGGAGGCGCGAGACGGGTGAGCACCAGAGACCAAGGAGAGCAAGGATGCATGCCCTGATGGATGAAACCCTCCGCGCCCTGACCGAACAGGTCGAGGCCTTCTGCCAACAAGTGATAGCACCGCGCGCCGCCGAGATTGACCAGAGCAACGCCTTCCCCCGCGATCTCTGGCCAAAGATGGGTGAGCTCGGACTGCACGGCATCACGGTGGCGGAAGAGTATGAGGGGGTGGGCCTCGGCTATCTGGCCCATGTGCTGGTGATGGAGCAGGTGAGCCGCGCCAGCGCCTCGGTCGGCCTCTCCTACGGCGCCCACTCCAACCTCTGCATCAACCAGATCCACCGCCACGGCACCCCTGATCAGAAGGCCCGCTATTTGCCTGATCTGGTCAGTGGCAGGCACGTGGGGGCGCTGGCCATGAGCGAGCCGGGAGCCGGCTCAGACGTGGTCAGCATGCGCCTCACCGCAGTGCGCGAGGGAGATCACTTCGTGCTGAACGGCAACAAGATGTGGATCACCAACGGCCCGGATGCGGACACCTTCGTCATCTATGCCAAGACGGATCCGGCCGCCGGGGCCAAGGGGATCTCCGCCTTCATCGTCGAGGCGGGCACCCCGGGATTCACCACGGCCCAGAAGCTCGACAAGCTCGGGATGCGCGGCTCCAGCACCTGCGAGCTGGTGTTCGACCACTGCGCCGTGCCGGCAGAGAACCTGCTCGGCGCCCTGCACGGCGGGGCCCGGGTGCTGATGAGTGGCCTCGATTACGAGCGGGTGGTGCTGGCCGCTGGCCCCCTTGGCATCATGCAGGCCTGCATGGACGTGGTGCTCCCCTATGTGCGCGAGCGCAAGCAGTTCGGTCAGGCCATCGGGGAGTTCCAGCTGGTGCAGGGCAAGCTCGCCGACATGTATACCCGCCTCGCCAGCAGCCGCGCCCTGGTCTATTCGGTGGCAAGCGCCTGCGACAAGGGCCACACCAGCCGCAAGGATTGCGCCGCCGCCATCCTCTTTGCCGCCGAGAACGCCACCCAGATGGCGCTCGATGCCATCCAGCTGCTCGGCGGCAACGGCTATATCAACGAATACCCCACGGGCCGCCTGCTGCGGGACGCCAAGCTCTACGAGATAGGGGCCGGCACCTCGGAGATCCGCCGCTGGCTCATCGGCCGCGAGCTGATGGGAGATAACGCATGATGCTGCTCCCTTTGTCACCTGCCATCGGCAACAACAACCAGATGGGAGAGAACCCATGAGCCAGATCCACTCCCGCCTGGATACCACCAGCGCCGAGTTTGCCGCCAATCGGGCCGCCATGCAGGCCCTGGTGGCCGATCTCGATGCCCGCCTCGCCGAGATAGCCCAGGGCGGCGGCGCGGCCAACAATGCCCGCCATCAGGGGCGCGGCAAGCTGCTGCCCCGGGAGCGCATCAATCGGCTGCTGGACCCGGGCTCCCCCTTCCTCGAGCTCTCGGCGCTGGCCGCCTGGCAGGTCTATGAGGAAGCTGTGCCCGCCGCCGGCATCATCACGGGGCTAGGCCAGATTGCGGGCCGGCTCTGCCTGCTGGTGGTGAACGACGCCACCGTCAAGGGGGGGACCTACTACCCGCTCACGGTGAAAAAGCACCTGCGGGCCCAGGCCATCGCCGAGCGGCTGCGCCTCCCCTGCCTCTATCTGGTGGATTCCGGCGGCGCCTTCCTCCCCATGCAGGACGAGGTGTTCCCCGACCGGGAGCACTTTGGCCGCATCTTCTACAACCAGGCCCGCATGTCGGCCCAGAACATCCCCCAGCTCGCCGTGGTGATGGGGCTGTGCACCGCAGGGGGCGCCTATGTGCCCGCCATGGCGGATGAATCCATCATGGTCAGGGAACAGGCCACCATCTTTCTGGCGGGCCCGCCCCTGGTCAAGGCGGCCACCGGCGAGGAGATCAGCGCCGAGGCCCTGGGGGGCGCCCTGGTGCACTGCGCCCACTCCGGGGTAGCAGACCACCTGGCCGAGGACGACGCCCATGCCCTGGCCATCGCCCGCACCCTGGTGAGCAATCTGGGGGAAAACCGCATGCCAGCCTCGGGCTTGCCTGGGTGCCACCCAAGCTACGAGGAGCCCCTCTACCCCGTGGAGGAGCTCTACGGCCTGGTGGGCACCAGCCTCAAGCGCCCCTATGACGCCCGGGAGCTCATCGCCCGCCTGGTGGACGGCTCCGAGTTTGACGAGTTCAAGGCGCTGTTCGGCACCACGCTCGTCACCGGGTTTGCCCGCATCCAGGGCATGCCCGTGGGGATCCTCGCCAACAACGGCGTGCTCCACAGCGACAGCGCCCAGAAAGGGGCCCACTTCATCCAGCTGTGCAACAAGCGCGCCATTCCCCTGCTGTTCCTGCAGAACATCACCGGCTTTATGGTGGGCAGTGCCGCCGAGCGAGAAGGCATCGCCAAGCACGGCGCCAAGCTGGTCACCGCCGTCGCCTGCAGCCGGGTGCCCAAGCTCACCCTGATCGTCGGGGGCAGCTTCGGCGCCGGTAACTACGGCATGTGCGGCCGCGCCTATGAGCCCGACTTTCTGTTCAGCTGGCCGGGCAGCCGCATCTCCGTCATGGGGGGCGAGCAGGCGGCCAACGTGCTGGTGCAGGTACGCCGGGACAAGCTGGCGGCCGACGGCAAGACCCTGGGGGAGCAGGAGGCGGACGCCATCCGCGCCCCCGTCATCGCGCAGTATGAACGCCAGGGGCACCCCTACTACGCCAGCGCCAGGCTCTGGGATGACGGCGTCATCGATCCCGCCCAGAGTCGCACCGTGCTGGCCCTGGCACTGGCCGCCTGCCAGGGGGCCGCGACCGGCCCGGAACAGTACGGCATCTTCAGGATGTAAGGAGTTCGACATGTCCGATCCACTGTGCAATGACCCCCTGGCCGGCTGCCGGCTTGAGCGCCACGGTCCGCTGGTTGAGCTGGTGCTGGCACGCCCCGCCCGCCACAACGCCCTCGATGCCGATCTGATGCAGGAGCTGCTCGATTGCCTGGGGGATCTGGCCCATCGCCACGGCCAGCCCCTGGCCGAACGCCCCCATGTCCTGCTGCTGCGGGCAGAGGGCAGGCACTTTTGCGCTGGCGCCGATCTCAACTGGATGCGCAACCAGCTTCAGGGCGACTTCGATCCCGGCTCGTTTGAAAAGAACCGGGAGGATGCCCGGGTGCTGGCCAGGCTGATGCAAGCCCTGGACGAGCTGCCCTTCCCCACCGTTGCCCTGGTGCAGGGAGCGGCCTATGGCGGAGCCCTCGGCCTGCTCTGTGCCTGTGACATAGTGCTGGCCAGCGAGGACGCCCGCTTCTGCCTCTCAGAAGTGAGCCTGGGACTGGTGCCTGCGGTGATCAGCCCCTATGTGGTGCGCGCCATGGGTATGCGCCAGGCCCGCCGCTACATGCTGAGCGCCGAGCCCTTCGATGCCATCACCGCCTGCCGCCTCAACGTGGCGCACCGGCTCTGTGCGCCGGAGACGCTGCTCTCCGAAGGGCGGGCCTTGGGCATGCGTCTTTGCCGCAACGGCCCGGAGGCGATGAAGGAGACCAAGCGGCTGCTGGCCGCCATCGAACACCAGCCCGGCCATCAACACGAAGAGATAACCGTCGAGACCATAGCCCGGGTACGGGTCGGACTCGAAGCCCAGGAGGGGATGCAGGCCTTCTTCGACAAGCGCCCCCCCAGCTGGCGCCCCCGTTTCAAGGATGAGACATGACTCAATACCAGCCCATCAAACGCCTGCTGATCGCCAACCGCGGCGAGGATAACCGGGATGCGGATCAACGCTTTTCGCCTCTCAATCTCTTCATGAACGAGTGTGCCTTGACGGACGAGGAGCAGACATGACACATCAGGCTCCCATCAAGCGCCTGCTGATTGCCAATAGAGGCGAAATTGCCGTGCGTATCATCCGGACCGCCCGCCGCCTCGGCATTCACACCATAGCCCTCTACTCGGACGCCGACGCCCGCGCCATGCACGTGCGGGAAGCCGACGAGGCCTGGCATCTGGGGCCAGCCCCGGCGCGGGAGAGCTATCTCGACGCCGCCAGGGTGCTGACAATGGCCCGCGAGGCCGGAGCCGACGCCGTGCACCCCGGCTACGGTTTTCTGTCGGAGAACAGCGACTTTGCCAGCGCCTGCGAACAGCGGGGCTTGCGCTTCATCGGCCCGAGCGGCGCCGCCATCCTCGCCATGGGGGACAAATCCGGCGCCAAGGCGCTGATGCAGGCGGCCGGCGTCCCCGTGCTGCCCGGCTATCACGGCGCGGATCAGACGCAGGCCTTGCTGCGTGATCAGGCGCACCAGGTCGGCTTTCCGCTTCTTATCAAGGCCGCCAGCGGCGGCGGCGGCAAGGGGATGCGCCGGGTCGAGCAGATAGACGAGTTTGACGCCGCCCTGGCGGCGGTGAAACGGGAAGCCCTGGCCGCCTT
Organism: Aeromonas sp. OTU364; assembly: GCF_038440395.1. Classification (NCBI taxonomy): domain Bacteria; kingdom Pseudomonadati; phylum Pseudomonadota; class Gammaproteobacteria; order Aeromonadales; family Aeromonadaceae; genus Aeromonas; species Aeromonas sp. OTU364. Next base: position 158,684 of record NZ_JASATR010000004.1, read on the forward strand.
CGGGGATGACAGGGTGCTGCTCGAGCGCTACCTCCCCCGGGCCCGCCATGTGGAGGTGCAGATCTTCGCCGATACCCTGGGCAACGCCATCTATCTGGGGGACAGGGACTGCTCCTTGCAGCGCCGCCACCAGAAGGTGATCGAAGAGGCCCCCGCCCCCAACATAGCCCCGGCGCTTCGCCGCGCCATGGGCGAGGCCGCCGTGGCCGCCGCCCGGGCCATCGACTATGTGGGGGCAGGCACCATAGAATTTCTGCTGTGCGGGGACGAGTTCTTCTTCATGGAGATGAACACCCGGCTGCAGGTGGAGCACCCGGTCACCGAGGCCGTCACCGGCCAGGATCTGGTGGCCTGGCAGCTGGCGGTCGCCGAGGGCCAGCCGCTGCCCCTCACCCAGGAGGAGGTGGTGCTGGGCGGCCATGCGGTGGAGGCGCGCCTCTACGCCGAGGACGTCGGCGCAGGCTTCTTGCCCGCCAGCGGCCCCATCCAGTGGCTCCACTGGCCACAGGGGGTACGCATCGACACCGGGGTCGCCGCCGGCGATGAGGTGAGCCCCTATTACGATCCCATGATCGCCAAGCTGATCGCCCACGGTCAGAGCCGCGCCGAGGCCTTCGCCAGGCTGGCCGATGCCCTGGCGGCCCTGAGTCTCGGCCCCCTGGTGCACAACGGCCCGCTGCTGCTGCGCCTGTGCGAGGAGCCGGACGTGCTGGCCATGGCGCACCACACCCAGTGGCCCATTCCGACCGACTCCCTGCCCATACCGGACCTCGCCTGGCCGCTGGCCACCCTCTGGCTCGCCAGTCGCACCGGCCTCTCCCCCTGGCAGCAGGCCCCCGGTTTTCGGCTGGGCGGGAGCAGGAGCCTGACGGCGGCGGTGCGGATCGGCGAGGAGGCCCGGGTGCTGACCCTGGCCGAGCGCGCCGGTCTGCTCACATGGCAGGGGGAAACCTGCCCCTGTGAGCTCGGCACTGATTTTGTCCGCCTGCAGCGGGCGGGCCGCTGGGTGCGCTGCCCCGTCACCCCGGCGGCAGAGGCCGCCTTCGTGCTGCACCTCGATGGCAGGCGCATTCCCTTCGCCGCCGATGATCGGCGCCACAGGTCGCATCATGATCACGACGGGGCCCAGGGCGCCGTGGCCCCCATGCACGGCATCGTGGTGGCGCTGCTGGTCGAGGTCGGGCAACCCGTCGGCAAGGGGCAGCCCCTGCTGGTACTGGAGGCGATGAAGATGGAACACGTCTTGAAAGCAGACAAGGAGGGGGTGATCACCGCCCTCTCCTGCCGCCAGGGGGAGCAGGTGAGCCAGGGCGCCGTGCTGGTGCACTTTGCCGACCCGAACGCAGAGAACGCCGAGGGAGGCGCAGCATGAGCAAGGAGCATGGCACCCCCGTCGACAGGGTCAGCCTGGTGGAGGTGGGGCCCCGGGATGGGCTGCAGAACGAACCCCGCCTGTTGTCGCTGGCGCAGCGGCTGACATTGATCAACCGTCTCGCCGAGAGCGGCCTGCAACGGATCGAGGTGGGGGCCTTCGTCTCCCCGAAGCGAGTGCCGCAGATGGCGGACTCCGCCGAACTGTTCAAGGCGTTGCCCCGCAAGGGAGCGACCCGCTACGGCGCCCTGGTGCCCAACTTGCAGGGCTTGCAGGCCGCAATCCAGGCCAGGGTCGACGAGATTGGCCTCTTCACCGCCTGCTCAGACGGCTTCACCCGCGCCAACATCGGCATCGGCGTCGAAGAGTCACTGATCCGCTTCGCCCCTCTGGTGACGGAGGCACGCCGCCTCGGCATCAAGGTGAGGGGTTACCTCTCCACCGTCATCGCCTGCCCCTATGACGGCCCGACCCGCCCGAAACGGGTCGCCGCCCTGGCCGAGCGGCTGCTGGATCTCGGCTGCCACGAGATCTCCCTCGGCGACACCATTGGAACAGGCACCCCGGGCACCGTAGCCCCCATGCTGGATGCGGTGCTGCACGAAGTGCCGGCCGGCCGGCTCGCGGTGCACTTTCACGACACCTATGGCCAGGGACTCGCCAACCTGCTGCCGGCGCTTGAGCGCGGCATCCGCACCATAGACTGCTCGGTGGCGGGACTGGGTGGCTGCCCCTATGCCCCCGGGGCCTCCGGCAACGTCGCCTCGGAGGAGGTGGTCTACCTGCTGCACGGCCTTGGCATGAGCACAGGGGTGAACCTCGACAGGCTGGCCGCCACCGGTCAGTGGGTGAGCGAGCAGCTCGGCCGCCCCAACGGCTCGCGGGTCGGGCAGGCGCTCCACGCCAGGGCCAGAGAGCTGCAGCCAGGACTCGATGTGATAGCACAAGGAGAGTGCCATGACCCCTGAAAGCGCCCCCGCCGGGGAGAAGAGCGGCAGCATGTCGTCATGTCAGGAGGTTGACCCATGCAGGATCAGGCCATGAGAGGCGGCAGTTTCTGCGGCAAGGAGAGAACCTACAGCATCTCCGAGCTGGCTCAGGAGTTCGACATCACCCCGCGCACCATCCGCTACTACGAGGACGAGGGGCTGATCACCCCAGCCCGGGAGGGGCAGACCCGCATCTACAGCCACAAGGACAGGATCCGCCTGAAATTGACCCTGCGTGGCAAGCGGCTCGGCTTCAGCCTGGCGGAGATCCGCGAGCTGTTCGACATGTATGACACCGACCGCTCGAGCCGGATGCAGCTGCACTCCATGATCCAGCTCATAGAAGCGCGGCGCCACTCCCTGCGCCAGCAGCTCGAAGACATCCAGATGGTGATGGCCGAGCTCGATGCCGCCGAGCAGCGCTGCATCCACTCCCTCGGCGGCTTGAAGACAGACGCGGATTGACGGGCGCTGGGGGCCGCTCGCCCCCGAAGCAAGCCATGGCCCTGACAAGGATCCCTGCTCTCAAGGCCTGGCGCCGCACACCCCGCAGGCCCGCGCCGCACACCCGAGTCGGCGCTAAAGGCTGCCGACGGCTCAACCCCCCCCGTCCCGAACAGCAAGAAGGCCGCTCGGCCAAAAAGAGTCCCGACCTGGCGCGGGAGGCCGAGCCTTGCTCGATAATTCAGCTAACCCGGACAGAGTAAGGCGCAGCCCGAGAGCCATACCATGATCGAACGGCGATTAATTGCTACCATGTGCGCATCCAATGGAGACCATCATGCTCAAGCCTCTGCCCGCTCGCCTGTTGCGTTACGCCCTCTATCTTGTCGCGCTCTTGCTCATCTGCGTCACCATCTTGCTCTGGCAAGCCCCCAACCTCATCCAGCGCCACCTGCCGGGCTGGCTCGCCACCCATTATGGTCTGCAGCTCACCCTGGGAAAGATAGAGGTAGGGCTGCGCTCCCCCTCCCTCGTGCTGGGGCCCAGCGCCCTGCTCGATGAGCGGCAGCAGCCCCTGGTGTCGTTCGAAGAGTTGCGGCTCATCCCCAGGTTGAAGGAGAGCTGGCGCCAGAGAGCCCTGGTGCTGGAGGCGCTGACCCTGACCACCCCCAGGGTGAGCCTGGTGCGCCTGGCGGATAACAAGGGAGAGGCCAGTTTCAACCTGACCGAGGCCCTGACCCCCCTGCTCGACGCCCTGCAGAGCAGGGAGCCGGCGCCATCGACCGGCGAGCCCCTGGTGGTGAGCATCGGCAAGCTGGCCCTGGCCCAGGGGCAATTCCACTACCGCGATAGCCGCGAGCAGCGCAGCCCGGGCTGGGTACCGCCTCTCACCCTCAGCAAGATAGCCCTGCAGCTACCCGATTTTTCCAGCGTGCCAGCGGCCCTCAACCGCTATCGGCTGAGTGCGACCCTCAATGAGAAGAGCCCCCTCAAGGCCGACGGTGAATTCGACATCCTGACAGGGGCCGGCAAGGGGCAACTCAGCCTCGGCAAGGTCGCCCTCGCCCCCTTCTCCCCGCTCTGGGCCCCCTATTTCAAGGCCACCCTGGCCAGGGGCGAGGCCAGCGCCGAGCTGGCATACCGGCTCACATCCGGCAAGCAGGGGCTGGCATGGCAGATCGCCAAGGGCAGGCTGACCCTGGTCAACTGGCAGCTCAAGAGGGCAAAGGGCGGCGAATTTGCCCGCTTCAACCAGCTGGCCCTGACCGGGATCCGGGTCGATGGCAGCAAGCAGAGCCTTGAGCTGGATGCCGCCACTCTCAAGGCCCCCGCCGTCACCGCCGTGCTCGATGAAAAGCAGCAACTGGACTTGGCCGCGCTGCTGATCTCGCAGCCCAACACCAAAGCTGCGGCCAAACAGCCGACAGCGAACAAGCCCTGGCGTTGGCAGCTCAGAGAGACCCGCATCAGCCAGGGGGCGCTCAAGCTGACCGAGTCCAGCAGCGGCAAGCCCCTGCTGCGGGAGCTCTCGGGATTGGAGCTCACCCTGGGCCCCCTCGGCAGCCAGCCCGGCCAGAGTAGCCCCCTCACCCTGACCGGCACACTCCCTCCCCAGGCGACATTGGCCTTTGATGGCACCCTGGATCTCGCCCCCTTCGCCCTGAACGGCACCCTCAAGCAGCAGGGCCTGCCGCTCACCCTGGCCCAGCCCTACCTGCAGGATCTGCTGCGCATCAGCGTGCGGGACGGCCGGCTCGCCAGCCGTACCCGGCTGGACCTTGCCACCGATGACAAAGGGGCCCTCAGCAAGCTGGCGCTGAGCGGCGGGCTCGACATCGAGGGGCTCAACGTGCTGGATCGGGCCGACAACCAGCGACTGCTGCAGATAGAGAAGCTGCAACTGAGCGGGCTGCACTATGACGGCATCAGCCAGCAGCTGAAGATAGCCGACATCCTGCTGAGCAAACCCTTCGCCCGCATCGAGATCAATGAGGAAGGTGTCACCAACGTCCAGCAGTTACTGCTGCCACAACCGGCCAGCAAGCAGAGCGCGCCCGCACCGCACATCCTCATCGACCAGGTCCGCACCACCCAGGGCAACCTGCGTTTCGCCGACCGCAGCCTGAGCCCGGAGTTCGTGGTGGACATCGCCTCCCTCGCGGGCCAGAGCCGCCACATCACCAATGTCCCGGGGCAGCGCTCCGAGCTCGACTTCAACGGCAAGGTGGACAGATACGCCCCGGTGACCATCAAGGGGGGCGCCAACCTGCTGATCGAGGATCCCGTGCTCGACGTCGCCGTGGCCTTCAACAACCTGGAGCTCACCACCTTCACCCCCTACTCCAGCACCTATGCCGGCTACGCCATCGACAAGGGGCAGCTCTCCATGAAGCTCAACTACAAGTTGCAGGGCAACCGGCTGGAGGGGGACAACGACATCACCATCAAGAAGCTGCAACTCGGCGAGAAGGTCAAAAGCGAGCAGGCCAGGGATCTGCCGCTCGGGCTCGCCATCGCCCTGCTGAGCGACGCCAGCGGCGTCATCAAGATGAACCTCAAGGTGAAGGGCAACCTGGATCAGCCGGATTTCAGCCTGGGCAACATCTTCTGGGACGTGCTCGGCAACACCTTGAGCAAGGCCATCACCTCCCCCTTCTCCCTGCTGGCGTCCCTGACAGGGGGCACCAAGGATCTCGATGAGCTCCCCTTCCTGCCCGGCGATCCCGCCCTCACCCCGAGCCAGCAGAGCAAGCTGACCACCCTGGCTCAGGCACTGAAAGAGAGGCCCAGGCTCAGCATGAACATCCGCGGCAAGGTCAACTTCAACGAGGAGCGCCCCATCCTGCAGCGCCAGAAGCTGGAGCGGGTGCTGGCCAAGATCACCGGCAACCCGGTGGATCTCGCCCTGCTGGAGCAGGATCCCGCCCTGCAGGGTGCCCTGGCCGAGGCCTATGAGGCCAAGTTCAGCGAAAACTTCGGCACCCTGGCCGATCGCCTGGCGCTCCCGGCCCAGAGCCCGGCCCTGCGCACCCAGGCGGTGATCCTGCTGCGGGACCAGCAGCTGATCACCGCCAAGTCCCTGCGCAACCTCGCCATGCGCCGGGCCCAGAACACCAAGGAGTACCTGGTGGATACCCAGGGCATCACGCCGGATCGCCTGTTCGTGCTCGACAGCCAGGTCAAGGAGAGCGACAAGGAGGCCAAGGTGGTCCTCACCCTGGACAACTGATCCGCGATGATGGCCCCAGGAAGGGGGGATTTCCCCCTTCTGGCTCGCGCCCTCGGCCCCTCTTTTTGCTCCCTTCTCTGCTCCCTTCTCTGCTCGCCGCTTTGCTTGCTTCCTTGCTAACCGCAGGCCCCTGGCCCTGCACCATCCCTTGTGATCAGGCACCAGCCCAGGGAGGGTGGAAAATCCGGCACTCCCGCACAGGCCAGCGTCCAGGCGCACCTCCGTGAACCTGCACTTTCCACTCAGACCGATTGGCGGCTGATATGCGCACCTTCCTGTACCCGTACTTCCTGAAGAAGGCTTCCCGGCTTCGCTGGCCGATCTCCTGGCTCGGGACCAGCACCACAGCCCTGCCCCGAGGGCGGTTATGCCTTACCCCGAGGCCCCCCCTGCCTGGCGTCGGGGCTGTGCCGTCAATCAGCAGAGGGTGCCAGCTGATCAAGTGGTGCTGAACACCTCTTGTCTGATGGCATATGAGGTGAATTTTCAACCCGGCATCGCTTGTTCCAGCGCGCGGTGGGCCCGCAACCCGGTCATAGCCGCAGACGCGCTTTTCGTTGCCTGCTTTCATTTCGGGAGCCTTTCATACAAAAAAGCAACATTGAAAACGTTATCCATTCACCTGTCGTCTACCTGAATGGCACGAATGGTTGGTCACTTAAAATTTCCTGTCATTTTTTTACCATTTAGCCTCCTCACCCCCTTGCTCAGGGCCGAGAGCCTGCCTAAAATCGCGCGTCTTTTATCAACCCCCACCTCTATTTTTGGAGAACGCCACGTGAGCGAAAAATTGGCCAACCCTGCCCCTCTGGGTCTGATGGGTTTCGGTATGACCACCATTCTGCTGAACATCCATAACGCAGGTTTCTTCCCCATCAGCGCCATGATCCTGGCCATGGGCCTGTGCTATGGCGGTCTGGCCCAGATCATCGCCGGCATCATGGAGTTCAAGCGTGGCAACACCTTCGGTGTCACCGCCTTCATCTCCTATGGCACCTTCTGGTGGAGCCTGGTGTTCCTGCTGGTGATGCCGACCATGGGTCTGGCCGAAGCCACTCCCCACGCCTACATGGGCTGGTACCTGCTGATGTGGGGCATGTTCACCCTCTTCATGCTGGTTGGCACCGTCAACTTCCCGCGGGTGAAGCAGTTCGTGTTCGCCTCCCTGACCGTGCTCTTCTTCCTGCTGGCCGCCCGTGACTTCACCGGCAGCACCCTGATCGGCACCATCGCCGGTTTCGAAGGGATCATCTGCGGCGCCAGCGCCATCTACCTGGCCATGGCCACAGTGATCAACGAGCAGTTCGGCCGTACCGTGCTGCCCATCGGCGATCACAAGAAAGCCGCCGCAGTCCAGCTCAAGGCTGCCGCATAATCTGCCGCGCCCTGGCGCTCGCGCCCATGCAAAAGGCACCCTCGGGTGCCTTTTGTTTTTCTGTCGCCGAGGCATAGAGCCCGTCAGCTGTGCAGCTCGCCATCCCCTGCCAGCCATCGGGTAGCCGGGAAGCGGGCGGCAGGCTGCTGACCATAGAAGCGGGCGAGCTGCTCGTAGACGGCGGGATAGACGGCCCTCAGACGCAGGGGCTCGGTGAAGAAGCTCTCGCTGCACACCGCGAAGAACTCGGCGGGATGGGTGGCGGCATAGGGGTCTATCTGGGTCACCTCTCCCCTGGCCAGCGCGGCATTCATCTCATCGAACGCGTTCTGCAGCGCCTGGGTCCATTGCCGCTGATCCATGCCGCTCGGGAGCGGCGGCCCGCCGTCGGCATCCCCCCCCAGCATGTCGAGCTTGTGCGCCAGCTCGTGGATCACCAGGTTGAAACCATCCCAGTCCCCATCTTGCTGCAACTCGCTCCAGGCCAGCACCAGGGGCCCCTGGGGCCAGGACTCGCCGGCGTTCTCCTCTTCAAACTCGCTCACCAGCCCGAACTCGTCCTGCACCTCCTGGCGGCGGGTGACGGGCTCGGGGATGATGATCACCTCGTGAAAGCCGCGATACCACTCCAGCCCCAGATGCAGTATGGGCAGCACAGCCTGCAGGGCCAGCACCCCCTGCTGACGGGGAGTGAGTTCGACCCCGATCTGGGTCAGCGTCTTGCGAGAGAGGAAGTGGCGGGCCAGTTCGATCAGCTGCTGCTCTTCATCGTGGGAGAAGCCCTGCAAGATGGGCACGGCCGCCAGGGCCTGCTGCCACTCCAGCGCCTCGGGGACATGACGCTCCCCGGGGGATGCAAGACCGAATACCGCTTTCAACCTGGACCAGAACACACAGACTCCTCATGCCACATCAGAATAATTTCACGAACCGTTTCGGCCGCTCGCCATACCCTTGCGCCAGGTAGAAACGGTGAGCCCCCTCGCGCTTGAGGCTGCTGGAGAGCTCCAGCTGGCTGCAACCCGAGGCCTGCGCCCGCGCCTCGGCCGCCGCCAGCAGCAGGGCACCCACGCCGCCGCCCCTTGCACCTTCATCGATAACCAGCGCCGAGATCAGGCCCCAGGCTGGTGCAAGGTGCATGGGTTGCAACCGATGCCATACCAGCACCCCGACCATCTCCCCATGATGGAAGGCGACCAGCACCTCCCGAGCGGGATCCGGCTCGGCCAGCCGCCCGTTCACCTCCTCCCCCGAGGTTGGATAGCCCAGCTGGGCGAACAGCGCCGACAACAGGGCGCCATCCCCCCGCTCGGCGAGACGAATGGTGCAGTCATTTTCTCTCATTGTCACTCCTGGCCTCCTATTTGCACTATGCCCTGCGGGCCCCTGGCTCTGGAAAAAGATGCACTTGATGGGTAAGTTCCGAATCTTGTCCAGTTCCACGCACCATTTGTTAATGTCAATTCACAAATTAACAAAGTGACAACACTTTTCACTAGGAAGGGCCGATACAAACCGATATGTTAAAACCCGCGGACTAACCAGTCGAAAGTCCCGCACAATACTGAGTGACCCTCTTGGTCACCACATATTTCAATGTTAAGGGAGCGAGGCACAGACCTCGCCAAGACAGCGCAACAAAGGAGTTGTTGTACATGAATGAGATCGTCAATGCCATCAATGGCGTGATTTGGAGCCCAGCGCTCATCTACCTGTGCCTGGGGGTGGGCCTCTACTTCTCCCTGCGCAGCCGTTTCCTGCAACTGCGCCACATCAAGGAGATGGTGCGCCTGATGTTTGATGGCAAGAGCACGGATGCGGGCGTCTCCTCCTTCCAGGCGCTGGCCATGACCCTGGCCGGCCGGGTCGGTACCGGCAACATCGCCGGCGTCGCCACCGCCATCACTTTCGGCGGCCCGGGCGCCCTGTTCTGGATGTGGATGGTCGCCTTCCTCGGCGCCAGCTCCGCCTTCGTGGAGTCCACCCTGGGCCAGGTCTACAAGGAGAAGATCAACGGCGAGTACCGCGGCGGCCCGGCCTTCTACATCGAGAAAGGGCTCGGCATGAAGTGGTACGCCTGGACCTTCGCCATCGCCACCATCTTCGCCTGCGGCGTGCTGCTGCCTGGGGTGCAAGCAAACTCCATCGGCTCCAGTCTGCAGACCGCCTTTGACATCGATCCCAACGTCACCGCCGCCGGTCTGGCGCTGCTGCTCGGCTTCATCATCTTCGGCGGCGTGAAACGCATCGCCAGCTTCGCCAGTACTGTGGTGCCCTTCATGGCGCTCGGCTACATCATCGTCGCCTGCGTCATCATCGCCCTCAACATCGGCCAGCTGCCTGGCGTGATCCTGCTGATCTGGAAGAGCGCCTTCGGGATGGAAGCCGGTTTCGGTGCCATTCTGGGCCTGGCCATCATGTGGGGCGTCAAGCGTGGCGTCTACTCCAACGAAGCGGCACAGGGCACGGGCCCGCACGCCTCCTCCGCCGCCGCGGTGAGCCACCCGGCCAAACAGGGCCTGGTGCAGGCGTTCTCCGTCTACATCGACACCCTGTTCGTCTGCTCCGCCACCGGCTTTATGCTGCTGATCACCGGCCTGTACAACGTACAGGGTCCGGACGGTGCCGCCATCTATACCGGCATCGCCGGCATCGCGGCCGGCCCCGGTTATGTGCAGACCGCCATGGAGAGCATGATGCCCGGCTTTGGCAACTACTTCGTCGCCATCGCGCTGTTCTTCTTCGCGTTCACCACCATAGTGGCCTACTACTACATCGCCGAGACCAACATCGCCTACATCAACCGCAAGATAAACCGCCCCTGGCTCACCTTCCTGCTGAAGCTGGCCCTGATGGCCTCCACCGTCTACGGCACCGTCAAGACCGCCGAGCTGGCCTGGGGTCTGGGTGACATCGGGGTCGGCCTGATGGCCTGGCTCAACATCGGTGCCATCCTGCTGCTGCAAAAGCCCGCCTTCGCCTGCCTGAAGGACTATGAGGCCCAAAAGGCCCTGGGGCTGGATCCCGTGTTCCACCCGGAGAAACTCGGCATCAAGAACGCCGACTACTGGACGGGCCGTCGCTCCGAGCAAAACCTGGAGCAGGAACAATCTGGTCACCCGTTCGAGCCGGATGCGGATTCCATTGCCAAGTGATCAGACGGCACAATGCAAAATGGCAGCTTCGGCTGCCATTTTCATTTGTGCTCTCTTGAGGGCGCGGCGGGTCAGAGCGCGTTGCGGCGCGGTCCGAACGGCAGGCGCCAACGAAACAGGCTGTTGAGGGTTGCCCGCCACTGGTTGGGGCGCCCCAGGATCTGCTTTTGCAACCGGGTCTCCTCTTTTAGCATCAGCTCGTCGCTGCGGGCCCAGGCCTGATGGTAGAGCTGCTTGATCCCCGCCAGTGCATCCGGCGACTTGGTGATCAGGGTCCTGGCGAACTCCCGCGCCGCGTCGAGGGGATCCTCGCAGACCCGGCTCACCAGCCCGAGCGCCCTCGCCTCCTGGGCATCCAGCTCGCGGCCGCTCATGGCCAGCTCCATGGCGGTGTCCACCCCCATCAGATTGCGCAGGGTGACGCTGCCGCTCATGTCGGGGATGATGCCCCACTTGATCTCCATCACCGAGAAGCGGCAATCCGGGGTGCTGAAGCGAAAATCGGCCCCGAGCGCTATCTGCAGACCGCCGCCGAAACAGACCCCCTGGGTCACGGCAATCACAGGCACCGGCAACTGGTGCCAGCCATAGGCGACCCGCTGGGCCAGGTTGGTCGCCTCATCCGCCTCGCGCTTGAGAATATCGAGGGCCGCCACCGGCTGCCTCAGCATGGATTTCACATCCAGCCCGGCGCAGAACGCCCGCCCCTCGCCGTGCAGGATCACCGCCCGCAGCCCCTTGTGCTGCGCGAGCTGCGTCAGCGTCTCGTCGATGGCGCCGAACATGGCCCTGTCCAGGGCATTGAGCTTGTCCCCCCGGGTCAGCATCACCTCGGCGATGCCGTCCCGGATCTCGCATCTGATCCTTGGCTTGTCCATTTCCTTCCTCTTCCTTGTGCCGACACTGGTCATACCACAACGTTACCAGAGTGTTATCGGCAGGTACAGGGAGGCCAACCCGGCTCTGCGACTAAAGTCGGCTGGCCCCGCCCTGGTCCCTTTGCCAGACTGGCCCCATGCCCACAGGCCGAGAATTGTCATGTCACTCCTGTTCGATTTTGCCCGCCCGCCCTTTGATTGCCTGGGCGAGGCGGCCCGTGAACGACTCGGCCAGCGCCTCAGCATCTGCTACTTCCGCGCCGGCCAGACGGTGCAACAGCCGGGGGATGAGCCCGCCGGCCTCTACCTCGTCATCAAGGGCGCGGTGGAGGAGTCGGCGCCCCACCAGCCCTTCGGCGACTATGGCGTGGGGGACATGTTCGACGTGCGCGCCCAGTTCGACGGCCGCTGCCGCCATCGCTTCAGCGCCCTGGAGGACACCCTCTGCCAGCTGATCCCCCGCGACACCTTCCAGGGACTGTGCGACGCGCACCCTCCCTTCGCACACTATTTCACCGCGACCCTGGCCGAGCGTCAGCGAGAGCAGGAGCGCCGCGGCCAGCTCGGGCAACAAAACCTGGCGGAATTTATCCTGACCCGCATCGACCCCGGCCACCTGCAGCCGCCCCTGCAGCTCGACAGCCAGACCAGCCTGCTTGCCGCCAGCGAAGCCATGGCCAGCCGGGGCACCGACTGCCTGCTCTATCCCGCCGCCGACGGCAGCCTGAGCCTGGCCACCCGCAAGACCCTGCTCCACGCCCTGACCCTCAAGGGGCTGCCCCTGACGGCAACCCTGGCGGTGCTGACCCCGGCGCCCCTGATCGGCCTGACGCAAGGCAGCTATCTGTTCGATGCCCTGCTGCTGATGACCCGCCACCGCATCAAGCGGCTGGTCATCTGGCAGGGGCAGGAGGTGGCGGGAGTGCTGCACCTGACCCAGGTGCTGGGGCTCTTCTCCGCCCACTCCCATGTGCTGACCCTGCGCATCGCCCGGGCGGACAGCCAGGGGGCCCTGGAGGCGGTGGCCCGGGAGCAGCAGCAACTCATCCGCACCCTGTTTGCCCAGGGGATCCATACCCTGTTTCTGATGAAGCTCATCGCCACCATCAACGAGCAGTTGATCGCCAAGGCCTTCGCCCTGGTGATCCCCCCCGAGGTGCAGGAGCAGGTGTGCCTGCTGATGCTGGGCTCTGAGGGGCGCGGCGAGCAGATCCAGAAGACCGATCAGGACAACGCCCTGATCCTGCCGGATGGCCTGCATTGGCCAGATCGGCAGGCCGATCTGGCCACCTTCAGCGCCCTGCTCGCGCGCCTCGGCTACCCCCCCTGCCCGGGGAAGGTGATGGTCAGCAATCCGGAGTGGGTCAAGGGGGCCCGCCAGTGGCAGGATGAGATAGAGCAGGCCTGTGTGCGCGCCAGCGAGGCCGATCTGCTGTGGCTCGCCACCCTGGCCGATGCCCAGGCCATCATGGGGGATCGCCCCCTGCTCGCCCCCCTCGCCCGCCACCTGAGAAAGTGCCTGGCCGACCGGCCGGATCTGCTGGCGGAGATGGCCCGGGCGGCGGTCGCCTTTCACACCCCCCTCACCCTCTTTGGCCGGCTGGAGCAGGCCCCCGAGGGGCTGGATCTCAAGCGCGGCGGCCTCTTCCCCCTGGTGCACGGCCTGCGGGTGCTGGCCCTGGAGGCAGAAGTGCTGGAGACCTCGACCCTGGGACGGATCGACGCCCTGGTGGCCGCGGGGCGCCTCAGTCCCGACTATGGCGCCAACTTGGCGGAAGCCTTCCGGCTGTTTGTGCGGCTGCGGCTGCGCAGCCAGCTCAAGGATGGCGACAGCCGGGTACAGGTTGGCGAACTCGCGCACGGGGAGAGGGATCTGCTGCGCCATGCCCTGCATCAGGTGAAGAAGTTCCAGCAGTGGCTCACCTTGCACTTTCGTCTTAGGCAATAGGCATGTGGCGCCGCTGGCAACGTCATTGGCTGGGTAGAGCCTTCCGGGACGGGGAGTTTGCCCCGCTCTTTGCGACCCCCCCCGAGGAGGAGTGGGTGGCGCTGGATTTCGAGACCACCAGCCTGGATCCCGCCAAGGCGGAGATCGTCTCCATCGGGGCGGTGCGCATCCAGGGTAACCAGGTGCTGATCGGCGAGGCCCTCAGCATCAGGGTGCAGCCACCGGCCAGCCTGAGCGCGCACTCCGTGGTGATCCACGGCCTGCGCCATCAGGATCTGCAGCAAGGAATGGCGCTGGAAGCCGCGCTGCGTCTGCTGCTGGCCTTCATCGGCCCCCGCGAACTGGTGGGCTACCACATCGCCTATGACTTGCGGATCCTCAATCTGGCCTGCCAGCGGCTCTGGGGGCTGCGCCTGCCCCAGCGTGGCATAGAGGTGAGCCGGCTCTATCACGATCAGCTCTTTCGGCGCTATCCCGATGCTGTCATCGACCTGCATCTGACCGCCATCTGTCAGCATCTGGGGCTGCCGCCCCTGCCCCTGCACGACGCCCTGAGTGACGCCACCGCCGCCGCCCTCATCTTCCTGCGCCTGCATCAGGGCGGCCCGCTGGCTTATCCCAAAGTCTAATTGCCCAAAAATAACATTTAATTCACATTTTGCTTACATGAGCAGGTCTCCTGCTCGGTAGGGACACCCTTCAATCACAGCTGACACAACCGTCACGGAGAACTGCAATGGAACAGCAACGCTATCTGAGGATCCAGCAAGATCCCAACTTCCAGGAGCTGGTCAGCAAACGCCAGCGCTTCGCCTGGACCCTCTCCATCCTGATGCTGGGGCTCTACCTGGCGTTCATCCTGCTCATCGCCTTCGCCCCGGGCTGGCTTGGCACCCCACTCAGCGACGGCTCCAGCATCACCCGCGGCATCCCGGTTGGCGTGGGCCTCATCGTCGCCTCCTTCGTGCTGACCGGCGTCTATGTATTCCGGGCCAACGGCGAGTTTGACGAGCTGAACCAGAAGATCCTCAAGGGAGTGCAATCATGAAAGGCAAGTCTCTGCTGCTGCTCGGCAGCCTGTTGTCCACCCCCCTGCTGGCGGCCGATGCGCTGACCGGTGAGGTGCAACGCCAGCCCCTCAACATCTCGGCCATCGTGATGTTCGTGGCCTTCGTGGCCGCCACCCTCTTCATCACCTACTGGGCCTCCAAGCGCAACCGCTCGGCCTCCGACTACTATGCCGCCGGCGGGCGCATCACCGGCTTCCAGAACGGTCTGGCCATCGCCGGCGACTACATGTCCGCCGCCTCCTTCCTCGGCATCTCCGCCCTGGTCTACACCTCGGGCTATGACGGCCTCATCTACTCTATCGGCTTCCTGGTGGGCTGGCCCATCATACTGTTCCTGATCGCGGAGCGGCTGCGCAACCTCGGCAAGTACACCTTCGCCGACGTGGCCTCCTACCGCCTCAAGCAGACCTCGGTGCGCAGCCTCTCCGCCAGCGGCTCCCTGGTGGTGGTCGCCCTCTACCTCATCGCCCAGATGGTGGGTGCCGGCAAGCTCATCGAGCTGCTGTTCGGCCTGCAATACCATGTGGCCGTGGTGCTGGTCGGTATCCTGATGGTGCTCTACGTGCTCTTCGGCGGCATGCTGGCCACCACCTGGGTCCAGATCATCAAGGCGGTCATGCTGCTCTCCGGCGCCTCCTTCATGGCCATCATGGTGATGAAGTCCGTCAACTTCGACATCGGCGCCCTGTTCAGCGAAGCGGTCAAGGTCCATGCCAATGGCGCCGCCATCATGAGCCCGGGTGGCCTGGTGGCCGACCCCATCTCCGCCATCTCCTTAGGGCTGGCCCTGATGTTCGGCACCGCCGGTCTGCCCCATATCCTGATGCGCTTCTTCACCGTGAGCGACGCCAAGGAAGCCCGTAAATCGGTGTTCTATGCCACCGGCTTCATCGGCTACTTCTACATCCTGACCTTCATCATTGGCTTCGGTGCCATCCTGCTGGTCAGCACCAACCCGGACTTCAAGGACGCCACCGGCGCCCTGCTGGGGGGCACCAACATGGCGGCCGTCCATCTGGCCGACGCCGTGGGTGGCAGCCTGTTCCTCGGCTTCATCTCCGCCGTGGCCTTCGCCACCATACTCGCCGTGGTCGCCGGGCTGACCCTGGCGGGCGCCTCTGCGGTCTCCCACGACCTCTATGCCTGCGTCATCAAGGAAGGCAAGGCCAACGAAGCCGACGAGCTGCGCGTCTCCAAGATGACCACCCTGGTACTGGGAGTGGTGGCCATCGGTCTGGGCATACTGTTCGAGAAGCAGAACATCGCCTTCATGGTGGGCCTGGCCTTCTCCATCGCGGCGAGCTGCAACTTCCCGGTGCTCTTCCTCTCCATGTTCTGGTCCCGCCTCACCACCCGCGGCGCCGTCTATGGTGGCTGGCTGGGCCTCATCAGCGCCGTGACCCTGATGATCCTGGGCCCGACCGTGTGGGTGAAGGTACTGGGCCATGCCCAGGCGATCTTCCCCTACGAATACCCGGCACTCTTCTCCATGGCGCTGGCCTTCGCCGGGATCTGGTTCTTCTCGGTCACCGACAAGTCCCAGAACGCCTCCGACGAGCATGCGAAGTTCTTCCCGCAATTCGTCCGCTCCCAGACCGGGCTCGGTGCCTCCGGCGCCTCCGCCCACTAAGCTTGTCTGACTCCCCCAAGCCGGCCCAGTGCCGGCTTTTCTTATTCCGGGCCTCCCCCTCGCCTCTCCTTTCCCTCCCCTCAGGTGAGCGACGCCTTTTTCGCCACCGGGTCCCCGTTGCAATGGGCCCCGATCACAGTTCTTGCTAAAACTTTCGGGGGATCTGTGCCATAATGCGCGCCATTTGACAGACAACCCGGGACATCTCCTTTGTTAAGCAGCAACAACATCACCATGCAGTTCGGCGCCAAGCCGCTGTTTGAGAACATCAGCGTCAAGTTTGGCGGCGGCAACCGCTACGGCCTCATCGGCGCAAACGGCTGTGGCAAGTCCACCTTCATGAAGATCCTCGGCGGCGATCTGGAGCCCACTGGCGGTAATGTGAGCCTGGACGTCAACGAGCGCATCGGTAAGTTGCGCCAGGATCAGTTCGCCTACGAAGAGATGCGCGTGCTGGACGTGGTCATGATGGGTCATAGCGAGCTGTGGGCCGCCATCGCCGAGCGCGATGCCATCTATGCCAACCTCGACGCCACCGACGACGACTACATGAAGGCCGCCGAGCTGGAAGGCCTGGTCGCCGAGTATGACGGCTATACCGCCGAATCCCGCGCCGGCGAGCTGCTGCTGGGTGCCGGCATCCCCATCGAGCTGCACAACGGCCCCATGAGCGAAGTGGCCCCGGGCTGGAAACTACGGGTGCTGCTGGCACAGGCGCTGTTCTCCAACCCCGACATCCTGCTGCTGGACGAACCGACCAACAACCTGGACATCAACACCATTCGCTGGCTGGAGCAGGTGCTCAACGATCGTGAAAGCACCATGATCATCATCTCTCACGACCGTCACTTCCTGAACTCCGTCTGCACCCACATGGCGGATCTGGACTACGGCGAGCTGCGCGTCTACCCGGGCAACTACGACGAATACATGACGGCGGCCACCCAGGCCCGCGAGCGTCTGATCGCCGACAACGCCAAGAAGAAGGCCCAGATTGCCGATCTGCAATCCTTCGTCTCCCGTTTCAGTGCCAACGCCTCCAAGTCGAGCCAGGCCACCTCCCGCCTCAAGCAGATCGACAAGATCAAGATCGAGGAAGTGAAGGTCTCCAGCCGTCAGAATCCCTTCATCCGCTTCGAGCAGGAGAAGAAGCTCTACCGCAACATCCTGGAGATCGAAGGGCTGTCCAAGGGGTATGGTGAGGAGCCGCTGTTCAAGGGCCTGAGCATGATGCTGGAAGTGGGCGAGAAGGTCGCCATTCTGGGTACCAACGGCATCGGTAAATCCACCCTGATCAAGACCCTCATGGGCGAGCTGGCGCCGGACAGCGGCACCATCAAGTGGTCCGAGAATGCCCAGATCGGCTACTACGCCCAGGATCACGCCGACGATTTCGACACCGATCTCAACGTGTTCGACTGGATGTCCCAGTGGAAGCAGCCCAACGAAGACGAGCAGGCGGTACGCTCGGTGCTGGGTCGTCTGCTGTTCTCCCAGGACGACATCAAGAAGCCGGTCAAGGTGCTCTCCGGTGGCGAACAGGGTCGCATGCTGTTCGGCAAGCTGATGATGCAGCGTCCCAACATCCTGATCATGGATGAGCCGACCAACCACCTGGACATGGAATCCATCGAATCCTTGAACCTGGCGCTGGAGATGTATCAGGGCACCCTGATCTTCGTCTCTCACGACCGTGAGTTCGTCTCCTCCCTGGCGACCCGTATCATGGAACTGACCGAGAACGGCATCCGCGACTTCGGCGGCACCTACGAGGATTACCTGCGCAGTCAGGGCGTGGTGTAACTCCCGGGTCTTACATCGTAAAACCGGCGCCAGTGGCGCCGGTTTTTTTATGCCTCCGTGCACCCCAGCAAGCGTCCCCCACTGCAAGGGAAGGATGGGATGGGGGGAGCAAGAGTGCTGAGCAAGAGCCGCACACTCCCATGCAGCCGTCCGGCTTGTCCCAGGATAGACAGCACCAGCCCATGCCTGGCCCCTTCCCTCTTCAGCCCGCCCGCGCTTGCAGAGCAGAGCATGGTCGGGACATAAAAAAACGGCTCCATCAAGGAGCCGTTTTCAATTGAGGGCGTGTATCGATTACTCGACGGTCGCCTCCACGTCGGTGAAATACTCAATCTTGGCCGCTTTGCGCAGCTCGTCGATCAGCGACTTGTAGTCGGCCTGGGCCTTGCCCTGACCGAGCTGGCCTTGCAGCAGGCTCACCATCTGGGAGGGCTCCTTGGTCAGATTGACCTTGTCCAGCGCCACCACCACGCGATCGCCATTGGCTTCGGCCACCAGCTCGACGCTCGGCTTGCCATCCTTCGGATGGGGCATGCGGAACGCCTGGGCCAGCAGGTTCTGATCCATCTCCTGGGCGAAGCGGGAAACACCCTTGTGGCTCTCCACCTTCAGCCCGAGGGTGGTCAGATCGGCCTGGATGTCCTCGCCGGCGTGCAGCTTGTCGAGCAGGCCCTGGGCCTTGCCACGGGCCACTTCGCTGGCCTTCTCATGCTTGATGGCCGCAATCACCTGATCCTTGATCTCCGCCAGCGGCTTGGCCGCCTTGGGCTGGTGACCCATGATGTGCAGCACCAGCGCCTTGCCATCGGAGAGCTCGATCACGTCGGAGTTGGTGTTCTCGTCGCGCAGTTGCTCGGAGAAGGCAGCCGCAAGCACCTTGGGATCATTGAGGGGCGCCTGGGCATCGGCCTGGCTGAAGTAATCAGACGAGATCACCTTCAGACCCATGGCTTCGGCAGTCAGATCCAAGGAGTCCGGGTTCTCGAAGCTGCTGTCGGCCATCTTCTGCTGCTCGGCAAAGAACAGCTCCTTGGCCTTGTCCGCTTGCAGACGGGTGATGGTTTCGCTCATCACATCCACGAACGGCTTGGTCTTGCCAGGCTCGACGGCCAGCAGCTTGATGATGTGGAAACCAAACGGGCTCTTCACCACGGTGGAGAGATCGCCCGCCTTGGTCAGCGCGAAGGCCGCCTGCTCGAACGCCGGATCCATCACCCCTTTCTCGAACCAGTCGAGCTCGCCGCCCTTCTTGGCGGAGAAGGTATCGCTGGAGTTGGCTTTGGCCAGGGTCGCGAAGTCTTCACCGCCCTTGACCTTGGCCAGCAGCTCGTCGGCCTTCTGCTGGGCCGCCTTCTCATCCTTGCCAAAGGGGATCAGGATGTGTGCCACGCGGCGACGCTCGGCACGCTGGAACAGGTCCTGGTGCTGATCGTAATAATCTTGGGCATCCTGCTCGGTCACCTTGATGTTCTTGCCGAGGTTAGCCGCATCCAGCAGCAGGTAGTCGACCTTGACCTTCTCATCGTTCATGAAGCGGCCGCTGTTGGTCTTGTAGAACTGATCCACCTCGGCGTCGCTCACCTCGACCTCACCCAGGTAGGCGGAGGCAGCCAGGCGCACCAGGCGCAAGTCCCGGGTCTGGTTGTAGAGCTTGTCGAGCTGCTCGGCCTCGCCCTTGAGGGCGAACTCGGAGCCCAGCACGGCGCCCATCAGTTGCTGGCGCACCATGTCCTGGCGCAGAGAGTCGCGGAACATCTCGGGGGTCATGCCGGCACGGCGGATCAGCTGCAGGTAGCGATCGTTGTTGAACTTGCCGTCCTCGGCAAACTCCGGCATGGCGACGATGGCCTGCTTGATCTGCTCGTCACTGACCCGTAGGCCGAGCTGACGGGCCTTGTCATCGATCAGCGCCTGATCGATCAGCCGGTCCAGCACGCCGCGGCGGAACTGTTTCATGTAGTCGGGGTTGGCGGCCAGCTGGTTGAAGGCCTCACCCATTTGGGATTCCATGCGGGCCCGCTCGTTGCGATAGGCATTCTCCAGTGCGGGGGCACTGATGTCATTGCCGTTGACGGTAGCGGGGGCGGTACGTGCCGGGCCATTGAGGTAGCTGCCTACACCGGCCAAGGCAAAGGAGAGGATGATCAGGCCCAAGATAACCTTGGCTACCTTGCCCTGCGCCCCTTCGCGTAGTTTATCCAACATCATGTTTGTACTTATGCTCCCGAACTCGATGGGCATGAATAATGAAAAGGCGCACCGATTGCGATGCGCCTTGGTCAATCAGTATGAGGGAGAGCCCTCTCACTTGTCTGGTCAGCGACCAAGGTCGGAGCCGATGAAAATCAGCGCCCGGCTTAGTTGACCGCGTCTTTCAGGGCCTTGCCGGCTTTGAAGGCAGGAACTTTACCGGCAGCGATTTCGATGGTCGCACCAGTTTGCGGGTTACGGCCAGAACGAGCGGCACGCTCGCGAACGGCGAAAGTACCGAAGCCAACCAGAGCAACCTGGTCACCCTCTTTCAGGGCTTCACCAACGGCGTCAATGAAAGCATCCAGCGCACGACCAGCGGCGGCTTTGGAGATATCAGCACCGTCTGCAATCTTGTCAATCAGTTGAGATTTATTCACTCTTATATTCCCCTTTTATCGAACATCGCTGCGGCACTGATTTCCCTGGCCACAACAAGTGGAGGTTTTATAACAAGCCTCCTGATCAGTTGCAAGTGACAATCTGGCGCAAACCCGCGCCACATCACGCATTGCGACTCATCATGAGTACCCGATCGGTGGTCAAGGCTACTTCCGTTATCCGGCGCATGCAAGCCTTAACCACCCCCCGAATGCGCCAAATTTGCGGCGCATCAACATTTACACGACAGAAACGCGTTCGAAACCCTGCGGATTGTCCTGCAACGCCAGTGCAAGCACCTCATCAATCCAGCGAACCGGATAAATTTCAAGGTCTTGTTTGACATTGTCCGGGATCTCCTCGAGATCTCGTTCGTTCTCTTTCGGGATGAGCACACGCTTGATACCGCCACGGTGAGCCGCCAGCAGTTTCTCCTTGAGACCCCCTATGGGCAGCACTTCGCCCCGCAGGGTGATCTCGCCGGTCATGGCCACGTCGGCACGCACCGGGTTGCCGGTGAGGCTGGAGACCAGGGCGGTACACATGGCGATACCGGCACTCGGGCCGTCCTTCGGGGTCGCCCCTTCCGGCACGTGCACGTGGATGTCGCGCTTCTCGTAGAAATCGGCATTGATGCGCAGCTTCTCGGCACGGGCCCGCACCACCGTCATGGCGGCCTGGATGGACTCCTGCATCACGTCACCGAGGGAACCGGTATAAGTGAGCTTGCCCTTGCCCGGCATGTTGGTGGTCTCGATGGTGAGCAGATCGCCCCCCACTTCGGTCCACGCCAGCCCGCACACCTGACCGATCTGGTTCTGGCTGGTGGCCTTGCCGTAGTCGAAACGCTGCACCCCGAGGAACTCCTTGAGGTTCTCCTGATTGACCTGAACATGCTTGATGCTCTTGTCCAGCAGGATGCGTTTGACCGCTTTGCGACAGATCTTGGAGATCTCGCGCTCCAGGCTACGCACCCCCGCCTCGCGGGTGTAGTAGCGGATGACGCCGATCAGGGCGGAGTCTTCGATGGTGATCTCGGACTCCTTCAGGCCGTTGCGCTGGATCTGCTTGGCCACCAGGTGCTGCTTGGCGATGTTGAGCTTCTCGTCCTCGGTGTAACCGGACAGACGGATCACTTCCATCCGGTCCAGCAGCGGACCCGGGATGTTCATGGAGTTGGAGGTGGCCACGAACATCACGTCCGACAGGTCATAATCCACTTCCAGATAGTGATCGTTGAAGCTGCTGTTCTGCTCGGGATCCAGCACTTCCAGCAGGGCGGAAGCGGGATCGCCGCGCATGTCCGAGCTCATCTTGTCGATTTCATCGAGCAGGAACAGCGGGTTCTTCACGCCGACCTTCGCCATCTTCTGGATGAGCTTGCCGGGCATGGAGCCGATATAGGTGCGGCGGTGACCGCGGATCTCCGCCTCGTCACGCACGCCGCCGAGCGCCATGCGCACGTACTTGCGACCGGTCGCCTTGGCGATGGACTGACCGAGCGAGGTCTTGCCCACACCGGGAGGCCCGACCAGGCAGAGGATGGGGCCCTTGAGCTTGTTCACCCGCGCCTGCACCGCCAGGTACTCGAGGATGCGATCCTTGACCTTGTCCAGGCCATAGTGATCCGAATCCAGCACCTCTTGGGCCTTGGCGAGATCCTTCTTGACCTTGGAGCGGGCCTTCCACGGCACCTGCACCATCCAGTCCACATAGCTGCGCACCACTGTGGCTTCCGCGGACATGGGGGACATCATCTTCAGCTTGGCAAGCTCGGCCAAGGCCTTCTCACGGGCATCGTCCGGCATCCCCGCCTCGTCAATCTTGCGATTGAGGGCTTCGAATTCGTCCGGACTGTCTTCCAGCTCACCCAGCTCTTTCTGGATGGCCTTCATCTGCTCGTTGAGATAGTACTCCCGCTGGCTCTTCTCCATCTGCTTCTTGACCCGGGAGCGGATGCGCTTCTCGACCTGCAACAGATCGATCTCCGACTCCATCATGGCCATCAGAAACTCGATGCGCTCGGACACAGAGGCGATTTCCAGCACCTTCTGCTTGTCTTCGAGCTTGAGCGGCATGTGGGCAGCCATGGTGTCAGCCAGGCGCGCCGCATCATCGATCGCCGAGATCGAGGTCAGCACCTCGGGCGGGATCTTCTTGTTGAGCTTGATGTAGCCTTCAAACTGGCCGATGGCGGAGCGCACCAGCACATCCTGATCCTTCTCCTCGATGGGGGCAGACGCTATGTACTGCGCCTCACCGACGAAGAAGTCCTTGTCATCGATCATCCGCTCAAGACGGGCACGCTGGCCCCCTTCCACCAGCACCTTGACGGTGCCGTCAGGCAGCTTGAGCATCTGCAAAATGTTGGCCACTGTCCCGACGGAGAAGATCTCCTCCACCGTCGGCTCGTCAGTTGACGCATCCTTCTGGGCCACCAGCAGGACTTTCTTGTCCTGCTCCATGGCCGCTTCCAGACAGCGAATGGATTTTTCCCGCCCCACAAAGAGTGGAATGACCATGTGGGGGTAAACCACCACGTCACGAAGAGGCAGGACGGGAATCTCGATGCGTTCTGAACGCTCTAGGTTCATATATGTCCTCTCGGCTTGTTATACCGTTGGCAAAGCGCTTGGCTGAGTATATGGGGGCGCAAAGATGAGATTCAATCGCCTTGGCCGTAAAAAGCATGAAAGGGGCAAAATGCCCCTTTATGTGATTAAAAATCAGTCAGTTACTCTGACGCTGCGGCCTGTGTCTCGGGATTGTCGTAGATCATCAGGGGGGCGGAGTCCCCCTTGATCACCGTCTCGTCGATCACCACCTTGCTGACCCCTTCCAGGGAGGGCAGGTCATACATGGTGTCGAGCAACACGGCTTCGACGATGGATCTCAGGCCACGGGCACCGGTCTTGCGCTCCATCGCCTTGCGCGCGATGGCGTTCAGGGCGTCGTCACGGAACTCCAGCTCCACCTCTTCCAGGGCAAACAACGCGGCATACTGCTTGGTCAGCGCGTTCTTCGGCTCTTTCAGGATCTGGATGAGGGCCGCTTCGTCCAACTCGGTGAGGGTCGCCACCACCGGCAGACGACCGATGAACTCGGGGATGAGACCGTACTTGATCAGATCTTCCGGCTCCACCTTGGCAAAGTTCTCGCTTAAGGTCGCCTTGGCATTCTTGGATTTGACGTCGGCACCAAAGCCGATGCCGGTCCCCTTGACGGAACGCTGCTCGATCACCTTGTCCAGGCCGGCGAAGGCGCCACCACAGATGAAGAGGATCTTGGAGGTATCAACCTGCAGGAACTCCTGCTGCGGATGCTTGCGGCCCCCTTGTGGCGGCACGGAGGCGATGGTGCCTTCGATCAGCTTCAGCAGTGCCTGCTGCACCCCTTCCCCGGAGACATCGCGGGTGATGGAGGGGTTGTCCGACTTGCGGGAGATCTTGTCGATCTCGTCGATGTAGACGATGCCGCGCTGGGCCTTCTCCACGTCGTAGTCGCACTTTTGCAGCAACTTCTGGATGATGTTCTCCACGTCCTCGCCCACATAACCGGCTTCGGTCAATGTGGTGGCATCGGCCATGGTGAAGGGCACATCCAGCAGACGGGCGAGCGTCTCGGCCAGCAGGGTCTTGCCGCTGCCGGTCGGGCCAATCAGCAGGATGTTGGACTTGCCAAGCTCCACACCACCGGACTCGCTGCCGCTGCGCAGACGCTTGTAGTGGTTGTAGACGGCAACTGCCAGCACCTTCTTGGCGTACTCCTGCCCGATCACGTAGTCGTCCAGATGAGCGCGGATTTCATGAGGGGTCGGCAGCTCGCTACCATCGCGCTTGGGAGAGATCTCGCGGATCTCCTCGCGGATGATGTCGTTGCACAGCTCGACACACTCATCACATACGTAGACGGAAGGGCCAGCGATCAGCTTACGCACTTCATGCTGGCTTTTGCCGCAGAAAGAGCAATAAAGCAGCTTGTCGCCCTCACCCTTGCGTTTCTCTGTCATTCAGCGACCTCGTTTTATCAATAGAGGATGGATCGTCCTGTTGAGTTTACAACAGGACGGGATACCCTGCTCAGCCGCGCTGGCTCAGGATGCCGTCAACCAGACCATAGGCCACGGCCTGCTCGGCCGACATGAAGTTGTCACGGTCGGTGTCGCGTTCGATGGTGGCCATGTCCTGTCCGGTATGGAAAGCCAGACGATCGTTCAGGGTATTCTTGATTTTCAGGATCTCCTGGGCATGGATCTGGATGTCAGATGCCTGGCCCTGGAAACCGCCCAGCGGCTGGTGGATCATCACCCGAGCGTTAGGCAGGCAGAAGCGCTTGCCCTTGGCACCGCCGGCCAGCAGGAAGGCGCCCATGGAGCAGGCCTGCCCCATGCAGACGGTGCTGACGTCCGGCTTGATGAACTGCATGGTGTCATAGATGGACATCCCCGCAGTGACGGCACCACCCGGCGAGTTGATGTAGATGCTGATGTCCTGATCCGGGTTTTCGGACTCCAGGAACAGCAGCTGAGCCACCACCAGATTCGCCATGTGATCCTCAACCTGACCGGTCAGGAAGATCACCCGCTCCTTGAGCAGACGGGAATAGATGTCATAGGAACGCTCCCCTTTCGCCGTCTGCTCGACCACCATAGGGATGAGCGCATTGCGTGGGGATTCAGTCACATCGTTATAGTTCTTGTACATAAGGCATTGTCCCTAAAATAAAATGGCCCGAGTGGAGATCACACGAGCCATTATACTTAACAGTTTTGACCTTAAGTCAAATGTTCTTAGGCAGCGGCACCGGACTTGTTGATCACTTCGTCGAAGGCAACTTCTTTCTCGGTCACTTGTGCCTTGGACAGGATCAGGTCGATGGCTTGATCTTCGATGGCCAGGTTACGAACGCCGTTCAGCATCTGCTCGTTCTTCTGGTAGTACTCGATCACTTCCTTCGGATCTTCGTAGGCAGTGGCCATGGACTCGATGATGCTGGTCACACGGGCGTCGTCGGCCTTGATCTCGTTGGTGCGGATGACGTCACCCAGCAGCAGACCGACGCGTACGCGACGCTCGGCTTGCGCCTGGAACAGCTCGGCCGGCAGCTCGGGGGCGTTGCCGCCCTGGAAGCCACCGAAACGCTGCAGGGCTTGCTGACGCAGGGCGTCGATTTCCTGGGCAACGGCAGCCTTTGGCAGATCGATCTGGTTGGCTTCAACCAGGCCGTTCAGAACCTGCTCTTTCACGCTGTTCTTCAGGGCTTGAGCCAGTTCGCGCTCCATGTTCTTGCGCACTTCGGCTTTCAGCTCTTCGACACTGCCGCTCTCGATGCCAAAACGCTTGACGAACTCTTCGGTCAGCTCAGGCAGCACCTGCTCTTCAACCTTGTTCAGCTTGGAGGCGAACTTGGCCGCTTTGCCCTTCAGGGCTTCGGCGTGGTAGTCAGCCGGGAAAGTCACCTCGATGGTGAACTCGTCGCCCGCTTTCTTGCCCAGGATGGCGTCTTCGAAGCCAGGGATCATGCGGCCGGCGCCCAGTTCCAGAGTGAAACCTTCAGCCTTGCCACCGTCGAACTCTTCACCGTCGATGGAACCGACGAAGTCCAGGGTGACACGCATGCCATTGGCGGCAGCGGCATCGACGTCAGACCAGGTGGCGTGCTGCTTGCGCAGGGTGTCGATCATGTTGGCCAGGTCGGCATCCTTGACGGAGGCAACCGGCTTCTCGACCTTGATGCTCTCGAGACCGGCGACTTCAAACTCCGGGTACACTTCGAAAGTGGCGGTGAATTCGAAATCCTGGCCTTCCTTGATCTCTTTCGGATCCATGGTCGGCGCACCGGCCGGGCTCAGTTTGCTCTCGATGATGGCCTTGATGAAGTTGTTCTGCATCATTTCATCGGCAACGCGGGCATGGGCCATGGCGCCGAACATCTTCTTGATGATGGCAACCGGAGCCTTGCCAGGACGGAAACCGTCGATGCGACGAGTCTTGGCCAGGCCATTCAATTCTTTACGCACGGCAGCGTCAACGGTAGCAGCCGGTACAGTGATGGTAAGACGGCGTTCCAGACCTTGGGTTGTCTCTACAGAAACTTGCATTCTTTTACCTCGTTCAACTCAGCACTGTGTGCTGACCCTTTATTACCCCTGGGCAAAACCCGGAGTCTTCCTGTTTATAAAGACAACGACTGTCTTTGTGATGAGAAAATATGACGCGACATTATAGCGGCGCACATTGGTCGCGTCGAGCCGCACATCCCCCATCCGGGGCACAGACAGCACAATTTGCGCAAGACTGCCTCCTATATGGGGAAGCCTTGCGCCGAGTTCAAGCATCAGGTTCGCAATAATTTGCGCTTGCTCACCCTTTTGCACGTCACGCTATGCTTTTTTCATCTCCCGGCGTCATCGGGAGAGCCGCGGTCAGGGGGTCTGCGACCCAAATTGTCCGCCTTCTCGCATCAGCCATTGCGTCCCTCGGCGCCGCTCGCTATGGTGACTGCCAATTTATGAGTCTGGAGAGACCCACATGTCCTTTTTCCGCTTCTTGTTCAATCTGCTCTGGTTTGTACTGGGGGGCGTCTTTATGGGGCTGGCCTGGTGGCTGGCCGGGCTGCTCTGCTTCGTCTCCCTGATAGGGATCCCCTGGGGGCGCGCCTGTTTCGTCATCGGTACCTTTACCTTCTTCCCGTTTGGCAAGCAGGCGGTCAACCGCAAGACAATGACGGGGCAGAGCGACATAGGCACAGGTGCCCTCGGGATGATTGGCAACATCCTCTGGTTCCTGGTGATCGGCGTCTGGCTGGCCATAGGTCACATCGCCTCGGCCCTGGCCTGCTTCGTGACCATCATCGGCATCCCGTTCGGCATCCAGCACCTCAAGCTGGCCCTGATTGCCCTGGCCCCCATAGGCCAGATGGTGGTGACCAACCACGAGGCCGAATCCGGTCGCTATATTCGCTAAGCAAGAATGCATCGCCAGGCTATGCCTGGGATGTCAAAAAAGGGCAGACTAGGGTCTGCCCTTTTTCATTGCCCCAGTTCGAGGTCCTCCATGCTGCCCAGCCACTTCTTCGCCAACCTCGCCCGCATGCGGCTCATCTACCGCTGGCCCCTGATGCGCAACATACAGCCGGAAAACATCGCCGAGCACAGCCTGCAGGTGGCCATGGTGGCCCACGCCCTCGGCGTCATCAGCAACCGGCTGTTTGATGGCAAGGTGGATGCCAACCACGCCGCCGTGATGGCCCTCTATCACGACAGCAGCGAGGTGCTGACCGGCGATCTGCCGACCCCGGTCAAGTACTTCAACCCCGAGATAGCCCGCGAGTACAAGAAGATTGAACTCGCCGCCGAACAGCGCCTGCTGGGCATGCTGCCTCCCGAGCTGATGGAAGACTTTCGCCCCCTGCTCGACTCCGCTGCCCAGGACGACGCCCTCGCCCGGCTGGTGAAGGATGCCGACACCCTCTGTGCCTATACCAAGTGTCTGGAGGAGATAAATGCAGGCAACCGGGAGTTCGAGCCCGCGCGCAAGCGCCTCGAACAGATGCTGGAGGCCAGGATGAACCCGGCCATGCGCTACTTCATCGATGTGTTCGTGGCGAGCTTCTCCCTGCCCCTCGATGAGCTCAACGCCCACTAAGCCAGTCGGAACGACCAGAAGAGAGAAGGGCCTGCCGGTGCAGACCGGCGGGCCCTTCTTTGTTCAGCATATTGCCAGGCTTGGCAGACTTGGCCCTCGGATCAGTGACCCAGCTCCCGGGAGGGCACCAGACCGCTGGCCCGCCAGGCGGGATAGAGGGTGGCCAGCAGACTCATCAGGATGGCGGCACTGGTCACTATCACCAGATCCTGCATGTGCAGCTCGGTCGGCAGGAAGTCGATGAAGTAGATGTCCGGGTTGAGGAAACGATGGCCTATAAGCTGTTCGATACCGCTCAGGATCTGGGTCAGCTTGCTCGAAAGCAGCCCCCCCAGCAGGGCACCGAGCAAGGCCCCCGCCACCCCGTTCACCATCCCCTGGATGACGAAGGTGAGCCGGATCTGGCCCGGGCTCGCCCCCATGGTCTTCAAGATGGCGATCTCGCTGCGCTTCTCGTTCACCGCCATCACCAGGGTGGAGACGATGTTGAAGCAGGCCACCGCCACCACCATCAGCATCACCACGTACATGACGGTGCGCACCATCTGGATGTCCTGATAGAGATAGCCCTGGCGGCTCATCCAGCTGCTGATGTAGACGTAGTGCGGGAATTTGCGGGCGGCCGCCACCGTGATGGACTGCGCCTTGAGCACGTCGTTCACCTTGAGGCTGAAGCCTTCCACCGCGCTACCCATGCCGGTGATGGACTGGGCGTCGGCCAGGTGCATGAAGCCGAGCACGCCGTCGAGCTGGCCGCCTATCTCCAGCAGCCCCACCACGGTCAGGGTCTCCCGCCGGGGATTCTTGATCCCCGTCTCGTCTCCCCCTTGGGGCAGCAGCAGGGTCACGGGGTCACCTATCTTGACCCCCAGCTTGTCGGCTATGGTCTTGCCGAGGATCACCCCGTGCTCGCCCGCCTCCAGTTCACGAAAACCCAGCCCCGTCATGTAGTTGCCTGCATCCGACAGGTTCGCCTCGAGCTCGGGCAGCACGGCACGCACCTGCACCCCCTTGATGGCGGAGCCGTGCTCCAGCAGGCCATCGAGGCGGATGACCGGGGCCGCGGCCTCGATCCCGGGCTGGGCCAGCAGGTAGTCCCGAAGCCTCGGCCAGTCGGGCAGCGGCGCCTCCATGCCGATGAGTTCCCCGTGAGGCACCACCGAGAGCACCCTGTTTTTAAGCTCCCGCTCGAAGCCGTTCATGGCGGAGAGGCCAAGAATGAGGGCCATCACCCCGAGGGCAATGCCGATCAGGGAAGAGGCGGAAATAAAGGCGATGAAGCCGTTGCGACGGCGGGAGCGGCTGTAACGCAGGCCCAGAAAGAGGGGCAGCGGCTTGAACATCAGGCGACCTCCGCCATGATGCCGCTCACCAGGGTCACCCGGCGGTGCAGCTTGGCGGCGAGGCTCAAGTCATGGGTGACCACCACGAAGGCCGTGCCCAGCTCCCGGTTGAGCTCGCAGAGCAGTTCGTACACCGCAGTGGCGCTGGCGTGATCCAGGTTGCCGGTGGGCTCGTCCGCCAGCACCAGGCTCGGCTCGTTGACCAGGGCACGGGCGATGGCCACCCGCTGGCGCTCGCCACCGGACAGCTCGGAAGGCCTGTGATTGAGACGGTGGGAGAGCCCCACCCGCCCCAGCATCCGGGTCGCCTTGTCGGTGGCGCTCGCCACCGACTCGCCGGCGATCAGCAGCGGCATGGCGGTGTTTTCCAGCGCGGTGAACTCGGCCAGCAGGTGGTGGAACTGATAGACGAAGCCCAGCTCCTGATTGCGAAAACGGGCCTGGGTCTTGCTGTCCCAGTGGTGGATATCCTGCCCCTTGAACAGCACGGCGCCGCTCGAGGGGTTGTCCAGCGCCCCCATCAGGTGCAGCAAGGTGGTCTTGCCCGAGCCCGAGCTCCCCACCACCGCCAGCATCTCGCCGGGGGCGACGCAGAGATCTATCCCCTTGAGCACCTGGGTCTCCAGATTGCCCTCTTTATAGACATGGTTGAGGGCCTGACAGCGCAGCAGAGGCTCGCAGGACTGGGGTTCATTCATAACAGGGGCTCCACTTATACCGGTGACCACATTGGCACCAGTCACAACGCCGGCACTCGCACCGGAGGTAACAACAGAAGATGATGGATTCACAGCGCTATTCATAACGTAATGCCTCGGCCGGTTTGACCCGGGCCGCACGGGCCGCCGGATAGAGGGTGGCACTGAAGCTCAGCAGCACGGCCCCCAGCAAGATGGTCATGACCTGGGCGGGTTCGACGATGACCGGCAGACCGCTGCCCCCCGCCGCCATATAGAGGTTGAGCCCCATCGCATCGAGCAGGGGGTTGAGTCCGAACGACAGGGCCAGCCCCGCCAGACCGCCGAACAGGGCGCCGATGACGCCGCTCGACGCCCCCAGCACCATGAAAATCTTGACGATCCCCGACTCGCTCATGCCCATGGTACGCAGTATGGCCACCTCCCCTTCCTTGTCGGTGACCACCATCACCAGGGCGGAGAGGATGTTGAAGGTGGCGACCGCGATGATCAGCACCAGCATCAGCCCCATCATGCGTTTCTCCATGGCCACCGCCTGGAAGAGTTCACCTCGCTCCCGGCGCCAGTCCTGCCACTCCAGCCCGTCCGGCAGCGCGGTTTTGACCACCTGGTCGGCGGCGAAGGGATCGTCGAGCCAGAGGCGGATGCCGCCCACCGTCTCCTCGGGCAGGCGCAGCAGGCGCTGGGCGTCCCCCAGGGCAATCAGCGCCACCTGGCTGTCCACGTCGGCGCCAACCCCGAAGATGCCGGAGACGGTGAAGATCCGCTGGGCCGGTACCCGGCCAAAGGGGGTGAAGCGGGTCCCTTCGGTCAGGATGAGACGCACCTCGTCGCCAATGGAGACCTTGAGGCGGTTGGCCACCCCCTGCCCCAGCACTATGTGGTATTGGCCGCGCTGCAGGCTGTCCAGCCGCCCCCCCAGCATCTGGGCATGGAGGATGTCATCCTTGGGCCAGCGGGCCGGATCTATCCCCTGCACGCTCACCCCGGTGAGCTGGCCCGGGCTTTGCAACATGCCTTCGCTGTCGAGCATGGGGGCCGTGGCCACCACGTGGGGCAACGTGTCGAGATCGGGCAGGCCGGGCGGATGGGCATCGATGCGCCCCGCCGGATTGGTCACCACCACGTGGGGGATCACCCCGAGAATGCGCCCCTTGAGCTGCCCCTCGAACCCGTTCATCACCGAAATGACCACCATCAGGGCAGCAACCCCGATGGCGATGCCAAAGGTGGAAAACAGGGAGATAAAGGAGACGAAGCGGTTACTGCGTCGCGAGCCTGCATAACGCAGGCCTATGGCCAGCGAGAGTGGCTGAAAAAGTCCGGTCTTCAAGGATATCTACGTTGCCAACAAAATAAGATGCCGGATAATAGGGTCTGTTGACGCCTCAACGCAAGCCGCGTTGCCGCAGCAGATGACGCCGGGGCTGGCGCAATGGCCCATTCCCCTGAGCCCGAGAGGCCGCCCATGGCGCCATGTTTCGCCCGATGCGAGGCCCCCGCCGCCATGTTGCGCCGCCAGACGGGAGAGCCCCTGGGACGGCCGGAGATGGCGTCTCGCGCCAGATCGGGGACGCCGCCGCGGGGCAAGGTCAACAGCGCCTTTAAAAATCGTCTATAACAACAAGGGATAGCCTCCATGCAGGAACAGTTCTTCAGCGTCACCCATGCCACGCCGGTCAATGTGATCCCCATGCCGGCCGACTTTCACCTGCCGACGCTGGAGGCCCTTGATGCCGAGCTGCCCGAGCCCTTTCGCATCGCCTCCGCCATCACCTCCATCGATCTGGTGAGCAGCCGGTTGCTGCGCAACCAGAACGAGTCCATGCACGATCTGGTGGAGATCATCAACCAGCAGTCCCGCAAGATCGACATGATCATGGGCTTCGTGCTGGCGGCGCAGGACCACCCCGAGCATCGCTTCCACACCCTGCGCTTTGGCGCCGGTCAGCTCACCTACCTGCACCCGCACCAGGGGCACGGCGAGCCGCCGCAGCTGAACCAGCTAGTGCGGCTCAAGATCTTCCTGCGGGAAGAGGCCTCCGCCGTCTACTGCTATGGCGAGGTCAAGCAGCGGGAGCCCGGCGAGCACGGCACCCATGTGGTGCTCGACTATGTGCGGATCCGCGAGGATGACAGGGAGCTGCTGGTGCGTGCCAGCCTGCATGTGCAATCGAAACAGCTCAAGCTGCGTGCCCAAGAGCGTCAGCGCTAATCACAGCCAACGTCAACGTTAAAAGAATCGAACGATGCCAATGAAACTCCCCGCCTTGCCCGCCAAAGCGGGCCAGAAATTGACTCTGGGCCAGCTGGTCGGCAGCAGCCTGGCGCTGGTTGCCGCCCGCCTCACCCGGGAGGCCAACCGCCCCGTCCTGCTGGTGACCGCCGATACCCCGAGCGCCCTGCGCCTCGAACAGGAGCTTGGCTTCCTGCTGGCCGATCAGGGTTGCCCCGTGCTGATGTTCCCGGACTGGGAGACCCTGCCCTACGACACCTTCTCCCCCCATCAGGACATCATCTCTCAGCGGCTCGAGACCCTCTATACGCTGCCGCAGATGAGCAGCGGCGTGCTGATCGTGCCCATCTCCACCCTGATGCTGCGCACGGCGCCCCAGGCCTATCTCGACAAATACAGCCTGATGGTGACCAGCGGCCAGCGCCTCAACCTGCAACAGTTGCGGGGACGGCTGGCCGAGGCGGGCTATGTGGCGGTGGAGCAGGTGCTGGAGCACGGCGAGTTCGCCGCCCGCGGCTCCCTGCTGGATCTCTTCCCCATGGGCAGCAGCCGCCCCTATCGCATCGACTTCTTCGACGACGAGGTGGACTCCATCCGCCCCTTCGATCCCGAGAGCCAGCGCTCCAGCGAGCCGGTCAAGTCGGTGAGCCTGTTGCCCGCCCGGGAATTTCCCACCGACGAGGCCGCCATCGAGCTGTTTCGCGGACAGTTTCGCGAGCAGTTCGAGCTGTCGCGGGCGGAGGGCTCCGTCTATCAGGAGGTGAGCAAGGGGCGCTGGCCCGCCGGCATCGAATACTATCTGCCGCTCTTCTTCAGCCAGACCGCCAGCCTGTTTGACTACCTGCCGGACAACACCCTGCTGCTCACCGTGGGGGAGATCTACCCGGCGGCCCAGCGCTTCTGGAACGACATAGGCCAGCGCTATGAGGACAGGCGCTGGGACAACACCCGCCCCCTGCTGCCCCCCCAGCAAATTTACCTGCCGGTGGAGCAGCTGTTTGCGGCGCTCGGCCAGTATGGCGCCGTGCGCCTGCAGGAGGCCGCCACCGACGGCGGTGCGGGCCAGCACGACTTGCCCATAGCCCCCCTGCCCGACCTGCAGCTCGATCACAGCAAGGAGCAGCCCCTGCTGGCCCTCAGCCAGTTCCTGCAAGGCTTTGCCGGCCGCACCCTGTTTGCGGTGGAGTCCGAGGGGCGGCGCGAGGGGCTCGGGGATCTGCTGGCGCGGATCGCGCTGCAACCCAGGGAGTTCGCCTCCCTCGAGGAGTTCGTCGGGAGCAAGGCGCGTCATGGCCTGCTGGTCAGCCCGCTGGAGCGGGGCTTCCTGCTCGAACCCGCCGGGGCAGAGGCCCTGGCCCTCATCACAGAGACCGAGCTGCTCGGCGGCAAGATCAGAAGCAAGCGGCAGCGGGAGAAGAGCAAGAACCTGAGCTCGGATGCGGTGATCAGAAACCTCGGCGAGCTGACCCAGGGCCAGCCCGTGGTGCATCTGGATCACGGGGTCGGCCGCTATCTCGGGCTCGAGACCCTGGATGCCGGCGGCCTGCCCACCGAGTTCCTCACCCTGGAATACGCCGGTGGCGACAAGCTGTTCGTGCCGGTCACCAACCTCCACCTCATCAGCCGTTACACGGGGTCGGATAACCCCCCCAGCCACAAGCTCGGCGGCGAGGCCTGGGTCAAGGCGCGGCGCAAGGCGGCGGAGAAGGTGCGCGACGTGGCGGCCGAGCTGCTGGACGTCTATGCCCATCGCGCGGCGCGGGCCGGCTTTGCCTTCAAGCACGACAAGGAGAGTTACCGCCAGTTTGCCGCCAGCTTCCCGTTCGAGGAGACAGAGGATCAACTCAACGCCATCAATGCGGTGCTGGGGGACATGTGCCAGGCCAAGAGCATGGACCGCCTGGTGTGTGGCGACGTGGGCTTTGGCAAGACAGAGGTGGCGATGCGGGCGGCCTTCGTGGCGGTGCACGGTGGCAAGCAGGTCGCCGTGCTGGTGCCCACCACCCTGCTGGCCCAGCAGCACTACGACAACTTCCGCGACCGCTTCGCCAACTGGCCGGTGCGGGTGGAGGTGCTGAGCCGCTTCCGCTCCGCCAAGGAGCAGACCAGCGTCTTGAAGGAGCTGGCCGATGGCAAGGTGGACATCATCATAGGCACCCACAAGCTGCTCGGCTCCGAGCTCACCTTCAAGGATCTGGGGCTGCTCATCGTCGATGAGGAGCATCGCTTCGGGGTGCGCCAGAAGGAGAAGATCAAGGCGCTGCGCGCCGACGTGGACATCCTCACCCTCACCGCCACCCCGATCCCGCGCACCCTTAACATGGCGATGTCCGGCATGCGGGATCTCTCCATCATCGCCACCCCGCCCGCCAAGCGGCTCGCCATCAAGACCTTCGTGCGCCAGCACGAGCCGGCGGTGGTGCGCGAGGCGGTACTGCGGGAATTGAAGCGCGGCGGTCAGGTCTACTACCTGCACAACGACGTGGAGAGCATAGAGAAGTGCGCGGCGGATCTCGCTGAGCTGGTGCCGGAGGCGCGCCTTGGCATCGCCCACGGCCAGATGCGCGAGCGCGACCTCGAGCGCATTATGTCGGACTTCTACCACCAGCGCTTCAACCTGCTGGTGTGCACCACCATCATAGAGACCGGCATCGACGTGCCGAGCGCCAACACCATCATCATGGACAGGGCCGATCACCTCGGTCTTGCCCAGCTGCACCAGTTGCGGGGCCGGGTCGGCCGCTCCCACCACCAGGCCTATGCCTACCTGCTCACCCCCCATCCCAAGCTGATGACCAAGGATGCGGCCAAGCGGCTGGAAGCCATCGCCTCGCTGGAAGATCTCGGGGCCGGTTTTGCGCTCGCCACCCACGATCTGGAGATCCGGGGCGCGGGCGAGCTGCTCGGCGACGATCAGAGCGGCCAGATCGAATCGGTGGGCTTCACCCTCTACATGGAGATGCTGGAACAGGCGGTAGAGGCCCTCAAGCATGGCAAGGAGCCGTCGCTGGAGCAACTCATGAGCCAGCACACCGAGGTAGAGCTGCGCCTGCCGGCACTGTTGCCGGACGACTACATACCGGACGTCAACATGCGTCTGTCCATGTACAAGCGCATCGCCAGCGCGGTGGACGAGCAGGAGCTGCGCGAGCTGAAGGTGGAGCTCATCGATCGCTTCGGCCTGCTGCCGGAGCCGACCAAGACCCTGATGGAGATCGCGGCCTTCCGCCAGCGGGCCACGGCGCTGGGCATTCGCCGGGTGGAGATGAGCGATCGCGGCGGCTACCTGGACTTCACCCAGGAGACCAGGGTCAACCCGACCTATCTGGTAAAACTGCTCTCCGAGCAGCCACGTATCTATAAAATGGATGGACCCACCCGATTGCGCTTCCAGGTACCGAACCAGGAGAGAGCCATGCGGCTGAAACTGGTGGATGCCCTGCTGACGGATCTCGCCAGCCACGCCAACCCCTGAGGGGGGGGGGTGATGAGGCGGCCAGCCACTTACCCAAATAAAACGGGAGCCATATCGGCTCCCGTTTTTTATGTGGCTATTGCCGCGACCATGGCGACAAACCGGGCATCACCCCTGACGGGCCGGATCCTCGTGGGCGGAGAATTCCCGCATGAAGGCCTCGGCCCGCTCCACCATCCTGGTGGAGCCGACGAAGTAGGGGGTACGCTGGTGCAGCGCCGTGGGCTGGATATCCATGATGCGGCCAAAGCCGTCGGACGCCTTGCCACCGGCCTGCTCCACCAGGAAGGCCATGGGGTTGCACTCGTAGAGCAGGCGCAGCTTGCCGTTCGGGGAGTTGGTGCCGGACGGATAGATGTAGATGCCGCCCTTGAGCAGGTTGCGATGGAAATCCGACACCAGGGAGCCGATGTAGCGGGAGGTGTAGGGCCTGTGGGTCGCCTCGTCACGCTCCTGGCAATATTTCAGGTACTTCTTCACCCCGTCCGGGAACTTGATGTAGTTGCCCTCGTTGATGGAGTAGATCTTGCCCTCCTCCGGGATGCGGATGTTCTCGTGGGAGAGGCAGAAGCAGCCGATGGAAGGGTCGTAGGTGAAGCCGTTGACCCCAAACCCGGTGGTGTAGACCAACATGGTGGAGGAGCCATAGACCACGTAACCGGCGGCCACCTGGCGGTTGCCCGGCTGCAGGAAGTCCTCCAGGGTCACCCCGGCCCCCGGCTTGCTGACCCGGCGGTAGATGGAGAAGATGGTCCCGACCGAGACGTTGACGTCTATGTTGGAAGAGCCGTCCAGGGGGTCTATCAGCACCACGTACTTGGAGTGGCGGGAGAGCTCGGAATCGAAGGAGACGAAGTCCTCCTCCTCCTCGGACGCCATGCCGCACACCTCGCCACGGGCCTCGAGGGCCGCCTTGAAGCGCTCGTTGGCGTAGACGTCCAGCTTCTGCTGCACCTCCCCCTGCACGTTTTCGGCCCCCATGGAGCCGATGATGTCCGCCAGCCCCGCCTTGTTGATCTCCCGGTTCACCACCTTGGCAGCCAGACGAATGGAGCTGAGCAAGGAGGTCAGCTCGCCGGTCGCGGTAGGGTAGTCCGCCTGCTTTTTGACGATGAACTCGCCCATGGTGATCATGTTTCGCATTCTTGTTCCTTTAAGATCGTTTCCGTTGGCCGTTGAAAACGTTTGCAAGTGTCGGCAAAAAAAGTGCCGATCCTCGGCAGCGTTGTTTTGTAACCTAATGTAACGCCTGTTTTTTGTTTTTGCAGCGAATTAAGCCGCCGTATAAATCGCCAGAATACCGCGCCACCACGGGCTTTCACCGTGAAAAAAGGGTGCCATCCGGCATCTTTCATCATGTTAATTCGTGACAAGAATGCTATTTCACCCCGCCCCTCCCCGTCCGCGACTCTCTCCCGGCACCCGCCGCTCCCCCTCTTGAGATCTCCTCCTCGATCCAGCACACTGGCTCGGCTTTGGAAGCAAAAAAACATAAGGATATTCAATGAAAAGGACTCTCATTGCCGGCGCGGTTGCCGCCCTGATCTCCCTCCCCGCCCTGGCGGCCCAGGTGCCCGAAGGCACCAAGCTGCTGCCCGGTGCCCAGCAAACCTTCGTGCGCAACATAGGCACAGAGCCCGCCTCCATCGACCCCCAGATGGTGGAAGAGAACGCGGGCAGCGACGTCGTCAACGATCTGTTCGAAGGGCTCTACACCCTGGATGGCGACGGCAAGCTGCAGGCGGCGGGGGCGCTCGGGTACGAGCTCGATGACTCCGGCACCGTCTACACCTTCAAGCTCAGACCCGATGCCAAGTGGTCCAACGGCGAGCCGGTGACGGCGGCGGACTATGTCTATGGCTGGCAGCGGGCGGCGGATCCCAGGAACGCCTCCAACTACGCCTGGTTCATCGAGCTGACCGGCGTCGCCAACGCCAGCGACGTGGTGCAGGGCAAGAAGAGCCCGGATGCCCTCGGTATCAAGGCCCTCGATGATCACACCCTGCAGATCACCCTCAAGGCCCCTGTCCCCTTCTTCCTGAAGACCCTCTCCCACTACACCACCTTCCCGGCCCCCAGGGCCACCATAGAGAAGTTCGGTCACGAGTGGGTCAAGCCCGGCAACATCGTCTCCAACGGTGCCTTCGCCCTCAAGGAGTGGACCCCCAACGAGCGGCTCATCGCCGAGCGCAATCCCCATTACTGGGACAACGAGCACACTGTGCTGAACAAGGTGATCTACCTGGAGATCGTCTCCGATACCGCGGCCTACAACCGCTATCGTGCGAGCGAGCTGCACTACACCACCTATCCCCTGGAGCAGTATCAGCAGATCAAGCGCCAGAGCCCGGACGAGCTGGTGAGCGCCCCCATGCTCGCCACCTACTACTACGTGTTCAACACCCAGCGCAAACCCTTCGACGACGTCAGGGTGCGCAAGGCGCTCTCCCTGGCCATCGACAGGGACACCATCACGGAGAAGATCCTGGGACAGGGGCAGCTCTCGGCCTTCAGCCTGACCCCGCCGAGCGTGGATGGCTTCGAGCTAAAACGCCCCGCCAGCGAGCTGATGAGCAAGGAAGAACGCATCAAGCAGGCCAGGACGCTGCTCGCCGAGGCGGGCTACGGGCCGCAGAATCCGCTGGACGTGGACATCCTCTACAACACCAACGAGGGGCACAAGAAGATAGCGCTGGCCATCTCCTCCATGTGGAAGCACAACCTGGGGGTCAAGGCGGAGCTCAACAACATGGAGTGGAAGACCATGGTCTCGGCCCTGAACGAAGGGGATTTCGGTGTGAGTCGCTACTCCTGGAACGGGGATTACAACGATGCCTCCACCTTCCTCGACATCATGACCTCCAGCAGCAGCGCCAACAGCGGCAAGTGGTTCAACAAGACCTATGATGCCCTGCTGGCCAAGGCCCATGACGCCAAGGATCCGGCCGAGCGCAACCGCCTCTATCAGGAGGCCGAGGCACTGATCGACGCGGAGGCCCCCATAGCCCCCGTCTACTTCTATGTGAAGTCACGGCTGCTCAAGCCCAACGTCAAGGGCTACCCCTATCAGAACCCGCAAGATCTGGTCTATGCCAAAGACCTCTATCTGACGGCGCAGTGACGCAGGCACCAGACCAAAAAGACCGCCTCCTGGGCGGTCTTTTTTTATCCTACTTCTCCTGACAGCCCGCCATCGCGAGCCGGGCCCGCCGCCGCACCCTCACAGGCTTGACCAGCAGCTGCGCCAGCAGCACTCCCAGCAGTGTCATGCCGCCGCCGATCAGGTGATAGCTGGTGAGCCGCTCCCCCAGCCAGCTGATGGCAAGGGCAGCCGTCATCACCGGCAGCAGGTTCATGAAGATGGCGGTGCGGCTGGCCCCGAGCAGGGCGATGCCCTGCATCCAGAGCCAGGGCGAGAGGGCCGAGGTCGGGATCCCCGCGTAGAGGATGAGCCAGAGCGCGCTGCCATCCGGCCAGTGCCCGTCCACCAGCAGGTAGAAGGGGGTGAGGAACAAGAGGCTGCAGAGCACCTGGCCGTAGAGCATGGACCAGTTGTCCAGCCCCAGATCCCAGCGCTTGAGCAGCACGCTGTAGAGCGCATAGGTGGCCGCCGAGAGCAGCATGTAGA
Source organism: Aeromonas sp. OTU364 (assembly GCF_038440395.1). Lineage (NCBI taxonomy): Bacteria > Pseudomonadati > Pseudomonadota > Gammaproteobacteria > Aeromonadales > Aeromonadaceae > Aeromonas > Aeromonas sp. OTU364. Next base: position 198,234 of record NZ_JASATR010000004.1, read on the forward strand.
CGGAGCCGATATGGATGCCCTGGGTCAGCAGCCGGGTAGGATCCCCCTGCCCCAGCAGGATGGCGAGCCCCAGGATGGAGATGACGCCGCCGACGAGGGCCCCCCAGGTGGGGCGCTCGCGCAGCAGCCAGATGCTGAGCAGCACCGTCATCAGCGGGGTCAGCCCCATCATCAGCCCGATCTCGGTGGCCCCCAGGGTCTGGGCCGCGTAGTAGCCAAAGGTCTGGTTCAGCACCATGCCGAGCAGAGCCAGCATGGCCAGCTTAGAGAAACCGGCCCGCAGCTTGTCCCGCATGCGCCAGGCCCGCCGCGCGAGGAAGGGGGTCAGCACCAGGGCCGCCACCATCCAGCGCGACCAGGCCAGGGCGGCCGGCGAGAGCACCCCCACCGCCAGCTTGCTGACGATGCCGTTGCCGGCCCAGATGGCCATGCAGGAGAAGGGGAACAGGAAGGCAAGGGGCATCGCTATGTCCAGAGAAAGGGGGTGGATATTTCGCGGGAGTATAGAGAGGCAAACAGGATAAGCAAGCATGCTGATGCGGGGCGCGGCAACCTTATCCGGAAATCGATATTAATGGGTTCAAACTGCTTCACTCAGCCCCAGATACAATCATGCCCGCACTGGGCGGGCATGAGGGGGAGATGACACCATAGATGCGACTCAAGCGGCATCCATGTGCAGCCTCGATATCAGCTCGTTGACTTCGAGCACCGTCTGGCGGTGGGGAATATCGGCTTGCAGTGGCATCATCAGCAGGCCCGACTGGAAATCGAAGCGCCCCCTGCCGTGGATGTAGATCCGCCCCTTGAAGAAGGTTTTGACATGCTTTGCCACCATCAGTGGCAGGTACTTCTTGAACACTCTCATCGTTTGCAACCTCTTGCAGTTGTATCCGTATGACAGCAGCTTATGCGAGATAATTCCGTAAATTTTGTATAAAAAACCGGAAAAATCGACTCTCTCTTCCCCAAAAAACCAATCTGTAACTTTTTATTAACTTTTACCGTATTGTATGCGGTCCTTCCAGCCAGAGCAAGGCCCCCTTGCCATCTCGCCACTCGATGCAGGCCAGACCCGAGGTGGCAAACATGGGCGCGCCCGCCGCCGGACAGAGGCTCTGCACCAGATACCCGACCAGGGGCAGGTGGCTGACCATCAGGATGTTGTCGTGGGTCGCCGCCAGCGCGGTGAGATAACTCGCCACGAAGGCCGGATCCCCGTAGGGGGTGATCTCGCCGCTCTCCTCGACCTTCTGGGCCTCGGGCAGCTCGGCAGAGATGGCCTGCCAGGTCTGTCTGGCACGCAGGTAGTTGCTGTGGATCACCAGGCTCAGGGAGCCGGCCAGCTGAGGGGCCAACCAGCTCGCCATGTGGATGGACTCTTCGATGCCTTGCTCGGTCAGTGGACGCTGTTCATCAGTCTTTGCGTTCATGCCAGCCTGGCCATGACGCATGATGTAGATTTTCATTACAACCTCGCCCAGGGGGCCTGTTTAAATAGCGGGGGGATCTTACCCCGCCATCTCGGGGGAAACAATTGCGCTACCTCTCAGAAAAGGGTTTGCCTCGTGAGATAGCGGGGTCGATAATCATGTTTAAATTCAAATAAATTCACCGCGAGTCACGCCCCAATGAGCCCATATGCCAGTCCCAACGACCATCGGCGGTATCACTATCTGGAGCTGGCAAACCGGCTCAGGGTCTTGTTGATCTGCGATCCCGAGACCGATAAATCGGCCGCCTCCCTGGCCGTCAACACAGGCCATTTCGATGACCCGGTCGATCGCCAGGGCATGGCCCATTTCCTTGAGCATATGCTGTTCCTCGGTACTCGTACTTATCCCAAACCCGGCGAGTACCAGCAGTTCATGAGTCGCCATGGGGGCAGCAACAACGCCTGGACCGGCACCGAGTTCACCAACTTCTTCTTCGACATCGACAACGGCTTCTTCGAAGCGGGACTGGATCGCTTCTCCCAGTTCTTCATCTGCCCCACCTTCGCCCCCGAGTGGGTCGACAAGGAGCGCAACGCGGTCGACTCCGAATACCGCCTCAAGCTGCAGGACGATGTGCGCCGCAGCTACCAGGTGCACAAGGAGACGGTCAACCCGGCCCACCCCTTCTCCAAGTTCTCGGTCGGCAACCTGGACACCCTGGCGGATCTGCCCGGCCGGGATCTGCGCTCCGACCTCATTGCGTTCTACGAAACCCACTACAGTGCGGATCGCATGGCGCTGGTGATGCTCTCTCCGGCATCCATTGAAACCCAGCTGGCCTGGTGTGAGCGCTTCTTCAGCACCATTCCGGATCGCCGCCTGGGCCCCCCCGCCCTCTCGGCGCCCCTCTACCGGCTCGATGATCTCGGCATCCGCATCCAGATAGCCCCGGTCAAGGAGACCCGCAAACTGGCGCTGACCTTCCCGCTGCCGAGCGTGGATGCCCTCTACGACAAGAAGCCCCTCACCTTCCTGAGCCACCTCATCGGCTACGAAGGGGAAGGCAGCCTGCTCTCTCTGCTCAAGGCAAGAGGCTGGGTCAACCAGCTCGCCGCCGGAGGCGGCATCAGCGGCGCCAACTTCAAGGACTTTGGCATCAGCTTCGGCCTCACTCCCCTCGGGCTTGCCCATGTGGACGACATCATCGCCGACCTGTTCGGCTACCTGAAACTCATCGAACGCCATGGCCTGCAGGCCTGGCGTTATGACGAGAAGCGCAGCGTGCTGGAATCCGCCTTCCGCTTCCAGGAGCGGGGCCGGGCGCTCGACACCGTCTCCGGCCTCGTGCTCAACCTGTTCAGCTATGCCCCGGACGATCTGCTCCACGGCGACTACATGATGCGCGAGTACGATGAGCCCCTGATCCGGCGCTTCCTCGCCAAGCTGACCCCCCACAACCTGCGGGTGACCATACAGGCGCCGGAGGTGAGCACGGATCGCCTGGCCCGCTGGTATCAGACCCCCTACAGCGTCCAGAGCATCACCGAGGCGGAGAAGATCCGCTGGCAGCAGAGCGAGCCGGATCCCGCCTTGCACCTGCCCTCCCCCAACCCCTTTATCAGCAACCGCCTCGATGCCAGGACGCCGTCCCTCAGCGCCGACATGCCGGCCTGTCTGGTCGACCGCCCCGGTTTTCGGCTCTGGCACCTGCACGAGCACCTGTTTGGAGTGCCCAAGGGGAGCCTCTATATCTCCATCGACAGCGAGCATGCGGTCAGAAGCCCGCGCCACATCGCCATGGCCAGGCTCGCGGTGGAGCTGCTCACGGATCACCTCAATGCCCTCACCTACCCGGCCGAGCTCGCCGGGCTCGGCTACCAGATCTATGCCCATCAGGGGGGCTTTACCATCAACCTGAGCGGCTTTGCCGACAAGCTGCCGCTGCTGCTCGACATGATCCTCGGCAACCGGACCCTGGGCTACCCTGATCCGGCGCGCTTCAGCGAAATCAAGGAGCAGCTCATCCGCAACTGGGAGAACCAGTCCAAGACCAGGCCCATCTCCCAGCTGTTCAACCAGCTCACCAGTTTGCTGCAACCGAACAACCCGCCGTTCGAGCAGTTGCTGCGCCACCTGCGCACCATAGCACTCGACGAGATGCCCGACTTCGTCAGCCGGCTCTTTGCCGAGGTGCACATAGAGACCCTGGTGCACGGCGACTGGACCGCCGCCGAGGCGCTTGAACTGGCCGCCCTGCTGGAGCGTCACCTCGGCGTCAGCAGCCAGCCCAGTGCCGAGACCCGCCGTCCCCTCATCTCCATTCAGGACAGGGGCACCCTCATTCGCGAGCAGGGGTGCGATCACGAAGACTCGGCGCTGCTGGTCTATTACCAGTCCCGCACCACCCGGGCGCGGGATCTCGCCTGCTTCACCCTGGCCAACCACATCATGTCCTCCACCTTCTTCCACGAACTGCGCACCCGCCAGCAGCTCGGTTACGTGGTGGGGGCCGGCAACCTGCCCCTCAATCGCCACCCCGGCCTCATCTTCTATATACAGTCGCCGGTGGCGGGGCCGCAGATCCTGCTGGATGCGGTGGAGGAGTTCATCGATCTCTTCCCGCTGGCCATGCTGGAGTTCACCGAGCAGCAGTGGCAGGACAGCAAGGCGGGGCTGCAGGCCCAGCTCAGCGAGCGGGATGCCAACCTGCGCAGCCGCGGCCAGCGGCTCTGGGTCAGCATAGGCAACAAGGATCTGGGCTTCGATCAGCGAGAGCGGGTGCGCGAGGAAGTGGGCAGGCTCAGCCGCGCCGATCTGGTGCGCTTTATCACCCAGTTGCGCTCGCGCACCTCGGATCGGTTGATCCTCTGCAGCTATGGCCTGGGCCACGAGCACGACGAGCGGATCACCGGCCAGTTCATCGACGATCCCCGGGCCTTCCGGCTCAATGCCGCCACCTTCGAGGCCTGATCAGGCCTCGACTCCCTCCCGTCCCACGGCAGATTGCGGGCAATAAAAAGCCGACCCCTGGGGGTCGGCTGGAAAAACCATAATCAATTGCGACCAGAGCCGCCAAAAGTGAACATGAGCGTGAAAATCAGACACTGAGTCGATGAACGGCCGAATGGTTCAAACCAGAGCGTATCGGTCGACACCTGCAGTGATTGAGAAACAGCCTCATCTTAGGCATTCCCCCGATTTGTCACGTTGATCTATGTCAAAGGAGGTAACAAAGTCTGGCGCGCCAGCGGCTTTATCAGGCGGGATCACGCCGTCGCCTCAGCCCCGACGGATCAGGCGATAGGCCACCTCATCGAAATAGGAGAGCTGCCCCGAGAGCACCCTGGGGTGATCCAGCTCGGCGGCGCGCCCCAGCACCTCCACGCTAAAGTCGCGCTCGAACAGGGTGCGCACCTCCATCTCCCCCACCGAGAACGGCGGCTGCACCTGCTGCTCCGGCTGATACTCCAGGGTCACCAGCAGCACCTGCCCCCCCGCCTCGATAAGGCGGCTCATCAGGGTCGCATACTGGCGGCGCATGGCCGTCGGCAGGGCGATGAGGGCGGCCCTGTCATAGGCGAGCCGGTAGCGGCGGCCAAGCTCGGGGGCGGCGAAGAAATCCCCCTGATAGATGCGCAGGTCGTCGTGCCGGTGACACCGATAGGGGCCCACCTCGCTTGTCTCTGCACTCAGATTGTTCTCGTCAAAAAACTGGGTAATGGCGAGCTCGGAGAGCTCGAAACCATCCACCGGATGCCCCTGAGCGCTCAGCCAGAGCAGGTCGCGGGACTTGCCGCACAGGGGCACCAGCACAGGCTCACCCTGCTGCTGGGCCGACCACCAGGATTGCAGCCAGCGGTTGAAATCAGCCTGATGAAAGCCAATCCGGTTCTCTTTCCACTTCTGATGCCAAAACGCCGCTTCCATCCTCATCCTCTCGTCATCTGCAATGATGCATCAATATCACAACTTCATCGGGACGGCGCAAGCCTTGTTGTCCACTGCACCGGGAGCGAGGGCCCGATGACGTCCAACCGACCGCGCTCAGGCGCAGGCGGGCTCAGCAGCCATGGTGGCCGCCACGGCGTCTATCCGGGCAAGAATCTCTGCAAACGAGGGGCGCTGCAACACAGCCTCCAGGAGACACGCTTCGGCCAGCGAATGGAGCGCCCCAAGCGCCTCGTCCCTGGGATGGCAGCGCGCCAGCAGCTCCTCCAGCAGGCAGCCAAAGGCCCTGACCTCCAGGCGCTCGAGCCGGGCAGCCCGCTCGCGATCGGCGCCGTCATAACAGGAGGCGGCGCCGAAATCCCCGAGCAGCACCCGGCCCTGTTCCTGAACAGAGTGCAGCAGAGAGTGCAGCAGGTTGTGGGCGTAGAGATCCCCGTGCAGGATGCCCCGCCCGTGCAGATGCAGCGCGGCGCTCGCCACCCCCTGCGCCATGGCAAGCAGCGCATTCGGGGTGAAGGTCAGATCCACCGGATAGACATCCCGGGTGCAGGAGTCCAGGCTCGGCGGCCCCGCCAGGTTGACAAAATCAGGGTCTATCAGCGCCATCACCAGGGCCGGCATGCCAGAGGGGTGGCCGCTGACTCGGCCCGCCACCCCGATGAGATTGGGGTGCCTGCCTGCGGCGAGCGACACCGCCATCTCGCAGCGAGGCAGGCCATCGCTGGTCATGGCCCCCTTGAAGAGCTTGACCGCCACCCCCTGCGTCCCCTCATCGGAGCGCAGTGCTGCGCGGTGGATAACCCCGGACGCCCCCTGCCCCAGTTGCTCCCCCAGCGTCAACGCCTGCCAGGGGATCTCAGCCGCGGTTGCCGTCTCGCCGAGTCGGCGCTCCTGCTCGTCGCTAAAGGGGTTGCCTGCATAGGCCAGCCAGGCGAGGCGCGGCAAACCGAGCAGCCACTCGGGAAGTGCCTCCAGCCGGTTGGCGGCGATGCGCAACAGCTCCAGACGCTGGCAGTTGGCAAGGCTCGCCGGCAGCTCGCGCAGGCGGTTGCCAGAGAGCATCAGCTTTTGCAGGGCGGCGCACTGCCCCAGCGCGTCCGGCAGCCGTTCGATGGCGTTGTCGGTCAGAATAAGCCAGCGCAGCCCCGCAGGCAGTGACGCGGCGGGAACCGTGGCGATCCGGTTGGCCTTGAACCCCACCATGGTGAGTGCAGGGCAGCGCCCCAGCACCTCGGGCAGCTCGGTGAAGCGGTTCTCGGAGCAGAAGATAATGCGCAGCCTGGTGAATTCGGCCAGCTCGTCAGGGAGCCGACTCAGCTGGTTGCCGGTGAGATCCAGCACCTCCAGCGTCTCCTTGAGGCTCAGGATCTCGGAGGGGAACACCGTCAGGTTTTCGGCAAGTTTGAGGTGGCGGGCGCCGCAGAGTTCGCCTGCGCGCAGCTGTTCCAGGGTATGCATGGGATCGTCTCTATCGGGGTGGCCGGCTCGCGGCCAACGGCGCCGCCGGGGACTCGCCCGGCGGCCACAAAGGAGGGGCATTATAAAGAACGACGGCCAGAGATCCCCTGTTTTGTTGCCACCAGGACGCACACAGGCGCACGGTGCCGTGATAGGGGGGCAAAGAGAGCAAGATCCGGGTCGTCGTGACGGGGGCCAGCGGCCATAGTGGACTCGAACCAAAACCGGGTTTGAACCAAAACGGCTCGAACCCATCCACTTGTCTGCCAATCCTGCATGGGCGCCGCCACCAGGTGCCATTCACATCTAGCGAGGGATCTGCCATGTCACAACTGTCTAACAAGGTCGCCATCATCACGGGAGCCAGCTCCGGCATCGGCCGCGCCAGCGCCATCCTGTTTGCACGGGAGGGGGCCAGGGTCGTGCTGGGGGCCCGCCGCCAGCCCGAGCTGGATGCCCTAGTGGAGGAGATCAGGAAATTCGGGGGCCAGGCGGTGAGCCTCGCGGGGGATGTGAAAAGCGAAGCGTACGCCAACGCCCTGGTGGAGCTGGCCGTGGGGCGTTTCGGCGGGCTCGATGTTGCCTTCAACAACGCCGGCACCACGGGGACGCCGGGCAGCGTGCAGGAGATGGCACTGGCCCAGTGGCAGGAGACCCTGGATACCAACCTCACCAGCGCCTTCGTGGGGGCCAAGCACCAGATCCCCGCCATGCTGGCGCGCGGGGGCGGCTCCCTTATTTTTACCTCCACCTTCGTCGGCCATACCCTGGGGCTGCCCGGCATGGCGGCCTATGCCGCGAGCAAGGCGGGCCTCATCGGCCTGACCCAGGTGCTGGCCGCGGAGTTCGGGGCGCAGGGGGTGCGGGTCAACGCCCTGCTGCCGGGGGGCACCGACACCCCCATGGGACGTGCCTTTACCGATACGCCGGAAAGCCTCGCCTTTGTGCAGAATATGCATGCCCTCAAACGGCTGGCCCAACCGGAGGAGATCGCCCGCTCGGCCCTCTATCTTGCGTCCGATGCATCCAGCTTTACCACCGGCATTGCCCTGCTGGCCGATGGTGGGGTATCTATTTGTCGCACATGACGTGGTCGCCCCCAAACACCCTGCGACCGCAACCTTATCGTGAGAGCGCCTTATGTCCGATTACGCCCGCATCAGTGATGCCATTGCCTTTATTGCAAGCCAGGTGGAGCGCCAACCCACCCTGGACGAGATAGCGGCGCACGTTCACTTAAGCCCCTTTCACTTCCAGCGGCTCTTCAGCCGCTGGGCCGGGGTGACGCCCAAACGCTATCTGCAGGTGCTGACCCTGGAGCGGGCCAAGGCGCTGCTGCACGAATCGCGCTCCCTGCTGGAGGTGGCCGATACCCTGGGCCTGAGCAGCGGCTCGCGGCTCTACGATCACTTCGTGCAGCTCGAAGCGGTGACGCCGGGGGAGTACAAGCAGCGCGGCGCCGGGCTGGTTATCGATCACGGGGTGCACGACACCCCCTTCGGCCAGGCGTTCGTCGCCCTGACCCCACGGGGGGTGTGCAACTTCTCGTTTCTCGATGACCAGGCTCCAGAGGCGCCCCTCGCCGCCCTCGCCCAGCGCTGGCCTGCGGCGGAACTGCGGGATGCACCGTCACGCACCCAAGAGGTCATCCACACCATGTTCGATGGTAGCAAGACGCCGGATCGCCCCATCTCCTTGCACGTGAGCGGCACCAATTTCCAGATCAGCGTCTGGCGGGCGCTGCTCGAGATCCCACCCGCCAGGGTAGTGAGCTACGCCCAGGTGGCGAGCGCCATCGGCAACCCCAAGGCCACCCGCGCCGTGGGGCTGGCGGTGGGCGCCAACCCCGTCGCCTTGATGATCCCCTGCCACAGAGTCATCCAGCAAAACGGCAAGCTCGGCGGCTATCACTGGGGCGAGACCCGCAAACAGGCGATACATGCCTGGGAAGCGGCGAGGTATGAGTGAGGAACGCCTTTTTCTGCTCTTCTCATAGGGAAAACAAAGCTGTTGATTGTGAGTCAGCAGACAATCAGGCTGCGCCAGACAGCGTGCGGCGATATAAAGCGGGGAGACCTGAAGAATCGGGGCGCAGATCTCCCCTTTTGTTGCTTTGGTGACGGGGCATGGCGTTCCACACCATAACCCCCATCGGATTGACGAAACACGTAGTGTGCAATAAACGCAGCGCATTGCATCGCTTGCTGAGCAGCTTTAGTGCAAGGTACGAAGAACAAAATTAGAGGTGCAATTTCATTTCACCCTACGGCACTTGCTATGCGTCCAGGTCACCTAGCTCTCGCCATTTTCCACACTCAATAAGGCCCTCATCTTCGAGTTGTTCGTACATTAACCCTTTTTGCAACCAAATAAGTACTGATCGCCCATCATTTTCAAGAGGAATAATTATTTCCTCATATAGAGTCTGGCTGTCATTGAAGTGTAATTCGACTTTATTCATTAAGTTTCGAGCATGGAAAAGAGCCTTCTCAATATCTGCTCTTGAAACGCCAGGAAGAGGAGAATCATATTCATCTAGAGCAACCACTAGATCGTTGTGCGCAACTCGTTTGTTACGAATCTCTCTAAATTTTTCACATGCAATTGTCAGCACTTCAAGTTCAGCATTTAATTCATCTGTGAGCTCGACATTACCGTTTCCTCTGACTTTCTCGATTAGGTAATGGAATGACAAATTGTTGTTTCCTTGCATTCTGGCCCTATCAGTTAGCTTACTCAAAGAAATAACCATGTAATCAATTATCAACCACTGAAACTCTACAAAAATGCTTGAAGATGTTCTGTTTATTAGCTTAATCCTACTTGGATTAGTTCCAAAAACTTGACGATATAGAGTCCACCTGTAATGAATATGATTCAGTTCTTGCTTCATTCGGTCAAATACTTTCTGAAGATGCTCATCCATATTGATTACCTTTATTTCATCTGCTCATAACATTTTGTTATAGGGATAACATAATACAAATACCGCTATAAACCATCTTAATCATCACTGAAACCAGCGCATAGTAAAAATACCATGTGTTGTGAATCCCTCTTGAACAGTTTGCTATGGCTAAATTGCACCATGGTAGATTTTTTTATCAAAGGAAGCCTTATCGAATCGCCGAATGTAATCTAATAACTTCACAATATGCTCATCGAACTTTTCGAAGTCTTTAAGAACTGTGATATCAAGCATGGAAGACTTTTTAACATAGAAAACTATACGAGCCCAAGATTTGAAATGCTCTTCAGATAAATCAGCTGCAACTGGTAAAAGTGAAGTCAAAGCATCAATATCAATTTGGCAGTGTTGAATAAAGCTATAACGGAACGAAATTGGAGTGTTTTGAGCACTTGTAAATTCAGTCTTTAGCCTATTAAGAACGGTTTGGTTCTCGGTATGAGATAGTCCATAGAAGCTAAAACCTTCTGGCATAGACCTAAAATTTGCGAACTCATTTATGATAAAAATAAGAAACTCTCTTAGACGCTTTTCCTTGGCTATTTTTTGTTTTGACTCTTCACGCTCTTGCCACTTGTTGAAAACAAGCAAAACTACAAACAGTTCAAAGAACACTCCTGTAAATTCTGGCAATAAGTTATCTGTATAGTGTGCCAACCCGTACTTAACAAAACCATGGGTGACCAAACAAACCAATACTAACAAGCAACACCACATGATATTGGTCTTATTTAGATACTGAGAAACTTTCAAATTATCTCCGTAATTAATATTTAGCTATAACTGTGATTAGATGGAAGGCGGTACTAATCCAATATCAGAGCCTTCCGTATAACTCTGTTTCATCTTCATAAGCACCTCAAAAAAATCATTTTAAATCATGATATTAGCAAGCTGTCACTGGTGTCAGACCGCATACGCTACTATCCGCTGTGGCATCACCGTGCTGGTGGCAGTGCCGAATTTCACCCAAGCTAACGCCCGGCAGCCTCCCGTTTGCTGCCTTTGACCCGCGCTGTTGCTCTGGCCTGACTCATAGGTGACTCCAAAGAGGCCATATCCAGACGGCTATCCTAACGAGCGCGAGAGACAAGAAAAAGCGGAAGGTGTGCGTTTCCCAAGCCAGATCAAGAAATTACCCCATCTTGGGGGCGCATCAGCAACTCGTATCACCCTCTTGCATCAAGTTGAGGCATCGAAGCAGTGGGTATCCGGCTCCATTGCCCGCGCGGCACCTGGCGGACAGGGTTTGCTCCCCCCTCCCCTGCCCGGAAAAACAACAGCCTGCCGCCATGTGTGGACGCGATAGATGACGCTCTGCCGATCGACTCGGGAACTCAACACGACAACGTTGGCAACACGGCTTCCAATCCCTGCGCCAGGGGCAAACTTTTCTCGCAAACCATTGGAAAATGAAAAGACGCCCTTAGGCGTCTTTCTTATTGGTGAGGTTCAGAGGCTAGCCGGTCGGTGATTTCACCTCCTCTCCGGCTCTCCCCGCAACCGGATCAGATCGGGGTGATGGAGGTAATATGGGCCGATCCATCCAGGGACTGGAAGATCTGCACCACGGCTTCCCCGTGGATCGGGTTGGGCAGCGGCACAGTGCTCTTGCATTTGAAGCGGTAGTTGGTGCCGGCGACGACCTGGGTGGAGACTTCAAAGGGGATGTACTGCACCCCGACAAATCCTTCCAGCGCCTGGTTGAATACCGCCTGATCTTTGGCGCTCAGCTTGTGGTAGGCAGTCCATCCGCCCAACAGCACTGCTTGTTCTGACATAAACAAACCCTCCGTGATCTCTTGTCCCTACTCGTTTGGCTGTTCGGGTTCCGCCCCGTTGATTCAAGTGGTGTCCGGACTCCACCGGGGGGTCATCACTGCCGTTTGGCGTGATGACGATGGGCTGTTTGCGCAGCTGTCAGCTCGTGAGTCAGCCCTCCCCCTTGCCATGAGCGCCTGATGATAATGGTCTCAATTGGCATGAGAGAGCCTAGTGCGGGATAGTGAAAATGCCCCTGTCACATATGACAGGGGCAAAGCGGTGAAAAAGCTGCTCGAAAAACGAAGATGTGTGGCGCAAACGATTGGAAAAAGAAAAGGCGCCTCAAGGGCGCCTTTTTGACAGTTTTGCGTGATCGCAGGGAGAGGCGTCAGCCGCTTATTCCCATTCGATAGTCGCAGGCGGCTTGCCGGAGACGTCGTACACCACACGGGAGATGCCGTTGATCTCGTTGATGATGCGGTTCGACACGTGGCCGAGGAAGTCGTACGGCAGGTGAGCCCAGTGGGCGGTCATGAAGTCGATGGTCTCGACGGCGCGCAGCGCAATGACCCAGTCGTACTTGCGACCATCGCCCATGACGCCGACGGAGCGCACCGGCAGGAAGACGGCGAACGCCTGGCTGACCTGGTTGTAGAGGTCGGCCTTGCGCAGCTCTTCGATGAAGATGGCGTCAGCCTTGCGCAGCAGGTCGCAGTACTCTTTCTTCACTTCGCCAAGCACGCGCACGCCCAGGCCCGGACCCGGGAAGGGGTGACGGTAGAGCATGTCGTAGGGCAGGCCGAGTTCGAGGCCGACGCGGCGCACTTCGTCCTTGAACAGCTCGCGCAGGGGCTCCACCAGACCCATCTTCATCTCTTCCGGCAGGCCGCCGACGTTGTGGTGAGACTTGATGACGTGGGCCTTGCCGGTCTTGCTGGCAGCAGATTCGATGACGTCCGGGTAGATGGTGCCTTGCGCCAGCCAGCGGGCGTTTTTCAGCTTCTTGGCCTCATCGTCGAACACCTCGACGAAGACGCGGCCTATGATCTTGCGCTTGGCTTCCGGCTCGTCGACACCGGCCATGGCACTCAGGAAGCGCTCTTCCGCTTCAACCTTGATGATGTTCAGGCCGAAGTGATCGCCGAACATGTCCATCACCTGCTGGCCTTCGTTCAGGCGCAGCAGGCCGTTGTCCACGAAGACGCAGGTCAGGCGATCGCCGATGGCGCGGTGCACCAGCATGGCGACCACGGAGGAGTCCACGCCGCCGGAGAGGCCCAGGATCACCTCGTCGTCACCCACCTGCTCGCGGATGCGGGCAACGGCGTCGTCGATGATGGTGGCCGGGGTCCAGAGGCACTCGCAGCCGCAGATATCCTTGACGAAGTGCTCCAGCATGCGGGCACCCTGGCGGGTGTGGGTCACTTCCGGGTGGAACTGTACGCCGTAGAAGCGCTTGGCCTCGTCGGCCATGGCGGCATGGGGGCAGGTCGCGGTCTGGGCTATGGTGGTGAAGCCTGCGGGGATCTCGGTGACCTTGTCGCCGTGGCTCATCCAGACATCCAGCAGGGCATTGCCGTTGTCGGCGATGGCGTCTTCGATGTTGCGCAAGAGGGCACTGGTCTTGCCGGAGTGGCCCAGCACTTCGACCTGGGCATAACCGAATTCACGTAAGGAGGAGGACTGCACCTTGCCGCCGAGCTGCTCGGACATGGTCTGCATGCCGTAGCAGATGCCGAACACCGGCACGCCGGCGTTGAACACGTACTCGGGGGCGCGCGGGCTGCCCGCCTCGGTCACGGATTCCGGGCCGCCGGAGAGGATGATGCCGCTCGGATTGAATTCGCGGATCTGCTCTTCGGTTACGTCCCAGGCCCACAGCTCGCAGTAGACGCCGATTTCACGGACGCGACGGGCGATGAGCTGGGTGTACTGGGAACCAAAATCCAAGATAAGGATACGGTGGGCGTGAATGTCTTTAGTCATTTTATTCCTGCATCAGGCTGATGTTGTCACAAAAAGCACGGGATAAAAAAATGGTGGAAAAACGGGGCGCAGGGCCCCGTTTTATCAGCCCATCCGATAGTTGGGGGCTTCTTTGGTAATGGTCACGTCGTGGACGTGGGACTCTTTCATCCCGGCGCCCGAGATGCGCACGAACTCGGCCTTGGTGCGCATGTCGTCGATGGTGGCGCTGCCGGTCAGGCCCATGGAGGAGCGCAGGCCGCCCATCTGCTGGTGGATGATCTCCTTGAGGCGGCCCTTGTACGGCACGCGCCCTTCGATCCCTTCCGGCACCAGCTTGTCGGCGGCGTTGTCGGTCTGGAAGTAGCGATCGCTGGAGCCCTTGGACATGGCGCCGAGGGACCCCATGCCGCGATAGGACTTGAAGGAGCGACCCTGGTAGAGCTCGATCTCGCCCGGCGCCTCTTCGGTACCGGCGAACATGGAGCCCACCATGACGCAGCTTGCGCCTGCGGCGATGGCCTTGGCCACGTCACCGGAGAAGCGGATACCACCATCGGCAATCACAGGCACGCCGGTGCCTTCCAGCGCATCGACGGCGTCGGAGATGGCGGTGATCTGGGGCACGCCCACACCGGTCACGATACGGGTAGTACAGATGGAGCCCGGGCCGATACCGACCTTGACCGCGTTGACGCCAGCGGCGACCAGCGCCTTGGCACCGGCGGCGGTGGCGACGTTGCCGCCGATGATCTGCAAGTCAGGGTAGGCTTCACGGGTCGCCTTGATGCGATCCAGCACGCCCTGGGAGTGGCCATGGGAGGAGTCAATCAGCAGCACGTCCACACCGGCTTCCACCAGGGCGGCGACGCGCTCTTCGTTGCCGGCACCGGCACCGACGGCAGCACCGACCCGCAGACGGCCGCGCTCGTCTTTACAGGCGTTCGGCTTGCGTTCGGCTTTCTGGAAGTCTTTGACGGTGATCATGCCCTTCAACTTGAAGTCGGCGTTCACCACCAGCACCTTCTCGATGCGGTGCTTCTGCATCAGGGCAACCACCTCTTCGCGAGGGGCCCCTTCACGCACGGTGACCAGACGATCCTTCTGGGTCATGATCTGTTCAACGGTCTGGGAGAGATCGATCACGAAGCGCACATCACGGCCGGTGATGATGCCCACCAGCTGGTTGCCGTCAGTCACCACGGGGTAACCGGCGAAACCGTTCTTGTGGCTCAGCTCCTTGATCTGGGCGATGGTCATGTCAGGGCGTACGGTGACGGGGTCGGAGACCACGCCGCTCTCGTACTTCTTGACCTTGCGCACTTCGGCAGCCTGCTGCTCGATGGACATGTTCTTGTGAATGAAGCCGATGCCGCCTTCCTGGGCCAGTGCGATAGCCAGACGGGCTTCGGTCACTGTGTCCATGGCAGCGGAAATCATCGGGATATTCAGGGAGATAGCAGACGTGAGCTTGGTACGCAGGTCGGCGGTATTCGGAAGAACAGTGGAGTGGGCTGGAACCAACAGTACATCGTCGAAGGTCAGCGCTTCTTTGGCAATCCTGAGCATGGCAATATCTCACCGTTGAGGAGTGGGGGTGTAAAATATTGCCGACAAATTTTACTCATGCATTGGTCAGTGGTAAAGAAGTTTTTTGAATTTTTTATGGTGTAGCCCGGTTTAACGCCGCCAACGGGGCAAAAAACCAATAAATTCAGGCGTAACCATACCTTTTTTCGCGACAAGATGATCTTTTTTGCCGTTGGCAACCAAATGCCCGCCAAGCGCCCGTCGGGTCACTTTTCAACACTTCCCCTCCCCCGCGCGCCGCAGGGGGCCGCCACTCAGCCCCCCTGATAGCGACCGGGTTTGTGCCAGTTCATCAGCATGGCGTTCATGGCGAGCGCGCTCAAGGTAGACCAGAGCAGCAAAGAGAGCGGCAGGGTGAGCAGGGAGAGGACAAATACCAGCACGTCAAGCACCATCTGGCTCTTTCCCGCATTGATGCCGGTACGCCTTTGCAGCCAGAGCGTCACCACGCCTATCCCTCCCACCGACGCGTTGTGGCGGGCCAGGGACAAGACCCCCATGCCGAGGAAGGTGCCCCCCACCAGGGCCGAGAACAGGGGGTGGACATAGCTCACCGTCAACAGCAGCGGCACCGCCTGGGTGGCGGCCGAGAGGGCGACGTTGACGATCAGCGTCTTGACCATGAAAGCCCGCCCCATGGTGACGTAACCAAACACCAGAAAGGGCAGGTTGACCAGGAAGAAGAGCACCCCTATGGGCAGGCTGCTGACATGGGCGAGCAGCAGGGCTATACCCGCGATGCCGCCGGTGATCATGCCGGCGCACTTGAGCAGATTGAGGCCGACTGCGATAAACATGACGCCAAGCACCATGCCGTAGACATCGTCCTTGAGGCTGTGGGCCAGCCCCTTGTCCACTGAGAGTGGCTGCATGGTCATTTCACCTTCCATATGACTCCTTAACACCAATTGATTGTGGCGTCCCTTGCCCGAAAACCAGGCCGCTCCGGCACGGGTGGCGGCGGTGTATTCAGCCTGCCGGCACCCGCCCCCGACCTTGCGGCCCCCTGCCCCTGACATCGCCATCATGGGCATGACAAGTCACAGCAAAAAGAGCGCCAATCAAAACAAGAGTCCGAGATACCATCAAAAATCGAATTTAAATTCCGTATAGCCATCAAGAAACAGATGGATCATACCAATCCGGGGATAGCCTACCGTGCCGGATCAGCATCTTTACCCAGTCAACCAAAAAACATGTCGCGGTCATCCCTGATTAATCCGCTTATTCGGTAGATAATGCCGATAAAATGCCATTTTAAAGCATGTAAGATGCCCATCAGGAGGGAGTCATGGGGGTGATACGGCATGTTTCTGCGGGATTGGGTTCAAGGGCAAACAACAAGGAGATGCACCACATCGGAGCAATCGCACCAAAGACGTGCAATTCTGGGCCCTGCGTTTGCCTCCCCCGGCGCGATCCGGGCGGGGTGCGCCTGCTCTACCTCCCCCGCTTCACGCCTCGGCGCCATAAAAAAGTCGGCCCCAGGGCCGACTCGCTGCACGCCGTGACAGGCTTCCCTTATTTGAGGTATTTGCCGTCAACCCCCACCTTGCCCGGGCCGTTCAGCACCCAGACTCGCGCCGAGTAGGCGGGCACCAGGAAGCTCAGGCTGCCGTTGCTGACGCTCTGGCTCGCGCCGGTCACCGCGTCCCTGTAGGTGCCGTTCTTCAGGCCGCTCAGGCTTATCTGCTGGGCCGAGTTGGCCGCGAGGCCCACGGCGGCGTAGCTGCCTTGAGCGCTCAGGTCACGCACAAAGCTGATGCCGCTCCCCCACTCGTTCACCTGGCTCATGGGCGCCTTCTGCAGGGCGGGCACCGCCTTGCGGATCTGGTTCAGGCGCTTGATGTGCTGATAGAGCGGGTGGCTCGGGGTGGCCGGGTTGTCCAGCACCTCCCCGTAGTAGGCGCGACCGGTCTGATCCACCGTCATGGTGGCGCCGTCGATGTCTTGCGGCTTGCCGGCCTGGAACATCACCTCCTCCCCGTAGTAGAGGGTCGGGATGCCCCGCGCGGTCCAGAGCAGGTTGTAGGTCATGGCCGCATTGCCCTCTTCCCCGCCGTAGCGGTACTTGAAGTCGTTGTCCGGCCCCACGTCGTGGTTCTGGAAGAAGGTGATGAGCTTGGTGGCATCCCCATAGACCCAGTCCATGCCAAAGATCCCCCCCACCCCGCCAAAGCTCCCCTTGGTGACGTTGTCACGGAAAGTAGAGAAGAGGGAGAAGTCCAGCACAGAGAGGCCGGAATCGCCCCCTGCGCGGGGATCCGCCGGGTTGGCCGTGGTGCGGGTATACCACCAGGGGCGGATCACCGCGGAGGCGTTGTCGTTGGCCAGCTCAGAGCCCCAGCCGGTGCCCTTGACCAGGTTCTCGCCAAACACGAACAGCCCCGGCTTGTGGGCCTGCCAGTCGTGGACATAGGTCAGCAGCTCGTCCCGCTCTATGTGTTTCAAGGTATCGATGCGGATGGCGTCCACCCCCATGTCGAGGTACTGGTGGATGGCGCCGTTGAGGTACTCCTTGACGTTCTGGTTGCCGGTGGCGAGATCGATGCAATCCCCCGCCATGTGCTTGCGCTGCAGGGCGAGCGGGCTCTCCCAGTCACCGCCGGACATGAAGCCGTCCAGGTGATACCAGCTGGGATCCAGGGTCTGGGCGTCGATGCCGAAGAAGCGGTTCGGGTTGTAGCCAGCGCTCGGCACTGTGGCGCCGGTCTTGGGGTCCACCAGGGGCTGGGTGCCCGCCGGATCGGACTGGCAGCGGGCCTTGTACCAGTCGGGGGCCGCCGGGTTGTCATCGTCACAGCGGTTGGCGCTGGCGTAGTCCCCGAGGTTGCCCTGATAGGGGCCGTTGTTGATGAGCCCCTGGCTGGAGCCTGCCGGCACGTAGTACTTGACCGGCAGGCGATCGATCCAGGTTTTGCCGCGCAGGCCGTACTGGCTGGAGTGGTTGATCACCACGTCCTGTATCACCTTGAGCCCCTTGCCGTGGGCGGCCTGGATGAACTCGCGATAACCGGCCCCCGGCGACTCCAGACGGGGATCGACCCGGTAGAAGTCGTAGGCGTGATAGCCGTGGTAGTCGAGGCCGGAGCGGTTCTCCACCGGCGGCGTCACCCAGATGGCGGTGAAGCCGAGATCCTTGATGTAGTCGAGCTTCTCGATGAGCCCCTTGAAGTCGCCACGCCAGTGGGGATCCCCCGCCTTGTAGCGGTCCCGATTGTAGTAGTTGTTGCTCCCGTCTCCATCGTAGAAGCGGGCGGTCAGCAGGAAGTAGATGCTCTCGGCGCGAAAATCGCCCCCCGCCACCGGGGTCTCGCCAATCTGATAGCTGAAGTTCTGCTCCCTTTGATTGCCGCTGGCGTCGATGGCGAGGGTGCGGATCACCAGATCGGTGCCGCTGCCCTTGTCGCTGGCGAGAATGGCCTGACCGGCGTAGAGGGGGGACGCCGTGGTGGGGGTGCTGCCGTCCGTGGTGAAATGGACGGCGGGGGCGCTGTCGTTATCGTCGCTCACTCCCAGGGTGATGGACTGCGCCTCTGCATAACTGCCCGGCGCCGGGGTGGCGGTCACTGTGGGCGCCTGATTGTCGGCGCCGGCGAGCGGTGCCACCTCCAGCGTCTTGTCCTGGCTATCGAAGCAGATGCGGTAACTGGTGTTGGCGTTCACCTTGTAGTCCTGGGCCGGGTAGGCCTCGGTCCAGTCACCCTTGCGGTCAATCTTGAAGCGGGGATTGCTGCTGCCAAAGGCCTGCTCGGTACAGAAGCTCACTCCGTCCTCGCTGGTCATGGGGGTCAGGCCCCAGTTGTTGGGGGTGCCGCGGAAATACCAGCTGCCGCCGGTCTGGGGGGTGGCAACCACCAGGCTCACGCTGCTGCTGCTCCTGGCCCCCTGATCGTCGGTGACCGTCAGGCCATAGGTGAAGGTGCCCGCCTGGGCTGTGTTGACGCTGATGCTATCCGTGGTCTCGCCGCTGCTCCAGAGATAGCTCGCTATCTGGCCGTCGGGATCCGTGGAGTCGTTGCCGCTCAAGGTAACGGTATCCCCCACAGCGACATTCAGGATGCCCCCCGGGGTGATGACGGCGATGGGGGGCTGGTTGTCGTCCCCGAGCGCCGTGATGCTGTAGGCCTGGGTCTGGTCGTTGACCTGGAAGCGCACATTGCCGGTGCCGCTCCAGAGGATGTCGCCGCCGCTGCGCTCCAGCACGCCGTCGCCGTTGCTGTCACCGAAGTTGACGGCCCAGTCACCCGCCTGATCGAACTTGAGCCGCTGGTTAGTCTTGCCATCCATGTAGGCGTCGGCCTGCCACAGGTGATCCGCCACCAGCGTCATGGGCAAACTGGCCCAGCCATTGAAGGTGCCGCGCACCTTGAGCTGCGGCAGCGTGCTGGCAAACCCCGCGGCCTCGCAACTCGCCACCGCCGTGGTGGTGATGGCCTGGGTGCCGGCATGGATGCGGATCTGATAGGAGGTATTGGCCGTGACCGCGTAGTCGGCGCTCGGGTAGCTCTGCTGCCAGTTGCCGTATCGGTCGATTTTAAAGCGCGGGCCGCCGCTGGCGTCTCCGCTCTGGAAGAACTGACAGGTGTCAAAGTTGACCCCATCGGTCGACACCATGGCGGTCGCCGCCCATCCATTCGCGGTGCCCCGGAAGAACCACTCCGCCGCCGTGCTCGGCGCCGTGATCAGGGTTCCCAACAATCCGGCCGCGAGTATCCATCTAGCCATTGATAGTCCTTTATTTTCATTGTTTTGTGTGTGACGCCTGTGTGCCCAGACATTCCCCCATCCGCTACAGGCCCGCCTTCGGATGAGCCCGACCAGTCTAGAGGCCCGAGTGACCGACTCATGGCCAGCACGCGCAAAATGTGACCGATGTCGACCTCGCTATCTGCTGTATGTGATTGATAGCGCTTTCATTTCTGCTTAGGCCGCGGGCCAGGATGACGCTAGGCGCCTGCCACTAGCATCCCACCTCTTTATCACGCCCTGGTCAGGGGCCCGAAGAGCCTGGGTGATGACGGAGCGATTAAAACGCGATTGATAATGTTTCTTGTTTGCACGCTATCCGATGGCGCATGCTGCACGCCAAGACCCGGATCCGGGGCCAATCCCATGGGCATTTGAGTACGAATATGACGACCAGCAAGGAGGCAGGCTGATGGATGCCTGCGCAATGAGGCCGACCCACGGCCGCGACTCGCAGGCATTGGGCGCTGTTCACCTTGCCTGCCTGACCGTCGCCCTTGTCTTGCACCTCGCCCTCCTGTGGCTGATGCAAGGCAGCCGCCCCGTCCCCATCACGCCGCCCGAACCCATTACCCTCTCTGCCCGCTGGGCCGGGGAGTCGAACCAGCATGACGCGCCGGGCAAACCGGCGGCGCCAGCGCCCACCCCGGCGCAGCCGAAAGTCGCCAAGCCGCCCGTGCCCGTTTCCCATAAGCAGCCCAAGCCGGTGGTCAAGAGACCCGCGCCCAGGCCGGTGCCCAAGGCGCCGCCAGCGCCCGTGGTCAAACCTGTCGCCAAGGCCCAGCCGGTGACTGCACCGGCAGCCCCAGCCGCACCGCTGACCGCGGCCAATCCCTTGAGTCGCGGCAGCAACAGCGCCCCGGCCAAGACGAGCCAGAGCGGGACAGGCGGGGGCAGCAGCGCCCCCATCGCCCGGGACGCCAGATTGAACAACCCCGAGCCCCCCTACCCCCCGGAGTCACGCAGACGGGGAGAAGAGGGACGGGTGGTATTGAAGGTCCGTGTCAGCAAAGAGGGCACGGCGGAGTCGGTGGAGGTCGAACGCAGCAGCGGTCATCGGCGCCTGGACCTGGTTGCCCGCAAGACGGTCAGCCGCTGGCGTTTCATTCCGGCCAGGCAGAATGACAACGCCGTCGCAGCCTGGGCCGGGGTCACCATTATTTTCAAGTTAGGGGCATAAGCCATGAATCCTGAAATCGAAACAAGCGGCATGGGCATAGCTCATCTGCTCAGCCAAAACACTGGGGTGGGGCTGGTCCCGCTGATCTTGCTGGTCCTGATGTCGCTCGGCACCTGTTACTACGGGCTGCTCAAGCTCTGGCTTGACCATAGCGAGCAGCGCCTTAACGCCCGCTTCCTGGGTGAGTTCTGGCAGCATGAGAGCGTGCAGGGGATGGCGAACCAGCTCGCCCAAATGCCCCCCCGGGAAGCCTGCGGCAGGATAACGAGGGCGGCGCTGACGGCGGTTGCCCAGATTGAGCGATCCCAGGGACGGGCCGCTTCCCTCACTCTGAGCTCTCCCGACGAATTCTTGCTGCGCGCCCTGCGCCAGGCCATCAGCGCCGAGCGTCTTCGCCTCGAGCAGGGGCTGACTTTCCTCGCCTCCGTCGGCTCGGCGGCCCCCTTCATCGGGCTCTTTGGCACCGTCTGGGGCATCTATCACGCCTTGCTGGCCATAGGGGCGGCGGGCCAGAGCAGCCTGGACAAGGTGGCAGGCCCGGTCGGGGAGGCCCTCATCATGACCGGCGTCGGTCTCGCCGTCGCCCTGCCGGCAGTGCTCGTCTACAACCTCTTCGTGCGGCGCAATCGCCTCAAGCTGGCCGCCCTCGACGAGTTTGCCTATGACCTCTTCGCCCTGTTGGTGACCGGCGTCGAACAGACCAGCGCCAGGGTGACGCCGCTGGCCGCCGTCGACAGCACCAGACAGGGGAAGATGTAATGGCCTTTGGCAAACTCCCCGGTGACTCGGACGATCAGCCCCTCTCCGAGATCAACATGATCCCCATGATAGATGTCATGCTGGTGCTGCTCATCGTCTTCATGATCACGGCCCCCCTGCTCACCAACGCGGTCAAGCTCGAGCTGCCCGAGGCCAGCAGCCAGGTCCATCAACCCAGGCAAAAAGATGTGGTGCTCTCCATCGACGCCGCCGGCAAGATCTACTGGAACGACCAGGCCGTCGATGAGCAGAGCCTGCTCACTCGGATGAGCGAGGCTGGCGAAACCAAGCCCGAGATCCCCGAAATACAGCTGCGCATCGACAAGGGGGTCGAGTACGGCCTCATCGCCAAGGTCATGGCCGAGGCCTCCCGGCACGGGCTGCACAAGATTGCCTTTGTCAGTCAGCCGGAAAACGAGTGAGGCTGGCCAGGGGCCAGCGCCAGATGATCTCGATGAGCCAGCCACGCAGACGGATCCCCAAGATGGGGACTGGACGGATGGCGCCACCGGGCAGCGGATGATGCCTGGTTCATTGCCCCCATTCCTCGGTTGCCAAGAGAGGGACACCCCCGCATGATGCGGACTCTACATTCAGGGTCCCGGGCGCAAGCCCCTCATTTCAAGGAGAGAAGATGAGAACATCGGATTACGTGCGGCTGCTGGTGCTGGCAGCCATCTGGGGCGCCAGCTTCCTGTTCATGCGCATCGCCGCGCCCGCCTTCGGCTCGGTCAACACCACCTTCCTGCGGGTCTTCTTCGCCCTGATCGGGCTCGCCGCCATGCTGTTGCTGCTGCGCACCCCCATGCAGTTTCAGGGCAAGCTCAAGTCCGCCATGGTGCTCGGCATCATCAACTCAGGCGTGCCCTTCCTGATGTACGCCATCGCTGCGCTCTGGCTGCCCGCCGGTTATTCCGCCATCCTCAACGCCACCACGCCCCTGATGGGGGCCCTCATCGGCTTCTCCTTCTTCCACGAGACGCTGACCTTGCGCAAGTGGAGCGGCGTCATGCTGGGGCTGATGGGCATAGCCCTCATCACAACCACGGGGGAAGTCGACCTGAGCGGTCAGCTGGCCATCGGGGTGCTGGCCTGCCTCATCGCCACCGCCTGCTATGGCTGCGCCGGCTTCCTCACCCGGCGCTGGATCAGCGAGCGGGGGGGCCTGGATGCCAAGCTGGTGGCCTTTGGCAGCCAGCTCGGTGCCTGCCTCTTCCTGCTCCCCTTCTTCGGCTACACCCTGGCGACAGGCCCCACCGTCGACTGGGCCCAGCCTGGGGTCTGGGCCAGCGTGCTGGCGGTCGGCTTCCTCTGCACCGCCCTCGCCTATCTGATCTACTTCAGGCTGATCGCCGATATCGGGCCCCTGCGATCTCTCACTGTCACCTTCCTGATCCCCCCATTTGGCATACTGTGGGGCTATCTGGTGCTCGGCGAGACCCTCACCGGCGGCTTCGTGGCGGGCGGCGCCATCGTCTGTCTTGCGGTCTGGCTGGTGGTGAGCCCGAGCAAGACCGCCAAACCGGCCAAGGCACAAGCCTAGGCTGAGCGTCATCTGCCGGGCCTCATGGCTCGGCAGATGGCACAGGCAAACTGGCGCCAGCCGCTGCTGCCACAGACACGGACTCGGCGGATGGGCTGAACTGGGGTAAGATGTGCCCCATCGTTTTCTCCCCGCCCCGGCGGACACAGCAGCAGGGCCAGCCTTGAACCACCTCGACGAATCCAGCCAGAGCAGGCAACAGCAGATCTTCACCGTCACCCGCCTCAACAGCGCCGTGCGCATGATACTGGAGCAGGATCTGGGGCTGGTGTGGCTGACCGGCGAGCTCTCCAACCTGGCGATGCCAAGCTCGGGCCACTGGTACTTCTCCTTGAAGGACATGTCGGCCCAGGTGCGCTGCGCCATGTTCAAGGGCAACAACCGCCGGGTGCCGTTCCGCCCGCAAGACGGCATGCAGGTGCTGGTGCAGGCGCGGGTCTCACTCTATGAGCCCCGCGGCGACTACCAGCTCATCATCGAATCCATGCAACCCGCCGGGGACGGCATGCTGGCCCTGCGCTTCGAGGAGCTCAAGCGCCGCCTCGGCGCCGAGGGGCTGTTCGACGAGGGGCGCAAGCGCCCGCTCCCCCGCGAGCCGCGCGCCGTGGGGCTGGTCACCTCGGCCACCGGCGCCGCCCTGCACGACATGCTGACGGTGCTGGGGCGCCGCGCCCCGGATCTCCCGGTCTTCATCTATCCGACCCAGGTGCAGGGCAGCGCCGCCATCGGCCAGATCGTCTCCGCCATTGCCCTGGCCAACCGCCGCGCCGAGGTGGATGTGCTCATCGTCGGGCGCGGCGGCGGATCGCTCGAAGATCTCTGGTGCTTCAACGAGGAGGCGGTGGCCCGCGCCATCGCAGGCTCCGCCATCCCGGTGGTGAGCGCCGTGGGCCACGAGGTAGACGTCACCATCAGCGACTTCGCCGCCGATCTGCGTGCCCCCACCCCCTCCGCCGCCGCCGAGCTGGTGGCACCGGACAGGAGCGCCCGCGCCCAGCGTCTGGTGCACCTCAAGCAGCGCCTGGTGCAAGCCATCTCCCGGCGCCAGACCGCCGCCCGCCACGGCTTCGTGCTGCTGCAAAAACGGCTCGACCATCAGGATCCCAAACGCCGGCTGGAGCAGCAGTCCCAGCGTCTGGACGAGCTGTCCGGCCGCCTGCAGCAACTGCTCAATCTGCGCCTGCATCAGGGGGAGCGGCGCCTCGCGAACCTCGAGCTGCGGCTGCAGGCCAGGAGCCCGGAAAAACTGCTGGCCGCCGGCAAGCGTCGCCACCAGCTGGCACAAGAGCGGCTCCATACCCTGATGAACAAGCGCCAGGATCTCGCCGCCCACCGCCTCGCCATGTTGAGTGCGCGCCTCGACGGGATAAGCCCGCTGGCCACCCTGGGGCGGGGTTACTCCATCACCCGCACCCCCAGCGGCGAGGTCATCAGCCGCGCCGCCCAGGTGAGCCCGGGCCAGCAACTGGTCACCACGCTCGCAGAGGGAGCGCTGCGGGTGCGGGTGGAGGATGTGAACAACCAATAACGAAAGGGGGCCGTCAAGCGGCCCCCTTTCCTTTCTCGTCTTGCCCCTGCCCGCTACCCCCGCGAGTGATGCCGGGCCCCGCCCGGATGAGCGGCGGGGGTTGCCGCCTCCCCTCCCAGGGGATTTGACTGCAGATACTCGAACAGACCCGCCTGCAGATTGACGTTCCAGAAGCGCCCCGCCAGGGTCAGCGCCAGTGTCTCTCCGGTCAGCTCGGCCAGGCCGTGCTGTTGCCAGCGTTCAAAGAGCGGCAACAGATGCGCCCGCAAAGTGGACGACAAGCGCCCGAGGGCAAGCCAGCCGGTATCGAGGCCACCGCGCAGCAGGCCGTCGATGGACGCGCTGGGGTTGGGCCTCATCACCATGCCGGGGGCACGCTGACCGGCCGCCAGCGCCTCGTGCCAGGCTGCCAGATCCCGGCCATACATGAGGCCGTGACCATGGATGTTGCCCCCCGCCCCCGCACCGAAGGGGAGGATCTCGGCGCCGCGCTTGGCCATCTGGTTGTAGCGGCTCTGCTCGGCCTCGCCTTGTCGCCAGTGACTGCAGGAGAGCCGCTGCCAGCGCCCCTGCTCCAGGGTGTGTGCACCATAGGCATACATGGCCGCCCGCTGCTGGCCATCGGCACACCAGCCGAGCCGGCCCTTCTCCTGCGCCCGCTCCAGATTGGTGCCCTGCATGGGGATGAGCTGGTAGAGATCCACCCCGTGCACGCCACTGGCCATCACATCCGCGATGTCCTGGCGCCACAGGGCGTCATCCTGCCCCGGCAGGCCGAAGATGAGATCCGCCACAATAACGGCGGCGTCATCCCGGGTCAGCTCCCCCAGCCGGGCGAGCAGTGTCTCCCTGTCGTCGAAACGGGCCGCCTGCTGGCGCACTGCTGTGTTGAAGCTCTGCACCCCGAACGAGAAGCGGTTGAAGCCCCCCGCCAGGGCCGTCTGCCACTTCTCGTCATCGAAGCCGTTGAGCCGCCCCTCCAGGGTCAGCTCCGCATCCGGGGTCAGGGGGAAAGCGCGAATGGCCCTGGCCAGTCGCCCCAGATCCGCCGCCGCCATGTCGGTCGGGGTGCCGCCCCCCACGTAGACGGCCGAGAAGGGCTCGCTCTGTGCGAACGGCGTCTTAGCCGCCCGGCTCAGCTGGTCGCACAGGGCCGCCATATAGTGGCTCATGCGCGCCGGGTTGGCGCCGTTTTCGAAGAAGTTGCAGAAGCTGCAGCGCTTGCGGCAGAAGGGAACATGAATATAGAGCGCCCGCTCCTGGGCCTCGCTCGGCCGCTGCCACCAGGCTCGCCAACCGGCGGCGTCCAGCGTCAGGGGGGCTGCGCCGCCCCGACTGGCATGGGCCGAGGTCTTGGCGCCAAAGGCGAATTTCAGGGGATCCGGGGTGGCGAGCCCCGTCATGGTCGGGGTGAATTGTGGCGTCATCACTGGCAGGTTACCGTCTGGAAATAATGCAAATGATAACGAATATCAGTTAAGCCCTGTGTTGTGCTGGATCAAGTCAGGGACATTGAGAGGGCGTCATCTTATCCCTCTGCTTGGACGCGAGAGAGCATGTAGATCGGGATCATGCAGGAGGCGTGGCAGGAAGAGAGCCACTCTCCGGCGGGAGAGTGGTGGCACACACGCGGTCAGGCCAGAGAAGGGATCCCGGCGGCGGGATCAGGGCGCTGACGCTGGCTGGGCAGATCAGCCGTTGTCTATGATGATGGCGACCCGGCGGTTCTCCGCCCGCCCGGCGGCGGTGCCGTTATCGGCGATGGGCGCCTCTTCACCGCGTCCACGGATGTCCAGGTTGGCTGCGGGCATGCCCACAGACGCCAGCACCTCGGCCACGGACTGGGCCCGTTTCAACGAGAGCTGCTGGTTGTAGGCCGCCTCGCCGTTGGAGTCGGTGTGACCGTCTACCCGGGCCCGGTTCAGACCCACCTCAATCAGGGCCCTGCCCAAGGCTTCCACCACCTGGCGGGTGCCGGGATTGAGGGCCCCCACGTTGTTGGCAAAGAGCACCTTGTTGGAGATATCCAGGGTCCAGCCCTCGTCGGTCAGGTGAAAACCCTGCTCCTTGAGTGCGGCGATCTGCGCCTCGGTGAGGCCCTGGGGGGCGCTCTGACAAGCCGCCAGCCCACCGAGCAAGAGCGCGAACAGGCCTGCTCTCATCAGGTTGAAAAACGTCATCATTCTTGTCCTTTCATTATTTTTCATATCAATTTCAAGTGGTTGTCTTATGGTCTCCGGCTCCCTCCCTGCGTTGTCGTTTGGATTCATACATGGCGCCGTCGGCGGCCTGCAACAGGGCATCCGCCGTCTCCCCCTGCTCGGGGTAGAGGGCGGAGCCGACGCTGATGCCGACCCCCAGATGACGACCATCGCTCAAGACCACCGGGGTGCTCATCGCCTGCTGGATCCGCATCACGACCTCCTGCACCTCGCTCCCTTGATGCACCGGAGAGAGCAGGACCACAAACTCGTCCCCCCCGAGGCGACACACCAGGTCCATGGGCCTGAGCTGATGCTGCACCCGCCGCGCCAGCGCGATGAGCACCTCGTCACCTATGGCATGGCCCAGGTTGTCATTGATCTGCTTGAAGCGATCACAGTCCAGATAGAGCAGGGCGAACCGCTCATGCCGGGTGCGCCCGGCCTGGATGGCCTGCTCCAGCCGCGCCTCGAACAGCGCCCGGTTGGGCAATCCGGTGAGGGGATCATGGGTTGCCTGGTGCAGCAGGGTGGCGTTCTCCCGCTTCTGGTGAGCCTGCCAGGCCTCCAGCTCGTCGAGCAGTGAATTGAAGTCCACCCCGAGCTCGTGCAGCTCGGCGATATTGGCCGCCGGCACCCGCTGCTTGAGGGCGCGCTGGCGGCTGACGTTGTAGGCGACCTCGGTCAGGGCCTTGAGGGGGGCCGTGATGGAACGCTGCATCCGGCGCGCCACATAGAGCGCCCCCAGAATACTGAGCAGCAGGCACACCAGGGTCGCCATCAGGGTCTGCAACAGGAAGCGCAGCAGGTATTGCCCATGGCCGACCAGATGAACCCGGCCTATCTCCTTGTTTTCCCTCACCATGGGCAGCTCCACAGGTCCCGGCAGGATCTGGCGGGCCAGATGTTGCTCCAGACTGGTCCAGGGGGTCGTGATGTCCCGGCGCCAGCTCGCCAGCACCTGACCGCCGGGCAGCAGAATGCTGGCGCTGGCCACGTCTTCCCGGGAGGTGATGGCCTCGAGGGCATCCTTGGCCGCATCCTTGTCATCGAACACCACGGCCGCTTCCGCGGTGTAGCTGATGGCCCGCGCCACCAGCTTGAGGTTGTGATCCGCATAGAGGCGCAGCGCCAGCAGCGCCGTGATGGTCAGGAAGAGGCCCGCCATGCAGACGGCGGTCAGGGAGATCATCATGTGGGTGCGCCCCAGGCTCTGGCGCAGGGTGAGCCGCGGGGCGACGGCGTGGATCCTGGCGCTCATCGCGCCTCCTCATCCGCTCTTGCGAGCTTCAGCACGGCCGGGTGCACCCGCACGCCGCTGCGGGCCAGCGCATCCAGGTTGACCCGAAAACGGACCCTCTCTTTGCGGGCCTGCAGGCAGAACACCGCATCGGCGATGCACTCGCTGCTCTGCTCGCTGATGCTGAGGATGGCGTATCCCCGCAGACGCTCGAACAGGGAGAGCCGCTGCTCGGGGGCCAGCACCCCCAGATAGATGACATCGCAGCGCTGGATCAGCGCCTCGTCGTCGACCTCGTAGCGATGCACATCGACCGGGCGGCCATTGGCCTGTTGGCTGATGGTGAGCAGCGACGCCGCATATTCCGTGGGCGCGGCCACGCAGAGCCGCAACCTGGCAGGCTCGCTGGGCCAGCGGGTGTAGCTCAGGATATCGAGCACTGTCTGGCGCACCAGCTCGCTGCGCACTTCCGCCGAGGTCGCCGGCGCCGCCTCGCAGGCCAGCACCCAGAGGCAGCACAAAGGCGTCAGCCACGCCAGGATCCGAAAAGAGGAGAATAACTGCATGATGCCCGCGCTTATGCCCACGTCGGTACCCGGGAGGTCCGACGCCCATGAAGGGAGTGCCAGAGAGGAGTCGCACCGAGCTTATCAGCCGCCCAGCGGCTGCCTATCCGTCCTGGCCTTGGCTGCGTCACCGACCGACGCAGCGAGGGCAGCCCCACAGACCAGGACGGCGGCCCCGGGGGCACGCCTGCAGGGTTACTTCTTGCCAATCCCATATTCACGCAGCTTGTTGGCGATGGCGGTATGGGAGACCCCGAGCCGCTTGGCCAGTTGGCGAGTAGAGGGGAAGGCCGGGTAGAGCCGCTCCAGCAGCCGGCTCTCGAAACGCTTCACCGCCTCGTCGAGCCCCCCTTCGAACCACTCGTCGATGAGCGGCATGGCATCCGCCGCCACCGGCAAGTCAACGTGCTCGGGGCCGAGTTCGTCCCCTTCCAGCAGGGTCATGGCCCGGTAGAGGCAGTTGCGCAGCTGGCGCACGTTGCCGGGCCAGCGGTAGGCGGTCAGGTACTCGGCCATGTTGCGGGTAAAGCGCGGGCGCGGGCGCTGCAACTCGCTCGCGAAGCGGGAGACGAACTGCTGGGCCAGGGCCATGATGTCCGCCTTGCGCTCGCGCAGGGGGGGCAGCGCCAGACTCAGCACATTGAGGCGGTAGTAGAGATCCTCCCGGAACTTGCCTTCGTGCACCAGATCCAGCAACTGCTTCTGGGTGGTGCAGATGAAGCGCACGTTGACCCTCACCTCCTGCTCGTCCCCGACCCGGCGAAAGACCCCGTCCTGCAGCACCCGCAGGAACTTGGTCTGCAGATGGGGGGACATGTCCCCTATCTCGTCCAGCATCAGGGTGCCGCCGCTCGCCAGCTCCAGCACCCCGCGCTTGCCCTCGGTGTTGTTGCCAAAGGCGCCGGGGGCGTAGCCAAACAGCTCGCTCTCGGCCACGTTGTCCGGCATGGCGGCGCAGTTCAGCGCCATGAAGGGGTGGCTGGATCTCAGGCTGGCCCCGTGACAGGCGCGGGCCAGCAGCTCCTTGCCGGTGCCGGTCTCCCCCACGATGAGCAAGGGGGCATCCTGCATCGCGAGCTTGGCGGCCTGGGCCAGCACCTCCTTCATCTTCTGGCTCTCGGCCTGCAGGTGCTCGAAGCCCCCCACCTCCACCGCGTGGAGCGCGCTGAAGTGCATGCCGACCCGACGGGCGGACTTGAGCACCACCACGGCGCCGGCCAGGGCCTGTTTGCCCTTCTCTTCTGCCACGAACAGCGGCATCAGATCCCCGAGGTACTCCTCGCCGCCGAGGCTGAGTTTGCAGGTCTGGGGCTTGATCTCGCTCGCCTCCAGCCAGCGGGCGAAGGAGAAGCCCTTGACCAGGGATGCGAGCGCCACCCCGCGCACCTCTTCCGGCGGCAACGCCAGTGTGGTGAGGGCGGCCTGGTTGGCCTGGGTCACCCGTCCCTTGCTGTCGAGGGAGAAGACCAGATCCGGCAGCGCCTTGAGCAGGGCCTCTATCTCGTGATGCTCTCGCTCGGAGGGCATGTAGGGGATGGTCTTGACGTCATAGACGCCGGGAATGCGGCGGATCTCCGGCATCAGATGCTGGAAATCGCGAAACTCCAGCTCGGGGAAATTGAGATAGATGATGCCTGAGGTATCGATTTCGATGCCGCGCAGATCGATGTTGTGCTCCACCAGTCGGTCGAGCAGTTCCCGGGTCAGGCCCAGACGGTCTTCACAGCTGACTTCAAGACGCATTCGGCACACACTTCCTAGCTAACATTCTGAATAACCGGATGATACAGACTCGATCCCGCCAGTGCGAGCGCTCCCCCATAAAAATGCGGGCCTGCCCCGTTTTCACCGGGCAGGCCCTGTTTCTCCGCGTCAAGCCGCGGTTACTTCATCAGCTCGTCGGTGCGTGCCGCCATGATGAAGTCGTTGCGATGTAACCCTCCTATCTTGTGGGTCCACCAGCTCACTGTCACCAAATTGTCCACTCGGTGAGGCGCAGGTGATGCCTTCACTTCAGCAGCTCGTCGGTGCGTGCTGCCATGATGAAGTCGTTGCGATGTAACCCTCCTATCTTGTGGGTCCACCAGCTCACTGTCACCTTGCCCCACTCGGTCAGGATCGCCGGGTGGTGGAACTCGGCCTCCGCCAGCTCCCCCAGCCGGTTGGTGAAGGCCAGCGCCTCCTTGAAGTTGCGAAAGGCAAATTCACGCCTCAGTTGCAGCTCGCCGTTCACCACCAGGGGCTGCCAGTCGGGGATGGCGTGCATCAGCCCGCTCAGCTCCTGCTCGGTCACCCTGGGGGCATCGGCGCGGCACGCTTCGCACCGCTGGTTTGCCAGTTCAGACATTCGGGACTCCTTTCATCGATACAATGGGTTGAAAACGGGTTTAGCTCGCCTGCCGGCCAGGGGCCGGGGCAAAGCGGGGCGGACGCAGGCCGAGGCGACGGGCTTCGGCCACCGCCGCCATGATCTCCTGCGGCCCCAGGCGGTAGAGGCAATCCAGGCTTGGCAGCACGAAATAGACGGGCTGCATGATGTCGATGCGATAAGGGGTGCGCAGCACCTCCAGCAGATCGAAGGGTTGCAGCGCTGGCTGCCCGGAAAGGGCATAGGCGGTCTCGCCGATGGAGGAGAGGATGCCGCCACCGTAAATACGCAGCCCCTCCCCCTCCTGCAGGAGACCAAACTCCACGGTGAACCAGTAGAGCCGCGCCAGATAGACCCGATCCTCCTTGCTGGCGTTCAGCCCGAGCTGGCCATAGAGGTGGGTGAAGTGGGCAAAGGCGGGGTTGGTCAGCATGGCGCAGTGGCCGAAGATCTCGTGGAAGATATCGGGCTCCTGCAGGTAGTCGAGCTCGTCCCGGCGGCGGATGAAGGTGGCCACCGGAAACTGGCGATCAGCGAGCAGGGCAAAGAAGCGATCAAAGGAGATGAGGGCAGGCACGGCGGCCACCGACCAGCCGGTGGTGGGGGTCAGGGCGGCGTTGATCTCCCCCAGTTGCGGGATGCGATCACGGGGCAGTGCCAGCCTCTCCAGCCCCGCCCTGTATGCGTCGCAGGCCTTGCCCTCGAGCGCCGCGAGCTGGCGCGCGATCAGGATCTGCCAGGTCCCCTGCTCTTCCTCCGAGTAGTGGATGACGCCCTGAAGGTCCGGTTGGTGTGCTGTGTAGCGGCTTGCCATGATCCCTGCCATCTCCTGCCCCTAGGGGCCCCTTGTCGTTGCTCTTCAGGATCACTGTAACGGCTTGCCCAGCAAAAAAGCAGCCAACCCCGAGGTCGGCTGCCTGCCACAGATGTAAATAATTTGTGACATCCAGATCTGCTTTCCCGGGGCGCTGTGGTGGTGCAAACGACCCGCACGGGGAGAGATCAGGCAGGGTGATCCCCGCCCTTGAATGGCACTATGACTTGCGAAGATAGCCCGCCAGCTGGCCGACAAGCCGCTTGCGCAGCTCCCCGAGCCTGGGTTTCTCGTCCGCACACCAGGGCAGCGGGCGGCACGCCTCTATGGTGCGCAGGCCCAGGCGGGCGGTGAGCAGGCCGGCCCCCACCCCTTGCGCGGCGCGAGCGGAGAGCTTGGCGGTGAGCTCGGCTCCCAGCAAGTCCATCCCCACCTCGGTCACCAGCTCGGTGGCACCGGCGTAGAGCATGTTGCGAAACACCTGGCGGATGAGGCGAATGCGGCTCCAGTAGCCGAGCTCGATGGCGTAGACATCGGCGATGTCCTCGATCATCCGCAGGTTGCGCCACAGCATCAGCATCATGTCCACGGTGGCGAGCGGGCTCAGGGCCACCAGCACGGCGGCCTCCCCCGACCACTTGGCGACCCGGGCCTGAGCGAGTTTATCCCGCTCCCCCAGCACCAGCTGGCTGTAGAGGGTCAGCACCTCCCGATCGCTGTGGCTCTCGTCGAGCTGGGCCAGCCAGGTGCTATACCCCTCCCGCCCCTTGTCGCCGCTCTTCTCGGCCAGGGCCTCGCAAAATGCCTGCCCCTGCCCCACCCCCTGATGGGCGAGCAGATCTTCGGCCCTTGAGCGCACATCCTGGCGCCGCTTGAGGGTGCGCAGCCGCAGCCACTCGCGCCCGACCACGCCGGCCGTGCCGACCGCCACCAGACCCGACGCCAGCAGCCAGGCGCCGCCCCAGAGCGGGGCAGTGAGAAACTGGTCGTAGAGGAAGGCGCCAAACTGCCCCAGGGAGAGCAGGCCGACCGCCCCCAGCCCCCAGCCCAGCAGGCGATGGCGACGGCGAGGCCTGACAGTGAGCGCGGATTCGACCTCGATGAACTCGTCCAGCGCCTCCAGAGGCTCGAAGCTCTCCTCTTCCAGCCGCTGGGCCGGGGCCGGGGGCGGCGTCTCGCTCGCCACCGACAGGGTCGGCTCCAGGATCACCTTGCCTTGCAGCGGCACCTTCTGTGTTGTCTGATCGTTCATCTTGTTGTCTGCTCCTTGGTGCGGCGCCGGTTATTCGAGGTGATCCCCGAGCAGGAACTCCAGTGCCGCGTCCAGCCGAATATGGGGCAGCGCCTGATGGGCGCTCATGGGCATGGGGCGAAATGCCTGAAAATCGAAGCCCTGGGTGTGCCACCACTGAGCGGGTGGAATATGGGGTGGCACCTCCCCCGGGAAGAGCAAGAGCGGCTCCCCGGCCAGGCTGGTGCCGCGGATGGCCGGAAACTCGCGACCATTGGCGACCCCCTTGCCCACCTCGGTGGCCTTGATGGCGGCCAGCGCCAGGCATTCGGTCTCTATCCCCTCGAAGCGGGCCTGACCCCGGCCGCTGCTCACCAGATGCTGGAGCAGGGAGACCAGGGGCCCGTGCTGCTCCGGGGTGACGTGATCGGCCTTGCTCGCCACGAACAGCAGCTTGTCGATGCGCGGGGAGAACAGCCGGCGCCACCAGTTGCTCTTGCCATAGGCGAAGCTCTCCATGATGCGGGCGATGGCCTGCTGCATGTCGCCAAAGCTGGCGGCCCCGGCGTTGAGGGGCGCCAGGCAGTCCACCAGCACTATCTGGCGATCGAAGCCCGCGAAGTGCTGCTCGTAGAAACCCTGCACCAGGTGCTGCTTGTACTGCTCGAAGCGCTGCTTGAAGGTGGCGTAGAGGGTGCCATCGGCGGGCTCCCGGGCTGGCTTGTCCCACACCCAGGGCACGAATTGCAGCAGCGGTGCCCCGGCATACTCCCCCGGCAGCACGAAACGGCCCGGCTGGATGAGGTGCAGCCCGAGCTCCTGCTTGCAGGCGTGCAGATAGTCGGTGTAACGGGCCGCCAGCTCGCAGGCCGGCCGCTCCTCGAAGGCTTGCTCGGCCTGCCAGCCGGGGGTCAGCCAGTCGGCGGCCAGGGCCTGCAGCTCGGGGCGACGCAACTGGGTTGCCACCTGCTCGCTCCACTGCTCGTAGCTCAGATCCAGCAGCGGCAAGTCCAGCAGCCACTCGCCGGGGTAGTCCACCAGATCCACATAGAGGGTGGAGATCTCCCCCAGGTGCCGGCGCAAGGGGTGGCGGGTGCGGTAACGGATTTCCAGGCGCACCTCGGCTACCCCACGTGTCGGCTCTGGCCAGGCGGGAGGGTCACCAAACAGGGCATCGAGGCCCCGCTCGTAGGGGAAGGTGGGGATGTGGGCGTTTTGCTGGGGAACCCGGCGGGCGCCGAGGATCCGCCCCTGACGATGGGCATCCCACAGGGGCAGACGGCCGTCGATGGCGGCGTGCTCCAGCTGGTTCACCAGCGCCGTGATGAAGGCGGTCTTGCCGCTGCGCGACAGGCCGGTGACCGCCAGCCGGATGTGGCGATCCCGAGCCCGGTTCACCACCTCAAAGGCCTTGTGCTGCAGCACAGACCATGACTGTTCGAGTTTGTTGCGTATCAAGGCGGGTCTTTTTCTCCTGTCACAGCCGAACCATGGGGATAAGGGCCGGGCCACAGCCTCGCGCCCTTGCGGTACTTACAGCTTGCTGAACTCGCGCTGCAGGGTGAACTCCTTGGAGGTCACCAGCTTCTCGAGACGCTGCACCCTTGGCTCGAGCGCGTCGAGCTCCTGGCCGATGCGACCGAGCGCCTGATGGGGAGTGACGCCGGCCTGCCAGCTGCGCGCCTTCATCCGAACCTCGGCAAAGTCCGCCTCCTGCTCCCCAAACAGGGTGACAGGTTTCTTGTCGAGCAGAAACCAGGCGGCGATGTAGGCGGTGAAGGTGATGAAACCGGCGAAGATGAGACCGCTGATGGCCAGCAGCCGCACTATCCAGGTCTCCACCCCGAAGTAGTCGGCAAGGCCGGCGCAGACGCCGGCTATCTTGCCCTTCTGGGGATCCCGGTAGAGATTGCGAGAGTTATTCGAGGCGCTCATACCTTGTTCCTCCAGCCCGGGGCCTCGGCATCCGGAATGAAACCCGGTGTACCGACCAACGCAGGCTGCATGTAATGGCAGCAATGGATGGCATTCATACCCTGTTCCTCCAGCCCGGGACCTCGGCATCCAGAATGGATTCCAGGGCCCCGACTCTCTCCTGCATCTTCTCGGCACGGACCAGCAGGCCTTGCAACTGCTCCCGCTCATTGTCGGCGAGACCCGCACCAATCCGGCCCTTGGCGCGATAGTGCAGCACCAGCCAGATGGGGGCCACTATGACCATGAAGACGATGAGTGGCGTCGCCAATATCCCAAGAATGTCTTCCATTCATCACTCTCCTTTCGAGGCAGTGTCGCTCTGGCCGAGCTTCTGGCGCATGGCCTCGAGCTCGCGGCTGATCTGATCGTCCGCTTCCAGCTCGGCAAACTGCTGGGCGAGGGCCTTGTCGGACTGTCCCAGATCGGCACGGGCTTCCATCTCGTCGATGCGGCGCTCCATGCGCTCGAACTTGCTGACCACGGCCTGGCTGTCGCCACGGGCCACCTGGCTTTGCACGTTCAGGCGGCTGCTGGCCGCTTCGCTGCGAATGGCCATCGCCTTCTGGCGGGCACGGGCGTCTTCGAGCTTGGCTTCCAGCTGGCGGATCTCGTCGCCCAGCTTGTCGATGCCGCTGTCCACCGCCTGCTGCTCGCGATAGAGCGCCTCGGCCAGCTCGCTCTGCTTGTTCTTCTCGATGAGGGCGGCCCGGGCCAGATCCTCACGCCCCTTGGTCAGGGCCAGCTCGGCCTTGGCCTGCCATTCGTTCACCCGCTCCTGATGGCGGCTGACCTGACGGCCGATCTCTTTTTGGTTGGCGAGGAAGCGGGCCAGGTTGGAGCGCTCCTTCACCAGTTCATCTTCCATCTCCTGGATGATCAGGCGCACCATCTTCTGGGGATCCTCGGCCTTGTCGAGCAGGGACGTCAGATTGGAATTGATGATGTCGGCCAGGCGGGAAAAAATACTCATGGTTCTACTCCTGTGATGGGCATTGGGTTGTTTCTCCATTGACAATGGCAACTTGTGTGCCAATCTGGAACAATAATTAACTTGTTGATTTATATGGGCACTCTCCATGAGTTTCAAGACGCCCGGAACAAGAGATGATTAAAATAACCAACTTTTGGTAAGATTAACCAGATTTTTCAACGAACAGGGATCAGGATGACCACGGCCACGGAAAGTCTGTTGGGTGAGTCCAACGCGTTTCTAGAAATCATCGAGCAGGCCTCGCGACTCGCCCCCCTGCGCAAACCCGTGCTTATCATCGGCGAGCGGGGGACCGGCAAGGAGCTCATCGCCCACCGCCTACATTATCTCTCGGATCGCTGGGATCAAAGCTTTGTCACCATCAACTGCGCCACCTTGAGCGAGAGCCTGCTGGAAACCGAGCTGTTTGGCCACGAGGCGGGCTCCTTCACCGGCGCCGCCAAGCGTCACCAGGGTCGCTTCGAGCGGGCCGATGGCGGCACCCTGTTCCTCGACGAGCTGGCCACCACCAGCGCCCGGGTGCAGGAAAAACTGCTGCGGGTCATCGAGTACGGGGAGTTCGAGCGGGTGGGCGGTGCCAAGGCGCTCAAGGTGGATGTGCGCCTGGTGTGCGCCACCAACGAGGATCTGCCGCAGCTGGCGGCCCGGGGACAGTTTCGTCACGATCTGCTGGACCGGCTGGCCTTCGACGTCATCACCCTGCCCCCGCTGCGGGAGCGGCGCGAAGACATACTGATGCTGGCGGAGCACTTCGCCCACGGCATGACCCGGGAGCTGGGGTATCCGCTGTTTGCCGGCTTCTCCCGCAAGGCGACCCAGTTGCTGCAAGACTACCCCTGGCCCGGCAACGTGCGGGAGCTGAAGAACGTGGTGGAGCGCAGCCTCTACCGTCAGGGCAATCCGCAGTTGCCGCTCTCTGAGCTGGTGATCAACCCCTTCGACTCCCCCTGGCGCCCCCATACCGGCAGCCCGTCCCCGGTGGCCACCGAGGCGGCCTCGGCAAGCGGCCCCCAGGCCATGAGCCTGCCGCTGGATCTCAAGGGGGCGGTGGCGCAATACGAGATTAATTTACTCAAGCAAGCGATGCAGCAATCCCAGTATAATCAGCGCAAAGCCGCCCAATTGCTGACCCTGAGCTACCACCAGTTCAGGGGCATGCTGCGCAAATACCAGCTGCTCGAGGGGGATGACAACAATGGCAATGCGGACAACGACTGACCCTTTGCCACCACCCGTTCCGGAGCATGCGGTGCAAATACCAGCTGCTCGTGGAGGATGACAACAATGGCAATGCGGACAACGACTGACCCTCTGCCATCACCTCCGTCGAGACATGCCAGGTAAATACCCGCTGCTCGAGGGAATTGACGAGGGGGAGGTTCGCGCCCCCGATGGGATGCCCTGCCCGGCAGGATCCCGCAACGCGCCCGCCCTCTGGCGGGCAACTCTGTCTGAAAACATGGTTCCAACATGAGAATGCTCACACCACTGCTGCTCGGTCTCCTGGTACTGGTCACCGGCTGTCAGAAACAAGACGATGCCTCCAGGACCGGACTCATCTATTGTGCCGACGGGGCGCCCAGGTCTTTCAACCCGCAGCTTGCCAATTCAGAGGCGACCCTGGATGCCAGCGCCCGCCCGCTCTACGATCGCCTGCTCGAGGTCAATGCCAATACCCTCAGCATCGAGGGGGGCCTCGCCACCCACTGGCGCAGCAGCGAGGATGGCCTCTCCTATACATTGACTCTGCGCAAGGGCGTGACCTTCCATCGCACCCCCTGGTTCAACCCGACGCGCCACTTCAACGCCGACGACGTGCTCTTCACCTATCATCGCCTGCTGGACGAGCACCACCCCTTCCACCGCATCTCGGGTGGCGAGTACCCCTATTTCCACAGTCTGGGGCTCGGCAGCCTCATCAAGCGGGTCTACAAGAAGGGCCCCCATGAGGTGGTGTTCGAGCTGAACCGGCCGGATGCCTCCTTCCTCGCGACCCTGGCCAGCGACTACGCCATCGTGCTCTCGGCCGAATATGGCGAGCAGATGGACAAGGCAGGCACCCCGGAGCTGCTGGACAGCCGGCCCATAGGCACCGGCCCCTTCAGCTTCAAGGAGTACCGTCACAACGAGTTCGTGCGCTACCTGCGCCACCCCGGCTACTGGGGCGGCGAGGCGAAGATTGAGCAGCTCATCTACGACATCACCCCCAAGTCGTCCAAGCGGCTCGCCAAGCTGCTGACCGGCGAGTGCGATGTCATGAGCACCCCCTCCGCCAGCCAGCTGTCGGTGATCGACAAGGACTCCCACCTCACTCTGTCGGTGCAGTCGGGGATGAACGTCGCCTTCCTCGCCCTCAATACCCGCAAGGCCCCCTTCAACAAGGTGCAGGTGCGCCAGGCACTGGCCAGTGCCATCAACGTGCAGAACCTGCTGCAGGCGGTCTATTTCGAGACCGGTCAGCCTGCCGCCAGCCTGCTGCCGCCGCTCTCCTGGGGCTACAACCCCTCCCTGACCCAGCGCAAGCCCGATCTGAAGCTCGCCCGCCAACTGCTCAGGGATGCCGGCTACCCGAACGGGTTCGAGATGCAGGTGCTGGTGCAGCCCGGTGCCCGCCCCTACAACCCGGACGGCCTCAAGACGGCCCAGCTGATGCGCAGCGATCTCGCCAAGATAGGGGTGAAGCTCAAGATAGTGCAGCAGGCCTGGCCGGTCATCGAAACCCGGCTCGCCAAGGGGCAGTATGACAGCCTGCTGTCGGGGTGGATCGCCGACAACGCGGACCCGGACAACTTCTTCCGCCAACTGCTGAGCTGCGCCGCCGTCGAGCGGGGCAACAACTACAGCCGCTGGTGCAGCCCAGCCTTCGATCAGTTGCTGGACGATGCGGTGACCACACCGCAACTCGCGTTCCGTCTGCGCAACTATTACTATGCCCAGTCCCTGTTGAGCGAACAGTTGCCGCTCATCCCGCTGGCCCATGCCCTGCGCACCCAGGTGAGCCGCAGCGACATCCAGGGACTGACCCTCATGCCCTTTGGCGGCACCACCTTCAACCAGGCCCATCGGGAGTGAACATGGCTGACATCCATTCCACAAGTGGCATCTGGCCTCCCTTCCCATCGACGCAGCCCGGCGCGGAGGCATAAGCATGTTTTTTTATATTTTGCGCCGCATCACCCTGCTGGTGATCACCTTGCTGGTGCTGACCATGGGGGCCTACCTGCTGGAGTTTCGCCTCATCGGCCAGGTGCTGGACTTCTGGCACGGCTACCCGGACTTCCTGCAGCGCATCGCCGAGGGGGACTTC
This sequence comes from Aeromonas sp. OTU364, assembly GCF_038440395.1. Classification (NCBI taxonomy): domain Bacteria; kingdom Pseudomonadati; phylum Pseudomonadota; class Gammaproteobacteria; order Aeromonadales; family Aeromonadaceae; genus Aeromonas; species Aeromonas sp. OTU364. The sequence goes on from NZ_JASATR010000004.1 coordinate 237,817, forward strand.
GGCCTCTCCAGCGTCTCCGGCCTGCCGGTGCTGGACGAGATCCGTCACTACTTCCCGGCGACCCTGACCCTCTGTCTCGCGGCCTTTACCATCTCGCTGCTGGTGGGGATCCCGCTCGGGACCCTGGCGGCCCTCTATCAGGGGCGCAGCCTGGATCTCTCCATCATGGCCGCCGGCCTCATCGGCTACGCCGTGCCCGTCTTCTGGCTGGCGCTGCTGATGGTGATGTTCTTCTCCCTGGATCTCGGCTGGCTCCCCTCCTCCGGCCAGATCAGCCTGCTCTACGACGTTCCCTCCATCACGGGGATCGCCATCGTCGATGTGCTGATGAGCCAGGAGCCCTGGCGCGAGGCGGCACTGCGTGACGCCCTGCGCCACCTGGTGCTGCCCTCCCTGGTGCTGGCCGTGGTGCCCACCACCGAGGTGATCCGCCACGTGCGCAGCTCCCTCATCGACGTGATGAAGCAGAACTACATCAAGGCCGCCGCCAGCCGTGGCCTCTCTCGCCGCCAGATCGTCTGGCGCCACGGCCTCAAGAACGCCCTGCCCCCCGTGCTGCCGCTGCTCGGCCTGCAGCTCGGCAGCGTGCTCACCTCCGCCATGATCACCGAGGTGGTGTTCGACTGGCCCGGGATCGGCCGCTGGCTGGTGAGCAGCATAGCGCTGCAGGACTATGCCGCCATCCGCGGCGCCTTCCTGGTGGTGGCCAGCTTCGTCATCTTCATCAGCGTCAGCACCGAGTTGCTGACCACCATCATGTATCCGGCACGACGCAAAGAACTCTATGCAAAACAAGACTGAGTATGCCCACAGCGGCACAGACGCCAGCATGTCGGCCTCGCGCTGCTCACCCCCTTCATGCTGTATCCGGCACGGCGCAAAGAACGCCATGCAAAACAAGACTGATTGGGCTCCTTTGGCAAGACATTGCCGCATATGCGCCCCCCTTGCCCACCAAGGCGCAAGATACCCTATGCAACACAAGACTGACCCCGCTCATGGCCAGGGCTGGAGCCTGCATCATGCACGATAAATCGAACATCTATCCGGAGCTCAGGATCCTCTCCCCCCTGGAGCAGACCTGGGCCTCCTATCGCCGCAATCCGCTGGCCATGGGGGGGCTCTGGTGCTTCGGCCTGCTGTTGCTCATCACCCTGGTGGGTCCCCTGGTGGTGCCCTACGGCATCGATGATCAGCACAGCGGCCGCCTGCTGCTGGCCCCCTCCTGGGCCAGCACGGGGAACATTGACTACTTCCTCGGCACCGACGATCTGGGCCGCGACATCCTCTCCCGCCTCGTGGTGGGGGCCCGCCTCACCTTCGGCAACGCCTTGCTGGTGGTGGTGATAGCGCTCCTCGTCGGCTCCGCCATCGGCATCCTCGGCGGCATGAGCAAGGGGGTGAAGTCGAGCGTGCTCCATCACCTGCTCGATACCCTGCTCTCCATCCCCTCCCTGCTGCTGGCCATCATAGTGGTCGCCATCCTGGGGCCCGGGCTGTTCAACACCCTGATCGCCATCACGCTGGCGTTGATACCGCCATTCATCCGGGCAACCTACAACGCCGTCCACGCCGAGATGCAGAAGGAGTACATCATCGCGAGCCGCCTCGACGGCTCGCCCCCCTTGCGGATCATGCGTCTGGCCATACTGCCGAACATAGTGGAAACCCTGGTGACCCAGACCACCCGCACCCTCTCTGCCGCCATCCTGGATATCTCGGCGGTGGGCTTCCTCGGCCTCGGGGCCCAGTCACCCCAGCCGGAGTGGGGCGCCATGCTGGCGGATTCGAGCGATCTCATCTATCTGGCCCCCTGGACCGTGACCCTGCCGGGCATGGCCATCCTGTTCAGCGTGCTGGTGACCAACCTGGTGGGTGAAGGCATTCGCGAAGCGCTCAAAGAAGGGAACGACTGATGCAATGTTCTATGCCGAAGAAAGGCATGCTCACCCTTGTTCTCCGCCCATGGCTGTACGGCGTGCTGGTCAACCCATCGCTGGTGGGTGAAGGCATTCGCGAAGCGCTTAAAGAAGGGAACGACTGATGCAATGTTCTATGCCGAAGAAAGGCATGCTCACCCTTGTTCTTCGCCCATTGCTGTACGGCGTGCTGGCCAACCCATCGCTGGTGGGTGAAGGCATGCGCGAAGCGCTTAAAGAGGGGAACGATTGATGATACTGCGGCTCTATACCATCAAGGACGGCATGGCCCAGATGCAGCACGCCCAGCCACACCCTCATGAGGAGCGCCACTGATGCCCCTGCTCGACATACGCAACCTGACCATAGAGATCGACACCCCCCAGGGCAAGGTCAAGGCGGTGGACAGGGTCAGCCTGACCCTGAACGAGGGGGAGATCCGCGGCCTGGTAGGAGAATCGGGCTCGGGCAAGAGCCTGGTGGCCAAGGTGATCGTCGGCATCCAGAAGGACAACTGGACGGTGCGCGCTGACCGGATGCGCTTCAACGACATGGACCTGCTGACCATGGCCCCCAAGGAGCGGCGCCGCATCATGGGCCGGGAGATCGCCATGATCTTCCAGGACCCCATCAGCTGTCTCGACCCCTCCGAGGAGATAGGCACCCAGCTGGAAGAGGCCATCCCCACCAGCGCCTTCGCCGGCAAGTTCTGGCAGCGCTTCCAGTGGCGCAAGAAGCGGGCCATCGCCCTCTTGCACCGGGTCGGGGTCAAGGATCACCGCAAGGTGATGCGGGCCTATCCCCACGAGCTGTCGGATGGCATGTGCCAGAAGGTGATGATCGCCATGGCCATCGCCAACCAGCCGCGGCTGCTGGTGGCGGACGAGCCAACCAGCGCCATGGAGTCCACCACCCACTCCCAGATCCTGCGGCTGCTGGACAAGATGAACAAGCTGGGCAACACCACCATCCTCATCATCAGCAACGACATCGCCGCCATCGCGAACCTGACCGACACCATCAACATCATGTACTGCGGCCAGATGGTGGAGGTGGGCACCCGGGATCAGATCCTCGAATCCCCCCGTCACCCCTATACGGACGCCCTGCTCAAGTCCATTCCCGACTTCGACAAGCTGGTGCGCCACAAGTCCCGGCTCGAGACCCTGCCCGGGGTGATCCCCCCCCTGCAGCACCTGCCCATCGGCTGCCGCCTCGGCCCCCGCTGCCCCTACGCCCAGAAGCAGTGCGTGCAGACCCCGCTGATGAGTAAGGTCAAGGGACACCAGTTTAGCTGCCACTTCCCCTTGAACATGGAAGAGCCGAAGAAATGAGCCCGAGTCATCACCATTCCATGCCCCAGCTGCCACTTCCCGCTGAACATGGAAGAGCCAAAGAAATGAGCCTGATCGTGAATGTCGTCATGAAGGAGCCAAGCCTGTGATCGAACCCGCCCTGTTGCAGGTCAGGGGCCTGTGCAAGACCTATCAGAACCGCACCGGCCTGTTCCGGCGCCAGGCGGTGGAGGCCATCAAGCCCCTGTCGTTTGATCTCGGAGTGGGCCAGACCCTGGCCATCGTCGGGGAGGCGGGCTCGGGCAAGAGCACGCTGGCGCGGATCCTGGCCGGCATGATAGAGCCGAGCGGCGGCGAGATCGCCATCGAGGGACAGCCCCTGGTTCACGGTGACTATCAGACCCGCTGCAAGCTGCTGCGGATGATCTTCCAGGATCCCAACACCTCGCTCAACCGAAAGATTCGGGTCGGCCAGATCCTGGAGACGCCGCTGCGCCTCAACACGGCCCTGAGCGAGGAGGAGCGCCGGGAGAAGGTGATCCAGACCCTGCGCATGGTGGGCATGCTGGCGGATCACGCCCTCTTCTACCCCCAGATGCTCTCCGCCGGTCAGCAGCAACGGGTGGGGCTGGCGCGGGCGCTGATCCTCAACCCGAAAATCGTGGTCGCGGATGAGGCGCTCTCCACCCTGGACATCTCGGTGCGCTCCCAGATCATCAACCTGCTGCTGGAGATGCAGGAGACCATGGGGCTGAGCTATGTGCTGGTGGCCAACGATCTGGGCATCGTCAGCCACATCAGCGACGAGGTGCTGGTGATGCACGAGGGCCGGGTAGTGGAGCGCGGCAAGACCTTGCGGGTCTTCGCCGATCCCCAGCACGACGTGACCCGCCGCCTGATCCAGAACTACAACAACGAATACCGCCGCTGATCCCCAGCCGCTCCCCCTCCGGCCCATGGGCCGGGCATAAAAAAACCCGGCCTGATGTCACATCAGTCGCCGGGGATTGCGCTCAAAAAAGTGATTGCGTCGCTCGTAGTAGGAACACCGAGATAGTAGGCAGCCCCTTTGGGCTCAACAACTGTCAGATCTGACAGGCAGGCCGCTATGGAACCTGAATTGCGGGTCCGGCGAGCAGATAAGCCCGGCTTCAATCCGGCCAAAATAGGCGACCCGCTCGCTGATATCCTCCCCGGCGTATTGCTCGGCCAGTGCCAGATAGTCCTGGTAGTGGCGCGCCTCCGAGCGCAGCAGGGAGACATAGAAGCGGCCCAGCTCCTCGTCCAGGTGAGGGGCAATCTTGGCAAAGCGCTCGCAGGAGCGCGCCTCTATGTAGGCGCCGATGATCATCTTGTCCACCACGGCCGCCGGCTCGTAGGTGCGCACGTGGGCCAGCAGGCTGCGGGCATAGCGGGAGGCGGTGACGGGCCCGTAGGGGATGCCGCGGGCCTGCATGATCTCCAGCACCTGCTCGAAGTGATGCAGCTCCTCCTGAATGAGCCGCACCATGGGGAACAGCAGGGGGTTGCGCTCGAGCTCGGCGAACACGCTTCTGTCTGACTCGCCCATGGTGCGTTTGCCGAGGATCTCGGCCTTCTCGGGGATGGCATCCAGCTCACGGTAAAATTCGAGCTTGGGCAGCAGGTGGCGCTTCTCCTTGGGCAGGCAGTAGCGACGCACCAGGCTGTGGGCCGTCAGGGCGGCCTTGTTCTCGCAGTTGGCGTGATCGATGAGCAGGGTCGGCAACTGGGCGGGGTCCCGCGCCATCTCCACCCACTCATCCGGGGTCTCGCAATGCAGGAATTGGCGCACGGGGGCTAGCAGGTCATCCATCTGAACTCTTGCACTCTCTGGTTGGTCTTGATTGGCATATATTGATGCGGCTCGATACGGCGGGCGAGGCCCGCGAAGGGGGCCCATGCTAACGGATCCCGCCCCGCCTGCCCAGCGCAGAGGCAGCCTCACTCCAGCAGGCGCTTGAGGGAATCGCGCCGGACCAGCTTGCCACTGAAAGAGGGCAGCGCCTCGGGCTCCCCCTCCTCCACCATGGTGATCAGCCGGCTGATGGTCTCCTGGATCATCTCGGTCACCGGCATCTTGACGCTGGCCAGCGACGGAATGACGTAGGGAGCCAGGGCGATGTCGTCGAACCCCACCACGGAGACCTGCTCCGGCACCGACAGGCCGCACTCGTGCAACTGCTTGATGGCCCCGATCGCCATGTCATCGTTGCTGGCGATCAGGGCACTGAAGCTCACCCCGCGCGCTAGCAGGGTCGAGACGGCGGCCGCGCCGCAGGCGGGGGTCCACTTGCCGGGGGCGATCAGCGCCTCTTGCACGGAAATGCCGTGCCGGGCAAGGGCCTCGCGGTAGCCGGCGAGACGCTCCATGCCAGTCGGCGAATCTGCCGAGCCCGTGATGAAGGCGATGTCGCTGTGCCCCATCTCGACCAGCCTCTCCACCACGGCCGCGGCGGCAGCCTGCTGATCGGAGTAGACGCAGTGCGCCGGGTGGCGCCGCAGCCGCCGGTTGAGCACCATGATGGGCTGGGAGTGCTGCTCGATGAGCTCGTCCATCTCCTCGACGCCGAGAAAACGCGGGTAGATGATGACGCCGTCACAGCGGGAGTCGAGCAGGTACTGGATGGCCTGTCGCTCCTCCTCGGCGCTGTGCTTGCCATCGGCCAGGATCAGCTGCCGGCCCCTATCTTCGGTCAAGCGCGCCGCGTGGGAGAGCAGCTCGCTGAAATAGACGCCGTGATAGAGGGTGTTGGTCACCACCAGCCCCAGGGTCTGGGTGTTTTTGGTGGCCAGCTGCCTGGCCAGCAGGTTGGGGCGATAGCCGCTCTCCTCTATGGCCTGGAACACCCGATCCCGGGTCTCCTGGCTGGTATAGCCATTGCCCGACAGCACCCGGGAGACAGTCGCCTTCGACACCCCTGCCCGCTTCGCCACCTCCAGCATAGTCGTCATCATCTTCCCCTCTTCTCGACGGGCCGCAGTGTACTGCACGGGACCCGCTTGTGCTAACGAGAATGGGCGCAGGCTCCCCCTTTCAGTGATCCCATTCACGCTTCTGCACAATGGCGGTGCGACCGTCTTGTCTGTGAGCATGAAACTGCGCATGCTATGTGGAACCGGTTCCACGATGCAGTTTCATTCCCGTTCTTCCCGTCGTCAATGACGGGGATCGACAGGCCTCATTTGGTAAGAAGGATACGACTAGATGTCAAAGAACTACGCGGCCCTGGCCGGCAAGGTCATCACGGCCCTCGGCGGAACCGGCAACATAGTCGCCGTGACCCATTGCATGACGCGCCTGCGCTTCGTGCTGCAAGACCCCACCCTGGTGGACAGTCCCACGCTCAAGGCCACTGCCGGGGTCCTTGGGGTGGTCAGCAGTGATAACCAGTGCCAAGTGATCATCGGCAACATGGTCTCCCACGCCTATCGCGAGGTGCTTGCCCAGTTGCCGGAAGGCGCACGGGGAGACATGCCAGCGGCCAAGCCAGGTTTCAGCCTGCGCCGCATGGGCGCCGCCATCCTCGACGCCCTGATCGGCACCATGTCGCCGCTCATCCCGGCCATCATCGGCGGCTCCATGCTCAAGCTGCTGGCCATGGTGCTGGAGATGACAGGGGTGCTGGAGAAAGGCTCCTCGACCCTCACCATACTCACGGTGGCCGGTGACGGCGCCTTCTTCTTCCTGCCCCTGATGGTGGCCGCCTCCGCCGCCGTCAAGTTCAAGACCAATATGTCGCTCGCCATCGCCATCGCCGGCGTGCTGGTTCACCCCAGTTTCATCGAGCTGATGGCCAGGGCCGCCGAGGGGGAGCAGGTGACCTTCGCCCTGATCCCGGTCACCGCGGTGAAATACACCTACACAGTGATCCCGGCCCTGGTGATGACCTGGTGCCTCTCCTACATAGAGCGCTGGGTCGATCGCATCACCCCGGCGGTGACCAAGAACTTCTTGAAGCCCATGCTGATAGTGCTCATCGCGGCGCCGCTCGCCATCCTGCTCATCGGTCCCATCGGCATCTGGATTGGCACCGCCATCTCTGGCCTGGTCTACACGGTCCACGACTACCTGGGCTGGCTGTCGGTGGCCATCATGGGCGCGCTCTGGCCCCTGCTGGTGATGACCGGCATGCACCGCGTCTTCACTCCGACCATCATCCAGACCATCGCCGAGACCGGCAAGGAAGGCATGGTGATGCCCTCCGAGATTGGCGCCAACCTCTCCCTCGGCGGCTCCTCCCTGGCCGTCGCCTGGCGCACCAAAAACCCCGAACTGCGCCAGACTGCGCTGGCGGCGGCCGCCTCCGCCATCATGGCGGGGATCTCCGAGCCCGCCCTCTACGGCGTCGCCCTGCGATTGAAGCGCCCCCTCATCGCCAGCCTCATAAGCGGTTTCATCTGCGGCGCCGTGGCCGGCATGGCGGGCCTCGCCAGCCACTCCATGGCGGCCCCGGGTCTCTTCACCAGCGTGCAGTTCTTCGATCCGACCAACCCCATGAGCATCGCCTGGGTGTTCGCCGTGATGGCGCTCTCCGTGGTGCTCTCCTTCGTGCTGACCCTGGTGATGGGCTTTGAAGACATACCTGTGCAGGAGCAGGCACCCCGGACGCCAGCCCGGGCCGACGCGGCCATGCCGGGCCAGCCGGCCACCAGCCTGTGAATTCATATCATCCGACATGACAAGAGGTAACCGATGTCGATAACCAGATTTCCCAAAGGCTTCCTCTGGGGCGGCGCCCTGGCCGCCAACCAGGCGGAAGGCGGCCATCGCGAGGGGGGCAAGGGGCTGACCACGGTGGACATGATCCCCCATGGCGCCAACCGCATGGCGGTCAAGCTTGGCCAGGAGAAGCGCTTCACCCTGCGGGATGACGAGTTCTACCCAAGCCACGAGGCCATCGATTTCTATCACCGCTACAAGGAAGACATCGCCCTGATGGCCGAGATGGGCTTCACCGTGTTTCGCACCTCCATCGCCTGGAGCCGGCTCTACCCGAACGGCGACGAGCCAGAACCCAACCCCGAGGGCATCGCCTTCTACCGGGCCCTGTTCCAGGAGTGCAGAAAGTACAACATCGAGCCCCTGGTGACCCTGTGCCACTTCGACGTGCCCATGCACCTGGTGGTGGAGTACGGCTCCTGGCGCAACCGCCAGATGGTGGACTTTTTCACCCGCTATGCCCGCACCTGCTTCGAGCAATTCGACGGCCTGGTGAAGTACTGGCTCACCTTCAACGAGATCAACATCCTGTTGCACAGCCCCTTCTCCGGGGCCGGACTGGTGTTCGAGGAGGGGGAGCACCAGGAGCAGGTCAAATACCAGGCGGCCCACCACGAGCTGGTCGCGAGCGCCCTGGCGACCCAAATTGCCCACGAGGTCAATCCGGCAAACCAGGTGGGTTGCATGCTGGCGGGGGGCAGCTTCTACCCCTACTCCTGCAAGCCGGAAGATGTCTGGGCCGCGCTGCAAAAGGAGCGGGAGAACCTGCTGTTCATCGACGTGCAGGCGAGAGGCGCCTACCCGTCCTATGCGGCCCGGGTGTTTCGCGAGAAGGGGATCCGGCTCGTCAAGGCGCCGGAGGATGATGAGATCCTCACACACAGCGTCGATTTCGTCTCCTTCAGCTACTACGCCTCCCGCTGCGCCTCGGCCGACATGAACGCGGGCAACACCAGCGCCGCCAACGTGGTCAAGTCCCTGCGCAATCCCCACATCGAGGTGAGCCAGTGGGGTTGGGGCATAGATCCGCTCGGCCTTCGCATCACCATGAACAGCCTGTACGATCGCTACCAGAAACCCCTGTTCCTGGTGGAGAACGGCCTGGGGGCCATGGACGAGATCAACGCCGATGGCGAAATAGTGGACGACTATCGCATCGACTACCTGCGCGCACACATCCGCGCCATGGGGGATGCCATTGAAGACGGCGTGCCGCTGTTGGGCTACACCAGCTGGGGCTGCATCGATCTGGTCTCCGCCTCCACCGGCGAGATGAGCAAGCGCTACGGCTTCGTCCACGTGGACAGGGACGATGCCGGCCAGGGCACCCTGGCGCGCAGGCGCAAGAAGTCGTTCTGGTGGTACCGACAGGTGATCGCCAGCAACGGGGAAGATCTGGCGTGACGAGGGCCGCCCCGCTGAGGAAGGGGCGGCTTGCGACAGAGACAAAAACAGAGATGGGGGCCTGGGCCCCCATCTCTGTTTCATGTCGATGACAGTCAGAAAACGTTTAACTGCCTTCGTTGAAGATCTCCAGGTTGCTGGTCCCTTCCTGCCACTCGCGCACCGCCTTGCTGTCGTCGTTGCGCAGGGCGTTCAGGTGGTCCAGATAGCCCTGATCCACGTCCGAGGTCACGTAGTGGCCATTGAACACCGAGGTCTCGAAGTGGCGCAGCTCGGGGTTGATCTCCCGCACCGCCTCTTCCAGATCTTCCAGATCCTGGAAAATCAGGCCATCGGCGCCGATCAGCTTGCACACCTCTTCCACTTCACGGCCGTGGGCGATCAGCTCGTTGGCGGTGGGCATGTCGATGCCGTAGACGTTGGGGAAGCGGATTTCCGGTGCCGCCGAGGCGAAGTAGACCTTGGCCGCCCCTGCTTCACGGGCCATCTGGATGATCTGCTCGGAGGTGGTGCCACGGACGATGGAGTCATCCACCAGCAACACCTTCTTGCCCTTGAATTCGGAGCTGATGGCGTTGAGCTTGCGGCGCACCGACTTCTTGCGCTGGGTCTGGCCCGGCATGATGAAGGTACGGCCTATGTAGCGGTTCTTCACGAAGCCCTGACGGTAAGGCAGGCCCAGGGTGTGGGCGATCTCCAGCGCCACATCGCAGGAGGTCTCGGGGATGGGGATGACCACGTCCACGTCGAGATCTTCCCACTCCCGTGCAATCTTCTTGCCCAGCTTGCGGCCCATGTTGAGACGGGCGGCGTAGACGGAGACCTTGTCGATGCACGAATCGGGGCGGGCGAAGTAGACGTACTCGAAGATGCAGGAGCTCATCTGGGGGTTCTCCGCACACTGCTCGGAGAAGAGCTGGCCCTGCTCTGTGATGTAGATGGCCTCGCCCGGGGCGACGTCACGCACCGTCTCGAAACCGATGGCGTCGAGGGCCACGCTCTCGGAGGCGAGCATGTACTCCACCTGGCCCTGCTCGTCGGCGCGGCGGCCCAGGATCAGCGGACGGATGCCGTTGGGATCGCGAAAGCCGATGAGGCCGTGGCCGATCACCAGGGACACCACGGCATAGGCGCCGCGGATCTGCTGGTGCACCTTGCGCACCGCAGAGAAGATGTCCGCAGGGGCCAGCGCCATCTTGTCGCACAGATCCAGCTCGTGGGCCAGCACGTTCAGCAGCACTTCGGAGTCCGAGGTGGTGTTGATGTGGCGGCGGGCCACCTTGAACTGCTGCTCCTTGAGATCCTTGGCGTTGGTGAGGTTGCCGTTATGGGCCAGCACCATGCCGTAGGGCGAGTTCACGTAAAAGGGTTGGGCTTCAGCGGCACTGGAGCTGCCTGCGGTGGGATATCTGACATGTCCTATGCCGATATGCCCCTTCAGTCGCTGCATGTGGCGCACTTCAAACACATCCTTCACCAGGCCGTTGGCCTTGCGTTGCCGGAAGTTTCCACTGTCAATGGTCACGATCCCGGCGGCATCCTGTCCCCTGTGCTGCAACACCGTCAAGGCGTCGTAGAGGGCCTGATTGACGGGGGTGGTGCCAACTATACCGACAATACCGCACATGTCTTTGCTACCTCGAAGTCACTGTACCTGTTGAAGAAAACTGGACGAGTTCAGCATGAACCCGAAAAACCACTGGATCACCGGCTTGAACTCGGGAACCAGCTTGGACGCCACCCACCAGTCGCTCTGGGAGAGGCTGGTGAAGGTATCCATAAAAAACAGCAGGGCACTGACGATCAGTACCCCGCGAATGGCGCCAAAACAGACCCCCAGCACCCGATCCGTGCCGGAGAGTCCCGTCTTTTCCACCAGCAAGCCCACCACGTAGTTGACCACGCTCCCCAGGATCAGGGTCGCCACGAAGAGGGCGGCGATGGCCAGGCCGTTGCGCACCATGGCGTCGGAGAAGGAGGTGAAGTAGACGGCGAGATCCGGATAGAAATGGCTGGCAATGAAAAAGGCGACGAACCAGGTGACGAGGGACATGGCTTCCTTCAGGAAGCCGCGCACCAGGCTGATGAGGGCAGAGAAACCGACGATGCCGATGATGGCGTAATCAATCCAGACCATAGAAAAAGATGTCCTGCGAAATTGCGGCGCAGTCTAACAAAAACGATTGCGCAATGCTTGATAAAAATGTGTTAAAGGTTCAATGGAGCGCCGAAGGAGACCGCTCCTCACCCCTGCCGGGGGCGGCTGGCACCCAAATGCACAACGCCATGGCATGGCCATGGCGTTGTGGTCAGCAAGGGGGGCTTAGCCGATGTGGGTCAGGCCGCCCATGTAGGACTGCAGCGCCGCCGGGATGGCGATGCGGCCGTCTTCCTGCTGGTAGTTCTCGATCACCGCCACCAGGGTGCGGCCCACCGCGAGGCCGGAGCCGTTCAGGGTGTGCAGCAGCTGCGGCTTGCCGTCCACACGCACACGGGCCTGCATGCGGCGCGCCTGGAAGTCGGTGCAGTTGGAGACCGACGAGATCTCGCGGTAGGTGTTCTGGGCCGGCAGCCAGACTTCCAGATCGTAGGTCTTGGCGGCGCAGAAGCCCATGTCACCGGTGCAGAGCGCCATCACGCGATAGGGCAGCTCCAGCAGTTGCAGCACCTTCTCGGCGTGACCCACCATCTCTTCCAGCGCATCCCAGGACTTCTCCGGGTGCACCAGCTGGACCATCTCGACCTTGTCGAACTGGTGCATGCGGATGAGGCCCCGGGTGTCACGACCATAAGAGCCCGCTTCGGAGCGGAAGCAGGGGCTGTGGGCCGTCATCTTGATGGGCAGTTCCTGCTCGTCGAAGATCTCGTCGCGGGCCATGTTGGTGAGCGGCACTTCGGAGGTCGGGATCAGGGAGAACTTGCGCACCTTGCCCTCGTCTTCCCCTTCACCCTCGATACCTGTGTTGAAGAGATCTTGGGAGAATTTCGGCAGCTGGCCGGTGCCGTACAGGCTGTCCGGGTTCACCAGGTAGGGCACGTAGCATTCGGTGTAGCCGTGCTGCAGGGTGTGCAGGTCCAGCATGAACTGCGCCAGGGCGCGGTGCAGGCGGGCAATCTGACCTTTCATCACCACGAAGCGGGCACCGGAGAGCTTGACGCCGTTCTTGAAGTCCACGCCCTTGACCGCTTCACCTATGTCGATGTGATCCCGTACCGGGAAGTCGAACTCGCGCGGGGTGCCCCAGCGGCGCACTTCCACGTTGTCGTTCTCGTCGCGGCCCACCGGGGTGGTGTCGCTCGGCAGGTTGGGGATGGCGTCCGAGATGGCCTTGATGTCGGCCAGCAGTGCCTCGAGCGCGACCTTGCTGGTCTCCAGCTCGTCGTTGATCTTGGTCACCTCGGCCTTGAGCGGAGCCACATCTTCGCCGCGACGGGCAGCCTCACCGATGGACTTGGAGCGGGCGTTGCGCTCGGCCTGCAGCTCCTGGGTACGGGACTGCAGATCCTTGCGTTTCTCTTCCAGAGCATTGACAGCCGCTACGTCCAGCGCGTAGCCACGTGCAGCCAGACGAGCGGCGGCCTCTTCGATATCGCTGCGCAGATATTTGGGATCCAGCATGGTTTACCTACTTTTTTTAATGGGATCTGGGCCTGGGTCATCCACCCTGGCGAGAAAACAGATCCGGAAGTTAACATCGGTTGGCGCACCCCTATGTCTTCGGAATCGGGCCTTCGAAATCAAGAAGATGGTGCAAGGCCAAGACAAGCGGGGTCAGAGGGGCAGTGTAGCAGACCGCCCCCCCGCCCGAACAGGGCGTATTGCTGTCGTTTTTGCCAAGTTTGACGGCATCGGCAGGCTTATCTTCGCCGATCCGAGGGATCCCCATGCCGCCCGGCAACCCGCCCTTACTTGTCTCTCTGGCGCGGGCTCTGCCGGTCCAGCTCGCGCAGATAGTCGAGCTTCTGGGCGATCTGCTTCTCGAGGCCCCGATCGGTGGGCTGGTAGTAGTGCTTGCCCGCCAGCTCGGGGGGGAAGTACTCCTCGCCGGCGGCATAGGCCCCGGGTTCGTCGTGGGCGTAGCGGTACTCGGCGCCATAGCCGAGCTCGCTCATCAGCCTGGTGGGGGCGTTGCGCAGGTGCGGCGGCACCTCGAAGTCCGGCAGGTTTTTGGCGTCATTGAGCGCCGCCTTCCAGGCGGTGTAGACCGCATTGCTCTTGGGGGCGCAGGCGAGGTAGACGATGGCCTGGGCGATGGCCCGCTCCCCTTCCGCCGGACCGATGCGGTGGAAGCAGTCCCAGGCCGAGAGCGCCACCTGCATGGCGCGGGGATCGGCGTTGCCCACGTCTTCCGAGGCAATGGCCAGCAAGCGGCGTGCAATATAGAGCGGATCGCAACCGGCGCTCACCATGCGGGCATACCAGTAGAGGGCCGCATCCGGCGCCGAGCCGCGAATGGACTTGTGCACCGCCGAGATGAGGTCGTAGAAGTGATCCCCCCCCTTGTCGAAGCGCGCCACGTGCTCCCCCACCACGGCGGCGAGCAGGGCGCTGTCGATCACCCTCTCCCCTGCCCCATTGGCCTCGGCCATGTCGGCCAAGAGCTCCAGGTAGTTGAGGGACTTGCGCCCGTCTCCATCCACGGCTTTGGCCAGCGCCGCCTTCACCCCGGGGGCAAAGGTGAGGCTCGGGTCGTTGAGGCCACGGGGGTCCTGCATCGCCTGATCGAGCATGGCGAGGATGTCTTCCTCCTCCAGCCGTTTGAGCAGATAGACCCGGGCCCGGGAGAGCAGTGCGTTGTTGAGTTCGAACGAGGGGTTTTCGGTGGTGGCGCCGATGAAGGTGATGGTGCCGTCTTCGATGTGGGGCAGGAACACATCCTGCTGGCTCTTGTTGAAGCGGTGCACCTCGTCCACGAAGAGGATGGTGCGCACCCCGCGCCAGCTGTTCTCCTTCGCCTTGTCGATGGCGGCGCGGATCTCCTTGATGCCGGAGGTGACCGCGGAGAGCCGCTCCACCTCGGCCTGGCAGTAGTGGGCCATCAGCTCGGCGAGGGTGGTCTTGCCGGTGCCGGGCGGTCCCCACAGGATCATGGAGTGGCAGTGCCCCGCCAGGATCGCCTTGCGCAGGGGCTTGTCGGCCCCCAGGATGTGCTGCTGGCCTATGTACTGATCCAGGGTTTGCGGCCGCATCCTGGCCGCCAGCGGACGAAAGTCCGACGAGAAATCCAGCGACAAGTTGCTCATCTGTATTGACCGTTCAGTATCACGCATACCGCCATGGAAAAACGGGCCGACGCGACATCCAACAAGAGGTTACTCATCTCTATTGACCCCAGCGTCACGCCCGTCGCCGTTGACAGACGGGCTGACGATAAATCCAGCGACCGCCTGCTCATCAGCGCTGATCGTCCAGTGCGACCCCCTTGGGTATCTTGAACACGAACTCGTTGCCCTTGAGCACCGGCTTGCGGTTGAAGCTGCTCAAGACGAATTCGCTCCACTGCCCCTGGGCCTCTTTCACGTCGAACCGGCTGATGTTGTTCTGACGGTCGAAGGTGATGCGGAAGGAGGCGATCAGCTCGTCCTTGTTGCGGCTGGTGACTGTGTAGACGTCCCCTTCCTGGGTCACGTCGTAGTTCTTCCAGAGCCCGACATCGTTGCCGGCGATCAGCACGAAGGGGGTGTTGAGCACCGCATCCTTCATCTTGAGGGCGGTGACCTGCTCGACGAAGGGATCATAGACCCACACATCCTTGCCGTCCGCCACGATCAGGCTCTCGTCCGGGGCAGTGGTGTGCCAGTTGAAGCGGTTCGGGCGCTGCACCAGCAGGGAGCCGCTCGCCTTCTGCAGCTCCTTGCCCTTGCTGTCATAGACGGTCTGGGCAAACTTGGCCGAGAACAGGCTGACACCCGTCAGCTTCTGCTTGAGATCGCTGGCCGCATCGGCCCACACCTGGCTGCTGGCGAGCAACAGTACAGAACCCATCAATAATGCTTTTTTCATCGCGATTCCCGTTGAAGAGGGTCAGATAAAAGGCCATGTCCGCAGACATGGCCAGGATGATATGAAGGCTTAATCACGCACCGGGGGCGGTGCCAGCACGTCGCGCTGGCCGTTGCCCCCCGGAGAGCTGACGATGCCCTGGTTTTCCATCTGCTCGATGAGACGGGCCGCCCGGTTGTAACCAATCTTGAACTTGCGCTGCACGCTGGAGGTCGAGCCACGGCGGGATTCCACCACGAAGGCGACCGCCTCGTCGAACAGGGGATCCAGCTCCTCGTCACCCCCACCGCCGTACTCGCCACCACCACCCTCGCCGTCCGACTCACCGGAGAGGATCTCCTCGATGTAGTTCGGCTCACCGCGCAGTTTCCAGTCCGCCACCACCTTGTGCACCTCGTGGTCATCGACGAAGGCGCCGTGGACCCGGGTCGGGTTGGAGGTGCCGGCGGGCATGTAGAGCATGTCCCCCATGCCGAGCAGGGATTCGGCGCCGCCCTGATCCAGGATGGTGCGGGAATCTATCTTGCTCGACACCTGGAAGGAGATCCGGGTCGGGATGTTGGCCTTGATGAGGCCAGTGATCACATCCACCGAGGGGCGCTGGGTCGCCAGAATGAGGTGAATACCGGCCGCCCGCGCCTTCTGGGCGATACGGGCGATGAGCTCTTCCACCTTCTTGCCGACGATCATCATCATGTCGGCGAACTCGTCCACCACCACCACTATGTGGGGCAGTTTTTCCAGCTCAGGCGGCATCTGATCCATGGAGTCACCCGGACGCCACAGGGGATCCCGCAGGGGCTCGCCCTCGGCGGCGGCCGCCAGCACCTTGTCGTTGTAACCCTTGAGGTTGCGCACCCCGACTGCGGACATCAGCTTGTAGCGACGCTCCATCTCGCCGACGCACCAGCGCAGGGCGTTGGCGGCGTCCTTCATGTCGGTGACCACCTCGGTCAGCAGATGGGGGATACCTTCGTAGACCGAGAGTTCCAGCATCTTGGGGTCGATCATGATGAAGCGCAGATCGTCCGGTGTCGACTTGTAGAGCATGGAGATGATCATGGTGTTGACCCCCACCGACTTGCCGGAACCCGTGGTACCGGCCACCAGCAGGTGGGGCATCTTGGCCAGGTTCACCACCACGGGTTCCCCCGCAATGTCCTGCCCCAGCCCCATGGTCAGCGGATTGTGGCTGCCAGAGAAGGCCTCGCAGTCCAGGGTCTCACGCAGGTAGACGGTCTGGCGCACCCGGTTGGGCAGCTCGATGCCGACGAAAGTCTTGCCCGGGATAACCTCCACCACTCGCACGCTGCTGGCGGAGAGGGAACGGGCGAGATCCCGCGACAGGTTGGTGATCTTGCTCGCCTTCATGCCCGGCGCCAGATCCAGCTCGAAGCGGGTGATGACCGGGCCCGGATAGACGCCGACCACCTTGGCCTGGACGTTGTAGTCGGCGAGTTTCGCCTCCACCAGCCGGCCCATGCGGTCCAGCTCGTCCTTGCTCATCATCTGGGTCTTGGCGGGCGGGCGGTCGAGCAGCTCTATGCTCGGCAGCGGCGCCATGGCGGGCTGGGGGCGACGCTTGGGCTTGACCGGTGCGGCCACCGCTGGCGCGTCAGCCTCCTCCCCTTCCGCCCAGGGCAGATCGAGCTCGTCATCCCCGTCATCGGCCAGGGCCGGCTGACGGCGGGCAGTGGCAACGGCGGCGCGCTTGGGTCTGGCCACGGGCGCCGGCTCGTCTTCTTCATCATCGAATTGCGGATCGAACTGGAAGGTGTCGTCATCGAGCTCCGGCAGCCATTCGTCAGATTTTGACTTCTGGCTCCCCTTGGCCTTGGGGTTGCGCGTCCAGCTGCTATGGGGCTCGTCCTCTTCTTCGTCGAGATCCAGAGCGCCCACGCCCCCTTCCAGCAGGGGATCCGGCCCCTCAAAACGGGGCTGGCGCCAGCCGCCGGTGAGCCAGCGACCCAGGGTCGTCGGGAAATGGTAGATGGCGCTGACGCTGCCGGTGCAGGTCGCACCGATCCGCTCGACTATGGTGAGCCAGGACCAGCCGGTGAACAGGGTGATGCCGGTGGCCACGAAGCAGAGCAGCATCAGGTTGGCCCCGACGCCGCCAAACAGGGGCACCACGGCGGAGGCAATCACGTCTCCCACCAGGCCGCCTGCGGAGAAATTCTGCAAGTCATTGAAGTTCATGCTGGCGATGGCGGACATGCCGAGCACCGTCAGGACGAAGCCGATGATGCGCACCGACAGGGTGAGATAGTCCACCTCCAGCAGCCGGCTCGGGCGCCAGAACAGGCTCCAGCCGAGCAGCACCACCAGGGGAGGCACCAGATACGAGAAAGCCCCGAAGGTGAACATGGTGATGTCGGCGAGCCAGGCACCGGCGCTGCCCGCCAGGTTCTTCACTTCTCCCTGCCAGGAGGTCTGGGACCAACCGGGATCGGCGGGATGGTAGGTCAACAGGGCAAGCAAGAGATAGGCAGCCATCAGGGTGATGGCGATCAAGACGGCCTCGAAGATCCGTTGCGTACCTGACAAAGGAGTAAACAGCTTTTTATCGGCCAAACTCCGGCTCCTTTCTGAAAACATGTAATGCGGGGATAGGGGGCCTAGTATCCCTGAAAAGCCCACCGATTGTCAGCCAGTGCCTGAGGGCGGGGCCATGAATACAGTAATAAGAAGAAACGAGCGGACCGGCCGCTCGTTTCTGACTATCGTGACTCGTCGTGGTGCTTGCAAGTCACAGCACAATCCCGCTTATCGGGTGCTGATCACCAGACGGCTGCTCTGCTTGACCTCTTCCATCACCACATAGGTACGGGTGTCATTGACGCCGGGCAGACGCAGCAGGGTTTCCCCCAGCAGGCGGCGATAGGCCGACATGTCGCTGACGCGGGTCTTGAGCAGATAGTCGAAATCACCGGACACCAGATGGCACTCCTGGATCTCTTCGAGCACCTGAACAGCCTTGTTGAACTGTTCGAATACGTCGGGGGCGCCACGATTGAGGGTAATTTCCACGAACACCAGCAGAGACGCATCCAGATAATGAGGGTTCAGAATAGCGGCATATCCTTCGATATAACCTTGACGCTCGAGGCGACGAACCCGTTCCAGACACGGTGTGGGACTCAGGCCAACTCGTTTGGACAACTCAACGTTCGAAATCCTGCCATCCTTTTGCAGTTCATTCAGAATGTTGCGGTCAATCCTGTCCAAATCCTTTAGCCGACTCTTAGCTTCCATCATTTAATTCCATCCTTTGGCTATTTTTTGGTAAGAATCACCAGTCATTTTATAATAATGGTCACAAATCCTGTCAATACCTGAATATACTAGGCGCAAATGTCGCTTAACATCTGGGCAACATAAACCACCAATCGATAGACGAGGGATAGCATGATTATCGGTGTACCTAAGGAAATAAAAAACCATGAATATCGCGTAGGCATGGTTCCGGCCAGTGTACGTGAACTGACAGCACGAAACCATACCGTTTTCGTCCAAAGCGGCGCAGGAAATGGCATTGGCTTCAGTGACGCAGATTATCTGGCTGCCGGAGCCGAAATTCTGGCCTCCGCGGCAGACGTTTTCGCCAAGGCCGAGATGATCGTCAAGGTCAAGGAGCCCCAGGCGGTGGAACGCGCCATGCTGCGTCCGGGCCAGACCCTCTTTACCTACCTGCACCTGGCGCCAGATCTGGCCCAGACCCGGGAGCTGGTCGACAGCGGCGCCGTCTGC
Organism: Aeromonas sp. OTU364; assembly: GCF_038440395.1. NCBI lineage: Bacteria > Pseudomonadati > Pseudomonadota > Gammaproteobacteria > Aeromonadales > Aeromonadaceae > Aeromonas > Aeromonas sp. OTU364. Next base: position 256,930 of record NZ_JASATR010000004.1, read on the forward strand.
ATCGCCTATGAGACCGTCACCGACGGCCGTGGCGGCCTGCCCCTGCTGGCCCCCATGTCGGAAGTGGCCGGACGCATGTCTATTCAGGCCGGTGCCCAGGCGCTGGAGAAGTCCCGCGGCGGCAGCGGTGTGCTGCTCGGCGGTGTGCCCGGTGTGGAGCCGGCGAAGGTGGTGATCATCGGTGGCGGCGTAGTGGGTTCCAACGCAGCCCGCATGGCCATCGGCCTGCGTGCGGACGTGACCATACTCGACAACAACATCGACACCCTGCGCCGTCTTGACAGCGAGTTCCAGGGGGCGGCCAAGGTGGTCTACTCCAATCGCGAGACCCTGGAGCGCCACCTGCTGGCGGCGGATCTGGTCATCGGCGGCGTGCTGGTGCCGGGCGCCACTGCGCCAAAACTTGTCAGCCGTGACCACATTGCACGCATGAAGCCGGGCTCCGCCATCGTGGACGTGGCCATCGATCAGGGCGGCTGCGTCGAGACCTCTCACGCCACCACCCACGAGGATCCCACCTTCATCGTCGACGAGGTGGTGCACTACTGCGTGGCCAACATGCCGGGCGCCGTGGCGCGCACCTCCACAGTGGCACTCAACAACGCCACCCTGCCCTTCATCATCAAGCTGGCGGAACAGGGCTATCGCGGTGCACTGCTCGGCGATCCCCACCTGTTGCACGGCCTGAACGTGATGGCGGGCAAGATCACCTGCAAGGAGGTCGCCGTGGCGCACAACCTGGCCTACACGGATCCCCTGACCCTGCTGAACTGATCCCGCCCCCGCAAGGGAGCGTCGATGAGTGAAAATCCGCCCGCGATGGGCGGTTTTTTTATGGCGCAATCCGGCCACCCTCCCCCCTCTTTGGCGATTGCCACAATCGACGCCCTGGCCTTTGACCCCGGATCACGAATTACCTACAATCGCGCAAACTCATCACGTCTCGGAAAACACATCATGAGCCAAGTCACTCATAGCAAACTGCTGATCCTGGGATCAGGCCCGGCGGGTTACACCGCCGCCGTCTACGCCGCCCGCGCCAACCTCAATCCCCTGCTCATCACCGGCATGCAGCAAGGTGGTCAGCTGACCACCACTACTGAGGTGGAAAACTGGCCAGGGGACGCGGAAGGGCTGACCGGCCCGGCCCTGATGGAGCGCATGAAAGAGCATGCGGAAAAATTCGATACCCGCATCCTGTTTGATCACATCAATGAAGTGGAGCTGACCCAGCGCCCCTTCCGTCTCAAGGGTGACAACGGTGAATACAGCTGCGACGCGCTGATCATCGCCACCGGTGCCTCCGCCAAGTACCTGGGGTTGCCTTCCGAGGAGTCCTTCAAGGGCCGTGGCGTCTCCGCCTGTGCCACCTGTGACGGCTTCTTCTACCGCAACCAGGAAGTGGCCGTGGTCGGCGGCGGCAACACCGCCGTGGAAGAGGCGCTCTATCTGGCCAACATCGCCAAGAAGGTGCACCTCATCCACCGCCGCGACGAGTTCCGCGCCGAGAAGATCCTGATCAAGCGCCTCAATGACAAGGTCGAGAGCGGCAACATAGTGCTGCACACTCACCAGACCCTGGACGAGGTGCTGGGTGACAACATGGGCGTGACCGGCGTGCGCCTGCGCAGCACCCGGGACGACTCTACCTCCGAGCTGCCACTGATGGGGGTCTTCATCGCCATCGGCCACCAGCCCAACACCCAGATCTTCGAAGGCCAGCTGGCGATGGAAAACGGCTACCTCAAGGTGCGGGGCGGCCTGGAAGGGTTTGCGACCCAGACCAGCATCCCGGGCGTGTTTGCCGCCGGCGACGTGGCCGACCACGTTTACCGTCAGGCGATCACCTCAGCCGGTACCGGCTGCATGGCGGCCCTGGATGCCGAGCGATATCTGGACGCACAATAAGCACAAGGATATAAAGGGCATGCCAAGTGGCATGCCCTTTTCTTTTAAGGAGCCGGATGAAACGGAAAATTTTGATTGTGGAAGACAGCCTGACGGTGCGCCGCATGTTGACCCAGGCCATTTCGCAGCAAACCGGGCTGGAGATAGATGCGTTCGATACCCTGGAGGGGGCCCGTGACTGCCAGGGCGAAGAGTACGTGGTCGCCCTGGTGGATCTCACCCTGCCGGATGCCCCGAGCGGAGAAGCCGTCAACGTGCTGCTGGCGCGAGGTCTGCCCGTGGTGATCCTCACCGCCGACATCAGCGAGGAGAAACGGGAAGCCTGGCTGGAGGCCGGAGTGCTGGATTACGTGATGAAGGATTCACGCCACTCCCTGCAATACGCCGTCAGCCTGGTGCACCGCCTCTACCTCAACCAGGCCATCGAGGTGCTGGTGGTGGATGACTCCCGCACCTCCCGTCATCGCACCGCCGCCCAGCTGCGCAAGCAGCTGCTGCTGGTGCACGAGGCAACCTGCGCCCGGGATGCCCTGGCCCTGCTGGAGCAACACCCGACCATTCGCCTGATGCTGGTGGATTACTACATGCCGGAGATAGACGGCATCAGCCTGGTGCGGATGCTGCGGGAGCGCTACAGCAAGCAGCAGCTCGCCATCATCGGTATCTCGGTGTCGGACAAGCACGGCCTCTCTGCCCGCTACCTCAAGCAGGGGGCGAACGACTTTCTCAACCAGCCGTTCGAGCCCGAGGAGCTGCAGTGTCGGGTCAGCCACAATCTGGAGGCCCTTGAGCAGTTCAACAGCATCCAGGAGTCGGCCAATCGCGACTACCTGACCGGGCTCTACAACCGGCGCTACTGGTTCAACGAGGGGCAGAAGTGGTTCGAGGAGCATCAGCGTCAGCAGGCGCAGCTCGCCCTGTGCGTGCTCGATGTGGATCATTTCAAGCAGGTCAACGATCACTGGGGCCATGCCATCGGCGATGAGCTGCTCTGCCACCTGACCCGGCTGCTCACCCAGTTCTTCCCGGATGCCATGATAGCCCGATTCGGTGGCGAGGAGTTTGCCCTGATGGTGCCCCACTGCCCGGTGCCCGTGCTGCTCAAGCGACTGGAAGGGTTGCGGCAACAGCTGCGTCAGCAGCCACTGTCACGGGAAGTGCCGCTGTTTGTACGCGCCAGCTTTGGCGTCATCAATGTCGGGCGGCTCTCCATGGACGAGGCGCTCTGCGAGGCAGATCGCCAGCTGTATCAGGCAAAGAACACGGGTCGTGACAAGATAGTCTCCCAGGACGCCTGAGCACGTCTCGAGTGAGACGCTCCGTGTAGTACCGCCCGGCGCCCCTTGCGGCCGCCGGGTTATTCTCCCTCCTCACGCCATCCCTGCCGCCCACGGGTTTTCTCAATAGGTCTTGTCAACCCGCACCCCATCGCTGAAATAGAGGATGCGCACCTTGTCTCCGCTCACAAACACCATGGCCGGATCGTAATCCTGGATCACGTTGATGAGCCCGTCCTGCTCATTGCGGATCAAGAGTTCCACCAGCTTGTTCTCCACCACGCTGCCGCCGGACTGATAGTGCTGCACCGCGGCCGCTCCCGCCAATGCCCCCACGGCGGTGGCGATCTCCCGCCCATGGCCGCCGCCAAACTGGTTGCCAAGCAGCCCCCCCAGCACGGCGCCACCCAGGGTTTTCCAGCCGGTATGCTCGGACTCCACCACCTGACGCTGGGTGATGTTGCGCACCGTATCCACCTGGCCAAACACCACCTGATCCACGGGGCGCGCCGTGTTGCGCTCATAGGGTGCAGCCCAGGCGGGCGCCGTGACAAAGCCGAGCAAGCTGGATACTATCAGGATAATGGCCTTCATCTGTGAACCTCTGTCTTATGTCTCGCTATCTCACCGAACTGGATGATGAGCTGTGCTGGTTTCCCTCCCCCAGCCATGCGCTGGAAGAGCCCAACGGCCTGCTGGCGATCGGGGGAGATCTCTCCCCTGCTCGATTGCTGGCAGCTTATCACAGCGGGATCTTTCCGTGGAATGAGCCACACCAGCCGCTGCTGTGGTGGTCGCCGGATCCCAGGGGGGTGATAGTACCCGATGAGCTGCACATAGGGCGCAGCCTGCAGAAGTGTCTGCGCCGCACCCCCTTCGACATTACCATCGATAGCGCCTTCGATGAGGTGATAGCGGCCTGCGCCGCCCCCCGTCGCAGCGCCAGCGGCACCTGGATAAGCGCCCCCATGATCGACGCCTATCGGCAGTTGCACCGCCTGGGCCATGCCCACTCCATCGAGATCTGGCAGGATGGTAAGTTGCAGGCGGGGCTCTATGGCCTCTCTCTTGGCCGCCTCTTCTGCGGTGAATCCATGTTCAGCCGCATCGATAACGGCGCCAAACTGGCCATGGTGGCGCTCTGTCGTCACTTTTCACGCCATGGGGGGGCCCTCATCGACTGCCAGATGCAGAACGACTTCCTGGCCACCTTGGGGGTCCAGGAGTGGCCAAGAAGCCGGTTTCTGACCACATTGGCGAGCCTGATCAGGCAACCACTGCAGGACGGTTGCTGGCAGCAGAGGAGAATCAGTCTATGACAGAAGAAGTGATCCTCAAGGTAGGCCTGACCCCCAGACACCCGTGCAGCTACCTTGGCCATGAGCAAGAGCAGTTGCTGGTACTGATGGATCATGAGCTGCTCAATGCGGCCGGTTACGAGCGACTGCTGACGGCGGGATTCAGGCGCAGTGGCAACGACATCTATCGCCCCCATTGCCCGGCCTGCAGCGCCTGCCAGTCACTGCGCATCCACAGCGAGCGTTTCGTGCCGAACCGTAGCCAGAAACGCGTTCGTCAGCTGAACCGGGATCTCGAGCTGGTACTGAGTTACGACGACAAACCCGAGTATTACCAGCTCTATGAGCGCTACATCCGCGAGCGCCATCACGATGGCAGCATGTACCCGCCGAGCCGGACCCAATACAAGGGATTCCTGCACTGCGACTGGATGCCACCGCTCTACATGGAGATACGCAAGGAGGGACGCCTCATCGGGGTGGCCACCACGGACCTGCTGCCTCACTCCATGAGCGCCATGTATACCTTCTTCGATCCGGACTATGCCGACCGATCTCTGGGCACCTTTGCCATTCTGAGCCAGTTGGAACTGGCCAGGCGCACCGGTCGCAGCTGGCTGTATCTGGGCTATCTGGTGGAGGCCTGTCGCAAGATGAATTACAAGCGCCAGTACCTGCCCCACGAGCTGCTGGTGCAGGGAGAATGGAAAAATATCGACACCAAGCCCGAGTAAACTTTACACATAGCCTTAAATCCGGCATGATCCAGCGGTTTTTTGTTGTGGCTTATCAAGAGGATTCAATGGCTAAAGAAGACAGTATTGAGATGCAGGGTACCATTCTCGAAACCTTGCCCAATACCATGTTCCGTGTGGAACTGGAAAATGGTCACGTGGTTATCGCTCATATTTCCGGCAAGATGCGCAAAAACTACATCCGTATCCTGACTGGGGACAAAGTAACGGTGGCTCTGACTCCGTACGATCTCTCCAAGGGACGTATTGTTTTCCGCTCTCGCTAAGCCAGGAATTCAGCAAAAAACCCCAGCCTCGCGGTTGGGGTTTTTTGTCGTTTCTGGCCTCAATCACATTTAGTGAGAGACAGCTTCAACATTGACCTGGAAGTCAAAGCTGAGGCTGTTATTCACCAGCTCTACTCTCACCACTCCGCCATCGACCAGTGAGCCGAACAGGATCTCATTGGCCAGCGGCTTCTTGAGGTGCTCCTGAATGACCCGCCCCATGGGTCTTGCACCCATTGCCCGATCATAACCCTTCTCGGCCAACCAGTGGCGAGCCTCTTCAGAGACCTCCAGTGACACCCCTTTGGCATCCAGCTGTACCTGCAGCTCGACGATGAACTTGTCGACGACCTGATGGATCACCGTCATGTCCAGATGGTTGAACCAGATGGTGTGATCGAGCCGGTTGCGGAACTCCGGACTGAACGTCTTGTTGATCACCGCCATGGCGTCGTGGCTCATGTCCTGCTGCTGGAAGCCAATGGACTTGCGCTGGGTCTCCTGCACGCCCGCATTGGTGGTCATCACCAGGATCACGTTGCGAAAATCGGCCTTGCGTCCGTTGTTGTCCGTCAGGGTGCCGTTGTCCATCACTTGCAGCAACAAGTTGAAGACATCCGGGTGCGCCTTCTCGATCTCGTCCAGCAGCACCACCGAATGGGGATGCTTGAGCACCGAGTCGGTCAGCAAGCCGCCCTGCTCGAAGCCCACATAGCCGGGAGGCGCCCCAATCAGGCGGGAGACGGTATGGCGCTCCATGTATTCGGACATGTCAAAACGCAGTACCTCAACCCCGAGCGCCTTACCGAGCTGCTGGGTGACTTCGGTCTTGCCCACCCCGGTCGGGCCGGCAAACAAGAAGCAGCCCACAGGGCGACGCTCGTTGCCAAGGCCGGAACGCGACAGCCGGATGGCATCGGTCAATACAGTGATGGCCTTGTCCTGGCCGAACACCACCATCTTGAGATTGCGCTCCAGGTTCTTCAGCACTTCTTTGTCGGAAGAGGAGACTGATTTCTCCGGGATGCGGGCAATCTTCGCGACTATGGCCTCGATCTCCGGCACATTGATCACTTTTTTACGCTTGCTGACCGGCAACAGACGTTGCCCCGCCCCCGCCTCGTCAATCACGTCGATGGCCTTGTCCGGCAGGTGTCGATCATTGATGTACTTGGCGGAGAGCTCCACTGCGGCGCGGATGGCCTTGACGGTGTAACGCACGCCATGGTGCGCCTCATAACGGCTCTTGAGCCCCATCAGGATGCGGGTGGTGTCATCTATGCTCGGCTCGACGATGTCGATCTTCTGGAAGCGGCGCGCCAGTGCCCGATCTTTCTCGAAGATCTGGGAATATTCCTGATAAGTGGTTGATCCCACACAGCGCAGCAGACCATTGGAGAGCAGCGGCTTGATGAGGTTGGCCGCATCCAGCTGGCCACCGGAGGCTGCGCCCGCCCCTATGATGGTGTGGATCTCGTCGATGAAGAGGATGGCCCCTTCCTGGCGCTCGATCTGCTTGAGCAGTACCTTGAGGCGCTTCTCGAAGTCGCCGCGGTACTTGGTGCCTGCCAGCAGGGAACCCATGTCCAGAGAATAGATGGTGCTGTTTGCTATCACCTCGGGCACATCACCCTTGACGATGCGATAGGCCAGCCCCTCGGCGATGGCAGTCTTGCCCACCCCGGCCTCCCCCACCAGCAAGGGATTGTTCTTGCGGCGACGGCAGAGCACCTGGATGGTGCGACTCAGCTCCTGATCGCGACCGATCAGCGGGTCGATGCGCCCCTCCAGCACCAGCTGGTTGAGGTTGGTGGCAAAGCTCTCTATCTGGGCGGAGGAGACCTCATCATCGGACTCGGCATTGTTGCCGCCACTCTCGGGCTTGCTGTCTTTGCGCACCCCGTGGGAGAGGAAGTTCACCACGTCCAACCGGCTTATCTCGGCTTTTTTCAGGAAATAGGCGGCCTGGGACTCCTGCTCGCTGAAGATGGCGACCAGCACATTGGCACCGCTCACCTCGGTATTGCCCGACGACTGGACATGGAACACGGCACGTTGCAGCACGCGCTGGAAGCCAAGGGTCGGTTGGGTTTCTCTGTCTTCGTCATCGCGGGGGATGAGCGGGGTCGTTTGATTGATGAATGCGCGAATTTCCTTGCGCATCTGCTCCACATCCGCACCACACGAACTCAGCGCCTCATTGGCTGAGCTGTTATCCAGCAGGGCTAACAACAGGTGCTCGACGGTCATGAATTCGTGGCGCTCGTCACGGGCCAGTTTGAAAGCCTCGTTCAGCGTCTTTTCTAGATCTTTGTTCAACATAGGCACCTCCCCTCAGTACAGCAACAATGCGGTGTCGTTATCGCCATCAAGTCATCAGATTCAAGCCTTTTCCATGGTACATAGCAGTGGATGTTCGTTGTTACGTGAATAGGTGTTGACCTGGACCACTTTGGTCTCGGCAATCTCGGCGGTAAAAGTGCCGCAGACTCCCTTACCACTATAATGCACGCTCAGCATGACCTGAGTGGCCTTCTCCAGATCCATACCAAAGAACCTCTGCAGCACCTCCACCACGAACTCCATCGGTGTGTAGTCATCGTTGTTCAAGACGACCTTGTACATGGGTGGCGGTTGCAGCTTCGTTTTCTCTGCTTCTGCAATCTCTTCATTAGCAAAGAGTTCTTTCTGCTTGCTCATAGTTGCGCTTTGGTACCTCTAGATTACTACCGTCTCGCTCAAGATTGTCAATAGACTTGTTAACCAGATCACATCGGTTGTTAACAACTTCTTGACTCGCTTAAAAGTTGGACTAGATTGGTTACTTGCTAATCGGCGCCCGTCTGCTACGGGGTGATGCTCTAGTTATATAAGGCTGGCGCAGGTTACTCAACGACTTCAGGGTAATCAATAAAAGGATGTAGATGTATGGCAACCGGAACAGTCAAGTGGTTCAACAACGCAAAAGGATTTGGGTTTATCTGTCCGGAAGGCGGTGGTGAAGACATCTTCGCTCACTACTCCACGATTCAAATGGAAGGTTACAAGACCCTCAAAGCGGGTCAGGCAGTCAACTTTGAACTGCAGCAGGGGCCGAAAGGAAATCACGCCTCTGTCATCGTGCCAAACGAAGCACAGAACATGTAAGAGTCAAACTGGATAAATCGAAAAACGGCATCCCGCAAGGATGCCGTTTTTTTATGTCGCTCGTTGTGTCGGCACAATAAGAAAGGCCAGGCCTTCCTTATTGTGTGCTCTTGCGAGCTATCCCTGTCAGCGCGCCAGCAGGATGTTGAGCATGCGGCGCAGCGGCTCGGCGGCGCCCCACAGCAGTTGGTCACCCACGGTGAAGGCCGCCAGGTATTCCGGGCCCATGTTGAGCTTGCGCAGACGACCTACCGGGATGCTGAGGGTGCCGGTGACGGCGGCCGGAGTCAGCTCGCGGGCGGTGATGTCGCGATCGTTGGGGATCACCTTGACCCAGTCGTTGTGGACGGCCAGCAGGGCCTCGATCTCGGGGAGAGGCACATCCTTCTTCAGCTTGATGGTGAAGGCCTGGCTGTGGCAGCGCAGGGCACCGATGCGCACGCAGAGGCCATCCACCGGAATGGCAGTGTTCTCGATACCCAGTATCTTGTTGGTCTCGGCCTGGCCCTTCCACTCTTCGCGGCTCTGGCCGTTGTCGAGCTTGGTGTCAATCCAGGGGATCAGGCCGCCAGCCAGCGGCACGCCGAAGTTGTCCACCGGCAGGGTGCCGGAGCGGGTCTTCTCGGTGATCTTGCGCTCGATGTCGAGGATGGCGGAGGCGGGATCCGCCAACTCTACCGCCACTTCGTCGCGCAGCAGCCCCATCTGGGTGACCAGCTCGCGCATGTGGCGCGCGCCACCACCCGATGCGGCCTGATAGGTGGCCACGCTCACCCACTCCACCAGATCGGCCTTGAACAGGCCACCCAGGGCCAGCAGCATCAGGCTGACGGTGCAGTTGCCGCCCACGAAGGTCTTGATCCCCCTGTCCAGCGCCTCGTCGATCACGTCGCCGTTGACCGGATCCAGGATGATGACGGCGTCCTTCTCCATGCGCAGGGAGGAGGCGGCATCAATCCAGTAACCCTGCCAGCCGGCGGCCAGCAGACGGGGATAGACATCCTTGGTGTAGTCACCACCCTGAGCCGTGATGATGATCTCCTGCGCGGCCAGCGCCTCGATATCGAAGGCGTCCTGCAAGGTGCCGGCATCGACGCCGAAATTGGGGGCGGCCTCACCGGCCTGGGAGGTGGTGAAGAAGGTGGGTTGAATGCGGGCAAAATCCTTCTCTTCCTGCATCCGGCTCATCAGTACCGAACCCACCATGCCACGCCAACCGACCAAACCTACTTTTTTCATAATGTCCTACCCTGGATAGCTGCTGTAAAAATGAAGTCTCATACGCCGTGATCCCTTGCCGGACGCGGGTCCGTTCACAAATTGGCCACAAGCATGATGTGTAATTAATGCGTCTGTCCACATTACGGATTGTGGCGACGGGCGCAAGTCGAATTGCGCAATATTCTGTGTCGTTTGCCGCAATAACCATGGGTTCCGGGCCACCGCGCTTGGCGGACTCCCCATCGGTCAGGCATCATGATGTCCGACTGGCAACCACTGCCCCCTGGGGACGACCCCAAGGCCTTCACGACTCGCAGGGACGACCCTGCCCCGCCTGGAATACTCATATGCCCTGGTTACTCCTGCTACTGGCCGGCCTGTTCGAGGTCGCCTGGGCCATCGGCCTCAAGTACACCGACGGTTTCAGCCGTCCCCTCCCCACCCTGATGACCCTGATCGCCATGGGGGTGAGCGTGCTGTTGCTCGCCATGGCGGTCAAGCAGTTGCCCCTTGGCACCGCCTACGCGGTCTGGACCGGCATAGGCGCGGTCGGCACAGTGTTGATGGGGATCTGGCTGTTCAACGAGCCGGCCACCCTGGCCCGTGTACTTTGCTTGCTGCTGATCATCGGCGGTATCCTGGGGCTCAAGTTGATCGGCTGATAACGAGATGTAGGCGTAGTTCCACGACGTCCCAGCTGCGCGTATAAAACATGGCCACCCAGGGTGGCCATTATGTTCTCCTCATGCCCCGCCGGGGTTTCCTATCAGCACGCTCTCTATCCGGGCGCCCGGCATCATCTGCCTTAACCCCTCGATCAGCCGATCACCGGCCTCCTGCAGCGCCGCCAGCGGCATTTCAGGCAAGCTTTCCAGGATGAACCACATCTGCCCGGACTCGGCGCTGAGCCGGGTTCTGGTCCCCTGACGCCAATTCCAGCGGCGACAGGTCACGCCTCTGTCATCACACCAGACCACCTCGCCAGGTTCCGGGGTCTCGTGGGCAGGAGCCCCCTCCTTCATGGTGTCAAACAGCTCGGTGCCATCGGCAATGATCAGCCGGGGCAATCCTTCATACGCGGTGAGATCCTCCCCACCGACGGGGATGGCGTATTCGATGCTGATGGCGTTGTAGAGATCGACGACGGGATCGATGCAAGGCAGGCTGCCCTCCCGTTGCACCCGCTTGAGCAGCGCCTGTGCCGAGCAGGGGGTACGCTGGGGCTTGGCACCGAAGCGCTTGAATACCTCCCCCCAGGCGGACAGATGCTCCTGTGCCCAGGGTGCACCGCCCGCCGCGACGGATTGGCAGGCCCGCGCCAGCGCTTGTGCGCCGACGTTGCGATCGACCATGGTGGCCCCGTCGACCTGGATGCTCAGGGCCCGGAACCCCGGGGCCAGCCTGGTCACCCTGGCATCAATCTGTGGTGTCATGAATGGCATAGCAACTCCCAATAAATGATCCGTGGTGAAGGCGATAACGGCAGACGAGGCCAGATGACCCATGCCCGGAGGGCACGCCCGTGATGCTTGTCACCACCAAGAAACAAGTCGGCACTATGATGGGCGACGGCATGACATAAAAAAATCTACTTTTTCTTAATGTTGTTCAGGAGAGCTAATAGCCCAGACTATCCAGGCCGCCGACAGCTCCCTGACCCGCACCTGGAATGGGATTGTCCTGGCCGCTTTTCCCGCCACTCATGCTATTATCTGCGACCGAACATGAGCCATTAAAAATCAGGATATTGTGATGACCGACCACACTTTTATTCCCGGCAAGGACGCGGCGCTGGAAGATTCCATCGAGCGGTTCCAGACCAAGCTGCAGGCCCTGGGGTTTGATATCGAAGAGGCCTCCTGGCTCAACCCCGTGCCCAACGTCTGGTCCGTGCACATCCGGGACAAAGAGTGCGCCCTCTGCTTCACCAACGGCAAGGGAGCCAGCAAGAAGGCGGCCCTGGCGTCGGCCCTGGGGGAGTATTTCGAGCGTCTCTCCACCAACTACTTCTTCGCCGACTTCTATCTGGGGGAGCAGGTTGCCAATGGCGACTTCGTCCACTACCCGAACGAGAAGTGGTTCCCCATCGAGGGAGATCAATTCCCGGCCAGCCTGCTCGACAGCTTCACCCGCAAGTTCTACAACCCGGATGGCGAAGTGACTGCCGACATGCTGGTGGATCTGCAATCCGGCAACGAAGAGCGCGGCATCGTCGCCCTGCCCTTCGAGCGCCAGTCCGATCATCAGACCGTCTATATCCCGATGAACATCATCGGCAACCTCTATGTCTCCAACGGCATGAGCGCCGGCAACACCAAGACCGAGGCCCGCACCCAGGGCTTGTCCGAGGTGTTCGAGCGCCACGTGAAGAACAAGATCATCGCCGAGGCCATCAGTCTGCCCGAGATCCCGAGCGAGGTGATCGCCCGCTATCCCGGCATCAAGGCCTCCATCGATGCGCTGGAGGCCGAAGGCTTCCCCATCTACAGCTTCGATGCCTCCCTCGGCGGCCGTTATCCGGTCATCTGCGTGGTGCTGCTCAACCCGAGCAACGGCACCTGCTTTGCCTCCTTCGGCGCCCACCCGCGCTTCGAGGTCGCCTTCGAGCGCACCGTCACCGAGCTGCTGCAGGGCCGTGGTCTGAAGGATCTGGACGTCTTCGTGCCGCCGTCCTTCGACAACGAGCAGGTGGCGGATCACCACAACCTGGAGACCCACTTCATCGACTCCTCCGGCCTCATCAGCTGGGATCTGTTCAAGCAGGAGTCCGACTTCGAGTTTGCCGACTGGGACTTCCGCGGCACCTCCCAGCAGGAGTTCGACCACCTGATCGGCATCTTCCACGAGCTGGAGCAGCCGGTCTACATCGCCGACTACGAGCACCTGGGCGTCTACGCCTGCCGCATCCTGGTGCCGGGCATGTCCGACATCTATCCGGTGGAAGATCTGCTGCTGGCCAACAACACCATGGGCGCCCACCTGCGGGAGACCATACTGGCGCTGCCGTCCCTGGAGTGGGACGCGGAACAGTACATGGCGCTCTTTGATCAGCTGGATGAAGAGGGTCACGACGAGCGCACCCGGGTGCGCGAGCTGCTCGGCATCGCCGCCGCCAAGGGCACAGCCCTGCACACCCTGCGGGTCGGTGAGCTCAAAGCCATGCTGGCGCTGGCCGCGGGCGAGCTGGAGAGCGCACTGGATCTCATCGACTGGACCATGGAGTTCAACCAGTCGGTGTTCCCGGCGGATCGCGCCCGCTACTACCGCGCCCTGCGCGCCTGCGTCGAGCTGTTCCTGGACGAGGATCGCGACCCCGAGCAGTACCGCCCGGTGTTCACCCGCATGTTCGGGGAAGAGACCCTGGCGCAGGCCTGGGCCCACGCCAGCGGCGAGGCGCGTTTCCACGGGCTGGAGGCGGCCGATCTGTCCCTCTCCCAGTTCCCGCTGCATCAGAAATTGCTCGCGGCCTACGAGAAACTGCAAAAAGCCAAACGAATCCATACGTGGAACTGATATGCTAGTGTAACCAAGGGGCCTGATGGCCCCTTCTGTTTTATGGTCTACGCTTTGGCGGGCCCTTACTCAAAGATGAAATAAATAACAAAAAATACCTCTTAGGGGGTTGTCAAATTGAGGTTCATCATGTTCGGGGGGCGTAAAGGTGCATTGCCGGTGCTTTTTTTGATGGGAAAGATATAAATTCTTAAAAATCATAATATTAAAACCAGACTCATTTCTGTTTCACCTGAAACCTGGTGTAAAGTCAAGCTTCCAGGTGAAGAAAAAACCTGTAGTAAAATTACATTCACAATCTGTAATTCTTGATCGGAGTCAATTTTGGGGATCAGCCCCTTTGTTATGATTTCCACAGGCAAAATATGCAGGTACTGAGAATTGAAAGCAGAATCTCCCTTTGATTGTCTGAAGCCCGAAGCCATAGCCGCGCTGGCAGAAGACATTACCTATGCCAAGGCAACCAAGCCCGCCCACAAGGTCATTCCTCTGGCCATCACGGCAGGTGCTTTCATCGCCATCGCATTCGTCTTCTACATCACGGTCACCACGGGATCGAGCGGCATGGCTTGGGGTATGTCCAAGCTGGTCGGCGGTCTCTGTTTCTCCCTCGGTCTCATTCTGTGCGTACTGCTCGGTGCCGAGCTGTTCACCTCCACCACCCTGACCCTGGTGGCCAAGGCCGCCAACCGCATCAGCTGGGCTCAGCTGTTCAAGAACTGGGGTCTGGTCTACTTTGGCAACCTCATCGGCGGGCTCATCATAGTCGCGCTCATCATCATGTCGGCCGAATACACGGCGGCGGATGGTCAGTGGGGACTGAATGCCATGAAAGTGGCCCAGCACAAGATCCATCACACCTTCTTCGAGGCCCTGGCGCTCGGCATCCTCTGCAACCTCATGGTGTGTCTCGCCGTGTGGATGGCCTTCGGCGCCCGCAGCGCCACCGACAAGGTGATGGTGATGCTGCTCCCCGTCGCCATGTTCGTGGCCTCCGGCTTTGAGCACAGCATCGCAAACATGTTTATGATCCCGGTCGGCATCGCCATCCATGCGGTAGCAAGCCCGGAATTCTGGCAGGCCATCGGCCAGGACCCGGCATCGTTCGCCGATCTGACCGTATCCAACTTCGTCCTAAACAACCTCATTCCGGTCACCCTTGGTAATATCATTGGTGGCGGCGTCATGGTTGGTCTGACTTACTGGTTTATCTTCCGTCGCCATCATTAAGGATGGCGGCAGACACATAAATACCTTGAGAGGTAATGAAAATGGCAGAACTTAACGAACAGTTCCAAAAAGCATGGGAAGGCTTCGCGGCCGGTGAATGGCAGACCTCTGTCAACACCCGTGACTTCATCCAGAAGAACTACACCCCGTATGAAGGTGACGAGTCCTTCCTGGCTGGCGCGACCGAAGCCACCACCAAGCTGTGGGACAAGGTCATGGAAGGGATCAAGATCGAGAACCGCACTCACGCGCCGGTCGATTTTGATACCGACCTGCCCTCCACCATTACCGCTCACGATGCCGGCTATATCGACCAGAGCCTGGAGCAAATCGTTGGTCTGCAGACTGACAAGCCGCTCAAGCGCGCCATCATCGCCAACGGCGGTATCAAGATGGTCAAGACCTCTTGCGAAGTCTACGGCCGTCAGCTCGACCCCATGGTCGAGAAGATCTTCACCGAGTACCGCAAGACCCACAACCAGGGCGTGTTCGACGTCTACACCAAGGACATCCTGAACTGCCGCAAGTCTGGCGTCATCACAGGTCTGCCGGATGCCTACGGCCGTGGTCGCATCATCGGTGACTACCGCCGTGTTGCCCTGTACGGTATCGACTTCCTGATGGCCGACAAGCTGGCCCAGTTCAAGTCCCTGCAGGCCGATCTGGAAAACGGTGTCAACCTGGAAGCCACCATCCGTCTGCGCGAAGAGATCTCCGAGCAGCACCGTGCCCTGGCCCAGATGAAGGTGATGGCTGCCAAGTACGGTTGCGATATCTCTGTACCGGCCAAGAACGCCAAAGAAGCCGTCCAGTGGACCTACTTCGCCTACCTGGCGGCAGTCAAGTCCCAGAACGGTGCCGCCATGTCCTTCGGTCGTACCTCCAGCTTCCTGGACGTCTACATCGAGCGTGACCTGAAGAAAGGCCTGATCACCGAGCAAGAAGCCCAGGAGCTGATGGACCACATGGTCATGAAGCTGCGCATGGTTCGCTTCCTGCGTACCCCGGAATACGATTCACTGTTCTCCGGCGACCCCATGTGGGCCACCGAGACCCTGGCCGGTATGGGCGTTGATGGCCGTACCCTGGTCACCAAGAACAGCTTCCGTATGCTGAACACCCTGTACACCATGGGCCCGTCCCCTGAGCCGAACCTGACCATCCTGTGGTCCGAGAAGCTGCCGGTCGGTTTCAAGAAGTACTGCGCCAAGGTATCCATCGAGACCTCTTCCGTTCAGTACGAGAACGACGACCTGATGCGTCCGGACTTCAACAACGATGACTACGCCATCGCTTGCTGTGTGTCCCCGATGATCATCGGCAAACAGATGCAGTTCTTCGGCGCCCGTGCCAACCTGGCCAAGACCATGCTGTATGCAATCAACGGCGGTATGGACGAGAAGCTCAAGATCCAGGTCGGCCCGAAAACCGAAATGGTCAAGTCCGAGTACCTCGACTACAACGACGTGATGGATCGTCTGGATCACTTCATGGACTGGCTGGCCAAGCAGTACGTCGCCGCCCTGAACATCATCCATTACATGCACGACAAGTACAGCTACGAAGCCTCCCTGATGGCGCTGCACGACCGTGACGTCTATCGCACCATGGCGTGCGGCATCGCCGGTCTGTCCGTGGCGGCCGACTCCCTGTCTGCCATCAAGTACGCCAAGGTCAAGCCGGTTCGTGACGAAGATGGCGTGTCCATCGACTTCGAGATCGAAGGCGAGTACCCGCAGTTCGGTAACAACGACGCCCGCGTCGATGACATCGCCTGCGACCTGGTCGAGCGCTTCATGAAGAAAATTCAGAAGCTCAACACCTACCGCGGTGCCGTGGCTACCCAGTCCGTGCTGACCATCACCTCCAACGTGGTGTACGGCAAGAAGACAGGTAACACCCCGGATGGCCGTCGCGCTGGTGCGCCATTCGGCCCGGGCGCCAACCCGATGCACGGTCGTGACCAGAAGGGTGCCGTTGCTTCCCTGACTTCCGTCGCCAAGCTGCCGTTCGCCTACGCCAAAGATGGTATCTCCTATACCTTCTCCATCGTACCGAACGCCCTGGGCAAAGACATGGAAGCCCAGAAAGCCAACCTGGCCGGCCTGATGGATGGTTACTTCCACCACGAGTCCAACCTGGAAGGCGGTCAGCACCTGAACGTCAACGTGATGAACCGTGAAATGCTGCTGGACGCCATGGAAAACCCGGAGAAATATCCGCAGTTGACCATCCGCGTATCCGGTTATGCCGTTCGCTTCAACTCCTTGACCAAGGAGCAACAGCAAGACGTCATCACCCGTACCTTCACCGCCTCTCTGTAACAGAGTCTCGGTGAACAAAAACCGGCGCCCAGGCGCCGGTTTTTTTATGTCTGCGTTTCAGGGCAAAGGCGGATAGCGCCTCCCCTTCCCTCTCCTGATCAGGGGCGCTCCCCAGCCGCCAGACGGCGGTTGATATCGGCAATCACAGGGGCGATGTCGGCCAGGGTGTCGATGACATAGTGGGCCCCCGCCCCCCGCAGCTTGGCCTCGGCCGGTGCGCGCCGGGCGGCGATCTCCCCCTCGCTCATGGCGGCAAACTCCTCCCAGGTGGCGCCAAACTCGTTGCCGGAAACCGACAATCCCACCGTCCACATGCCCGCGTTCAACCCTTCGCTGATACCCGGCACGGCGTCATCCACCTTGATGCAGCGATGCACCGCACTCACCCCCAGCTCAATCACGTTGGCCAGCGCCATCCAGGGGCCGGGGCGACCACCGGCTTTGAGGTCATCGGTGGCGACCCAGTGATCCGGGCGATAGCCGTGATCGGCCGCAGCAGGTACCAGCGCCTCCATCACCGGACGGGGGTAACCGGAGCAGGAGCCGATGCGCAGCCCCTTCCCCCGCAGAGCATCCAGCACCGGCAGCACACCCGGGATGGGGGCAGCGAAGCGGGTCACCGCGGCAATCTGCAGCGGCATAAAGGTGTGATAAAGGTGGTCCACCTCGGCGTTGCTCATGGGGTGGCCAAAGCGGGCCTGCCAGCGCGCATCCACCGAGGGCAGACGGCCCAGCGCGGCGATATGATCCCACTTGCCAAGGCCCATGGGCTGGCGCGCCTCATCCAGAGTAACGGGGAAGTCATAGGCGCGGGCGAAGGCCTCGACGAAGATGGAGGTGGGGGCGAAGGAGCCGAAATCGACGACGGTGCCAGCCCAGTCGAGGATCAGCGCCTCTACGTCGGTGGTCGGGTGAATGGCAATCTGCAAGTCAGTCATGGTGGTGTTCCTGTTTCGGTGAAAGTGCGAGCTCGCCAAGGGCGCGATCGAGAATGGAAATGGCGCGCACCAGATCGGCGCGAGCGATGTTGAGCGGTGGCGAGAGCTGGATGACGTTGCCCTGGGAGACCTTGAAGCTGAGCCCCAGCTCCAGACAGCGGTAGAGCAGCCGCTCGGCGGCCTGGCTATTGCGGGTGCGACTCTGGTGATCGACCACCAGATCGAGCGCCCACAAAAGACCGATACCGCGCACCTGCCCGATCAGCGGGTGACGCTCGGCAAGCGCCGCGAGCTCGCGCGCCATAAAGCGACCATCCTCCTGCGCTTTTGCAAGCAACCCCGCTTCGCGGATTGTCTCTATCGTGGCGAGAGCCGCCGCGCAGCCGATGGGGCTCTTCTCGTGGGTGTAGTGGCCGAGCGAAATAGCCGCCGCCTGATTGAAGCGGTCGCGGGTGATGAGCGCTGCAAACGGCACCCCCCCGCCTCCCAGCCCCTTGCCAAGGCAGATGATGTCGGGCTCGATGCCGAACTCTTCAAAGCTGAACCAGTGGCCGGTGCGGCCCAAGGCATTGGGGATCTCGTCGACGATCAGCAACACCTTGTGGCGATCGCAGATCTCCCGCACCCGCTGCCAGTAGGCTTTTGAGGGCACCTGCACATCGGTATTGCGGATGGGCTCGGCGATAAAGGCGCCAACTCCCCCCTCCTTCTCGATGACGTACTCCAGATAATCGGCGTAGTGCAGGTCATCCCCTTCCCCGCGATACCAGACACCGCGATAGCGGGTGGGCGGAGGAATGCGCTCCACCCCGGCCATCAAGGGGCCCATACCGGCGCGAAAGCAGGCCTCGCCACCGACCGAGATGGCATCGAGGGAAGCGCCGTGAAAGGCATCCCACAACGACACCACCTTGCTGTTGCCGGTGATGAAGCGGGCGAGCTTCAAGGCAATCCCTACCACCTCGCTGCCGCCGGGGGCGAACAGCACCCGGTTGAGATCGCCGGGGGCCAGTTCGGCCAGGGTGCGGGCACAGTCGATGGCAACCTGATGGGTGTAGCGGCGGGGCGCGAACGGCAGTGCGGCGAGTTGCTGCTGCACCGCAGCCACCACCCTGGGGTGACCGTGGCCCAGCTGATGGACGCTGTTACCGTGGAAATCGAGATACCGTTTGCCCGATACGCTGGTCAGCCAGCTCCCCTGCGCGCGCTCAAGCAGATCGAGACAGGGGGTGGAGAGGGCCTGATGGAGAAAGTAGCGGCTATCCTCCGCCAATCCGGCCTGTACAGCTTCGTTTTGAGCCGCCCACCAGCGCGCCCGCCCCTCGCCGAGGTTGATATCCCCTTCGCTGTCAGCGCGGCCGCTGCCGTGCAGCTTATGGTCGTGCTGATCGCAACCGTGAGGCGCTTGGCTCGTCATCGCGCATCCCCTTGCCAGTAGCAGGCGCTGGCCATGGCGGCGAGCAAGCAGCGCACCCGCGCTGGGGTCACATCACCGATATTGCCGATACGAAAGCAGTCGGCCTGAGAGACCTTGCCCGGATAGATGACAAAACCCTGCGCCTTGAGCCGCTGGTAGAAGTCGGCGAAACGGTAATCAGGATGGGTCGGGGAGTAGAAGGCGGTGATGATGGGAGACTGCCACTGCTCGGGCAGCAGCGGCGCAAAGCCGAGGGCAGCCATGCCATCCACCAGCGTACGCTGGTTCTCGCTGTAGCGCCGATGGCGGGCAGCAATGCCCCCCTCTTCGTCCAGCTCTCGCAGGGCCTGGGCAAAGGCGAGTACTGTATGAGTGGGCGAGGTAAAGCGCCACTTGCCCCCCTGCTGCTCCATGGTCTGCCACTGGGCGTGCAGGTCGAGGGAGACAGAGCGGGCACGACCGGCACAGGCCATCAGTGCGGCGCGGCGGGCGATGACGAAGCCAAAACCCGGCACCCCCTGAATGCACTTGTTGGCGGAGCTGATGAGAAACTCGATGCCAAGGCGGCCTATGTCGATGGGGATGCCGCCAAAGCTGCTCATGGCATCGACGATAAGGCGAATGCCGCGGCGCTGGCAGAGCTCGGCCACCTCGTCGAGCGGGTTGAGCATGCCGGTGGTGGTCTCGCAGTGCACCATGGCCAGATGGGTGATCTCGGGGTGGCGCGCCAGCATGGCGTCGATGGCGGCGGGCTCCGGGCGGGTCGTCTCGCCGCAGTCCAGCTCATGGTGGCGCAGGCCGAGGCAGCGGGCCATCTCCCCCATGCGGGCCCCATAGGCGCCGTTGTTGATGATCAGCAGACACTCATCGCTACCGATCGCCGAGCCCAGCACGCTCTCTACCACATAGCTGCCGCTCCCCTGCAGCAGCACGGCGCTGTAGTCGCTTTCATATTCAGGGCCGGTGGCGAGGCGCACCAGCTCGCGGCGGATGGGCTCCACCACGCCCAGGTTGTAGTCCGCATCCCAGGTGCAGCTGTCTTGCTGCATGGCGGCCCGCACGGTAGCTGTGGTCGAGAGGGGGCCAGGGGTCAGCAGCAGGTAATCGACGGCGGCAGGGGCCGCAGGAATATGGGTCATGATTTCGCTCCTTTTGGTATATACCAGAGTGAGCGCATTGTGGGTAACTACCCCGCCAAGGTCAAAGGGGTGGGGCCACGTGCAACAAAAAATTCATTTTCAGCGCCGGGATCGCGATAATCTAGGAAGCCTGAACAACAGGGGCAACACTGGTCTCTACCAACATTTTTTGACGCCGCCGTTTAACGACCGAGCAGATAACCAGCCCATTGCCCAACTCATTGCACAACCAGGGATTTTCATGAGCAAACCCCAATACCTGCAGATCAAGGATGCCCTCGCCAACCAGATCCTGGCGGGGGGCCTGGCCTCCAACGACAAGCTCCCCTCCGAGCGGCTGCTGGGAGAGCTCTACGGCACCACAAGGGTCACCATCCGCGAGGCGCTGGTGCAGCTGGAGGCGAGCGGCCTCATCTATCGGGAGGATCGCCGTGGCTGGTTCGTCACCCCGCCCCGCTTTAGCCTGAACCCCAGGCGCACCTCCAACTTTCACCAGATAGTGCGGGAGCAAGGGGGCGAGCCGCGCACCGAGCTCTTGGAAAAAAGCCGCCAGGCGGTGCCGCCCGCGCTGATGGCGCGGCTGCAGCTCAAGCCGTTTGACAGCCTGTTTCTGCTCAAGCGGCTGCGCTATGCCAACGGGCGCGCCATCTGCTATTGCGAGAATCACTGCCTGCCCGAGCGGGTGCCCGGCCTGCTGGAGCTGGATCTTGCCGGCAGCCTGACCGAGATCTATCAGGCCCATTACGATCTCCACTACGCCCGCATGCAGGTGCGCTTCTTCCCCACCGCCCTGCCGGACGAGGTGGCCAAGGCGCTAGGGGCCACCGCCGGTCTGCCCGCCCTGCGCCTCGAGCGGCTCAACTTCGACCAGCACGGCCGGGTGCTCGACTTCGATCTGGAGTACTGGCGCCACGACAGCCTGGAGATCGAGGTGGATACCCAGGATTAGGAACAGACAAGTCAAGGGCGGACAATCCCGTGCGGCAAAACGTCACGGGACCGTCACCTGAACGTCATAAAGATCCCCTAGCCTCTCTCTCGACCAATCTGGTTTATACCAAGCCAATTCATATGGAGAAGAGGATGAAACAGGGAACCCCTTTGCTGGCCGCCGCCGTGCTGGCCGCCATGACAGCCCCGGCACTGGCCGCGACCGATCTCACCGTCTACACCGCCTTCGAGCCGGAGCAGCTCGGCGAGCTGAAAACCGCGTTCGAGCGCCAGCACCCGGATATCAACATCAAGTGGGTGCGTGACTCCACCGGGGTGGTCACCGCCCGCTTGCTGGCTGAAAAGGCCCAGCCCAAGGCGGATGTGGTGTGGGGACTGGCCGCCACCAGCCTGATGCAGCTCGATCAGCAGCAGATGCTGACCGGTTACGCCCCCAAGGGGCTGGAGAAACTCGACAGCCGTTTTCGTGACGGCAAGGCCGAACCGCACTGGATCGGTCTGGACGCCTTCTTCAGCGCCATCTGCTTCAACAAGGTAGAGGCCGAGAAACAAGGGATACCGGCCCCCACCAGCTGGGCGGATCTCACCAAGCCCGTCTACAAGGGCAAGGTGATCATGCCAAACCCCAGCTCCTCCGGCACCGGTTACCTCAGCGTCGCCGGCTGGCTGCAGACCATGGGCGAGCAGCAGGGCTGGCAATTCATGAACGGCCTGCACCAGAACATCGACCGCTACACCCACTCGGGCTCGGCCCCCTGCAAGCTGGCCGCCAGCGGCGAGACGGTGATCGGCATCTCCTTCGACTTCCCGGCCACCAGCCTCAAGGCCAAGGGGGCCCCCATAGAGGTGGTGTTCCCGAGTGAAGGCTCGGGCTGGGACATGGAGGCCGCCGCCATCATCAAGGGCACCCCCAAGCTGGAGGCCGCCAAACAGCTGCTCGACTTTGCCGCCACCGAGCAGGCCAACGCCCTCTACAACAAGTCGTTCGCAGTGGTCGCCATCCCTGGGGTCGCCCAACCAAGAGCGGGCTATCCGGCGGATATCAAGGGTCAGATGATCGACAACGACTTTGGCTGGGCCGCCCGCGAGCGCAACGCCATCCTGACCCAGTGGAGCGCCAGCTTCGACGGCAAGACCGAAGCCAAACAGTAAGCGTGAATGGCAGCGGTTTGTGCACGCCCGACGAACCGCCACCAATAACCCCCTTGTCGAAGGCCAACAGGTGTTGGCCTTCGCTTTTTGGTTTAGATCCCATGTTTGTGTCGCCCTCGATGGGCGGCTCCCCGCCCGGCTGTACGCGGTACAGCCACCTGCCGGCGACCCATGGTCATCGGACTGTCATCGAGCTGTCATCCCCCGATCACCTGACCGTCACACTCCACCGGCAAACTGGTATATACCAAATCAGTAGCGAGTCGAACCATGACCCAGCCCTATCTGGACATTCAACATATCAACAAGCAGTTCGGTGCTTTTCAGGCCCTCAGGGGGATCTCTCTGACCATTGAGCCGGGGGAGTTTATCTGCTTTCTCGGCCCCTCCGGCTGCGGCAAGACCACCTTGCTCAGAGCCATCGCCGGGCTGGATCTGCCGGACAGCGGCGAGATCTGGCAAGGGGGGCGCAATATCTCCCAGCTGCCGCCCCAGCAGCGCGACTTTGGCATCGTGTTTCAATCCTACGCCCTCTTCCCCAACCTGACGGTGGCCCAGAACATCGCCTTCGGCCTTGAGAATCAGGGGCTGGCGCGGGATCTTATCAAGGAGCGGGTGGACCACTGGCTGGGGCTGGTGGATCTCACTGCCCAATCCCACAAATACCCAAGCCAGATCTCCGGCGGCCAGCAGCAGCGGGTAGCGCTGGCCCGGGCGCTGGCCCTCTCCCCCGGCCTGTTGCTGCTGGACGAACCGCTCAGCGCGCTGGATGCGCTGGTGCGCACCCACCTTCGCAGCGAAATCCGCGCCCTGCAGCAGCGCCTTGGCATTACCACCATCATGGTGACCCACGATCAGGAAGAGGCGCTGACCATGGCCGATCGCATCGTGGTGATGGAGAGCGGCCGCATCGTACAAGTGGGCACCCCGCAGGCGATCTACCACCAGCCTGCCAGCCGCTTCGTGGCAAGCTTCGTCGGCACCATGAACTTCCTCGACACCCTGGTGCTGAGCCCCAGCCAGGTGCGTCTCAACGAACAGCCGCTGACACTGGCCAACCGGGCTGTGGCCGGCAGCAAATTGCAGGTGGCGATCCGCCCCGAGGCGATCACGCTAAGTGCACCGAGCGAGCCGTATCTTGGGCAGCATGGCATCGACGCGCAGATTGATCAGGTGGAGTTTCTCGGCGCCGCCCAGCGCCTTATTTGCACCGCAGACACCTATCTGGGCCCGCAGCAAATTCTGGTGGAGCGCCCGACCCACGAGCTGCCCCGCCACGAACAGGGTGGCTGGCGCAGCGGCATGCGCTGCTCGCTGCACTGGCCCGCCGGGGCGATGCAGCTGTTTGAAGGAGAGCGTCCATGACTGCCCCCCTCGTGACCTCCTCCCTGTTGCCGCCAGCGACAGCCCGGCAAGACGCCCGCTGGCAGCGGCTTTGTCGCGGCTGGAGCCGGGATCAGCTGTTGCAACTGATCTTGCTTGCGCTCGGCATCGCCCTGCTGGTAGGGGGCCTCTTGCTGCCGCTGCTCACCATGCTGCAAAAGAGTCTGCAGGATGAGAACGGCCTCTGGGTGGGGCTTGCCAACTTCAGCGCCTACTTCGACTCCCCTCATCTGGGGCGCACCATCGGCAACACCCTCTGGCTCGGGGTGCTGATCACCGCGCTGGTGGTGACCATCGCCTTTGGCTACGCCTATGCCCTCACCCGCACCTGCATGCCGGGCAAGGGGCTGTTTCGCCTCATCGGCCTGATCCCGCTCTTGATGCCCTCCCTGCTGCCCGCCATCAGTCTGGTCTACTGGTTTGGCAATCAGGGAGTTGCCAAGGGGCTGCTCGGCGGCGAGAGCATCTACGGCCCCATCGGCATCGTCATTGGCCTCGGCTTCTGGTGCTTTCCCCACGCCCTGATGATCCTTATCACGGCGCTCGGCCAGAGCGATGCCCGCCTCTATGAAGCCTCCCGGGTGCTCGGCAGCAACGGCTGGCGCACCTTTGTCACCGTCACCCTGCCCACCGCTCGCTACGGTCTTTTGAGCGCCGCCATCGCGGTCTTTACCCTCACCATCTGCGACTTCGGGGTGGCCAAGGTGATTGGCGGCCAGTACAGCGTGCTGGCCACCGACATCTACCGACAGGTGATCGGGATGCAGAACTTCTCGCTGGGCGCCGTTGCCAGCGTCACCCTGCTGCTGCCGGCGCTGTTGAGCTTTGCCCTGGAACACAGGGTGCGCAGCAAGATGCAGGAGCAGAGCAGCACCAAGGCGGTGCCGTATCGCCCCAAGCCCCATCGGCTGCGGGATCTGCTGGCGCTCGGCTGGTGCACGCTGTGGGCCCTGCTGTTTCTGGCGCTGGTGGGCATGGCCGTTTACGGCTCCCTGGTGCAGTTCTGGCCCTACAACCTCGGGCTGACGCTCGATCACTACGCCTTTGACAGCAACAGCGTCTACGGCTGGCAGCCCTTTACCAACACCTTGCAGCTGGGCCTCTATACCGCGCTTATCGGTACCGTGCTGGTGATGGTGCTGGCCTGGGCGCAGGAGAAGGGGCGCCACTTCCCATGGCTTCGCCAGTTGCTGCATCTGCTCGCCATGCTGTCGCTGGCGGTGCCCGGCATGGTGCTGGGGCTGGGTTACATCTTCTTTTTCAACGGCAATCCGCTCTTTGGCGGCCTATACGGCACCCTACCGCTGATGGTG
Source organism: Aeromonas sp. OTU364 (assembly GCF_038440395.1). Classification (NCBI taxonomy): domain Bacteria; kingdom Pseudomonadati; phylum Pseudomonadota; class Gammaproteobacteria; order Aeromonadales; family Aeromonadaceae; genus Aeromonas; species Aeromonas sp. OTU364. Next base: position 282,162 of record NZ_JASATR010000004.1, read on the forward strand.
CTCTCCTGCGTCATCCACTACTACACCGTGAGTCATATGACGGCGCTGACCAGCCTGAAACAACTGCCCAAGGAGCTGGAGCTGGTGGCCATCTCATTACGCATTCCGCTCTGGAAGGCATTCTGGCGAGTCACCCTGCCCGCCGCCCTGCCCGCACTGCTGGAGATCTTCATCTATCTGTTCGTCAACGCCATGACCACCACCTCGGCGGTGATCTTCCTCTACTCGAGTGACAGCGTGCTCGCCTCCATCGCCGTGCTGAACATGGAGGATTCCGGCGACACCGCCGCGGCCGCTGCCATGGCCACCCTGATCCTGCTGGCCGCCGCCACCGTCAAGCTGCTCCAGCTCTTTTTGAGCCGAGCCCTGCTGGATCGCACCCAGCGCTGGCGCCACCCATAACCTTGTCGAGGAGTCATCATGTCCACTCTCCCCTTCTGGCTGGCCGAGGCGCTCGCCGCCGAACAGCCCGCGCCCCCAACGCCCCTTCAAGGCCAGCATGAGGTGGATGTCTGCATCGTCGGCGGCGGCTTTACCGGGCTCTGGAGCGCCATCGCCCTTAAACAGGCCGAGCCTGCCTTACGCATCCTGGTGCTGGAGAAAGATCGCTGCGGTAGCGGCGCCTCGGGCCGCAATGGCGGCTGCCTGCTCACCTGGTCGGCCAAATATTTGACCCTGAAGCGCCTGTTTGGCGAGGAGCAGGCCGCCTGGCTGGTGCAAGGATCCGAGCAGGCGGTGCACGAGATCGCCCGCTTCTGCGAACAGCACAACATAGAGGCACAGCTGAGGGTCGAGGGCACCTGTTACACCGCCACCAGCGAGGCCCAGCGCGGCCTGATGGAGCCGGTATTGCGGGCGCTACAGCGAGCCAATCTTAACCAGTGGCTGGCGATTGCGGAGGGTGAACTGGCCAGCCAGAGCGGCTCCCACGTTCATCTGGAGGGGCTCTACAGCCCCCACGCCGGTTCGGTGCAACCGGCGCTGCTGGTGCGCGGCCTGCTGCGGGTAGCGCGGGAGCTGGGTGTCGAGGTCTACGAAGGTTCCCCCATGCAGCGCCTCGAAGGGGGACAGCCTGCACGGGTGCAGACGCCAGAGGCCATCGTCCACGCCCGTAAGGTGGTGCTGGCCCTCAACAGCGCCATGGTGCAGCACTTTCGCGAGTTTCGCCGCAGCATAGTGCTGGTCTCCTCCGACATGGTGATCACCGACCCCGCGCCGGATGCACTGGCCGCCCAGCAGCTTGCGCACGGCCGCACCGTGGTGGATGGCCGCACCTTTGTGCACTACTACAGATCCACCCCACAGGGGCGGCTGATGCTGGGCAAGGGGGGCAACACCTTCGCCTTCGCCAACCACCATCTCGCCGAGTTCGATGCCCCCAGCCGTTATCTTGCCCCCCTCACCCGCACCCTGCGCCGCTTCTTTCCCGCGCTCAAAGATGTGCCCATCGCCGCCAGCTGGTGCGGCGCCTCCGACCGCTCGGTGGATGGTCTCCCCTTCTTCGGCCACTGGCGAGGGCAGCCCAACGTCGTCTATGGCCTCGGCTACTCCGGCAACGGGGTGGCGCAGAGCTGGATGGGCGGCCAGATCCTGGCGGCGTTGGTGCGCGACGAGGTGCGGGAGGAGGACAAGTCGTGGCGCGAATGCGCCCTGGTCAGCGGCCCGCGCGGCTACTTCCCGCCCGAGCCGTTGCGCTGGCTGGGGGCCATGGCGGTGCGCAATGCCATACGGCGCAAGGAGCAGGCGGAAGATGAAAACCGCGCGGTAGCCTGGTATGACAGACAGTTGGCCAAACTTGCCGATGCGGCGGGCAAGGCGGACAAATAAGCGCCTTCGCAGAGCACTGTGGAAAGCGCCAGAAAGCCGAAGGGGCAGGAGAGTATGACTCCCCTGCCCCTTCGCAGTTGGTACGGCTCGCGGCTGGCCCGAAAAGGGTCTGGCGTTAGCTGGCCCAGGTGATGATGTGATCGATCCAGTCGCCGGCATGGGCCTCGTGCACCACCTTGCCGCGCACCGACTGGCCGGCCTGGTGCATGGCACTGCGGCTGCCGGTGATAAGCGGATGCCACTCTGGCAGGCCCTGCCCCTCCGCCAGCAGGCGGTAGGCACAGCTCGACGGCAGCCAGTCGAACTCGGCAATCTTGTCGAAGGTGATCTGCAGGCAGTCCGGCTCTTTCTTGAAGCGATTGCCGTAGTCGGAGCACTGGCAGGTCTTGGTATTGAGCAGGTTGCAGGCCACGTTGGTGAACACCAGCTCCTCAGTGTCCTCGTCAATGAGCTTGTTCAGGCAGCACTTGCCGCAGCCGTCGCACAGGGACTCCCACTCCGTCATGGTCATCTGTTGCAGGCTCTTCACCTGCCAAAAGGGGGCGCTCTGCACGGGTTCACTCTGCTGCATAAAGGTAGGCTCGCTCAATACACTGACAAGCGCGTGGTTATACGCCCTATGGCCCGATTTTTCAAGAAAAATGGGGGAAAGCGGGAAGTTTAAACGGCGAATAGATGTTGGTCTTAGCTGCACTCAATACCACCTATCGCGAAGCGATAGCCCTATATGAAACCAGAAAATTCAAACAACGAGATATAATATCTGTGAAAAAATAATAATTTTTATAATTTTCAACATAATTCGATGCTTTCTATACTATCAATTTTAAGAGTTTCTAATTTAATTGTGTTGGAAAAATCGTCTAAGTCGATGTTATCTCGGTCGAACATAACCGAAGCTATACCGTTAACTTTTACACTGAACTCTTCCTCAGCCTCAAAATAATGATCATTATGATCAGACACACTCGGTGGGTTATCTAAACCGTAATAATCCGCCTTGAATATATAATAATATGCATATACGTACATCTCGACCTCAAATGGGATGCCAACATTGCCACCGCCATAATAAGCCATACCATTAAAATCTAATGTGATACTATCCACGTCACCAAACTGTGATATATGTGCTTCATTATTGTCATCAGGGATTGATGGGTCTTCTATAGTTTCGCCACAAACATAATCTCCAATTTTAGATGATACCTCTGATGCCAACTCATCACTATGTTCTTCAAATTTAACTATGGCATCCAAGATGGCGGGTAAATCTGCAATCAAATCAATATCTTTTAGTTTATCCTGAATCTCTGCACTTTTAATAAAATCCGAAAGCTGTGAAAAGCTTTTTATATCAACCGCATCATCAAAAGCCTTCCTTACTTTTTCATCCTCAGCAATTACTACAAGATTGTTATGTCCTTTTGATATCTTATTTATTGCCTGAACGATAAAGCTATCAGGAATATCATTTCTATCTTTGACTTTGGTAAGCGGCAATGCACCACAAAAATAAGCTTCCATTGCATTTAAAGCTTGTTCTTCACATAAAGGAAGAATTGAGCCATTAACTTTTTTGACCCAATCAGTAAAGTAACATTCTGACGCATCCAATATTTCATTGTAACTATCATCAATTGATTTCTTTATTTTAAAAATTTCTTCAAGAGCATCTTTGCTTAATGGGCGACGCAATAAGCTTGAAATACTAGACAAAGATTTATCTAACTCACTTTTACAAAGCTCTCGCTGCTGTGTCTGAAATTCTCGCTGAATAACATATGGAATCTGTAGTTTTAATATCTTTGCATTTGCCAGTTTTTCCAAGGCTTTAAACTCATTGTTATCAAGCCTAGGGTTTTTTCTGTATATGTTTGTATCGATTATCAAGTTTATCATCTCAACCTCGTATTAGCTTAAATTTACACATGGTTATTCGTTATATCTTGTAAGACAAAAATGCTAGCACGTCCATTCCTATTGAGCTTGCTACTTTACACTATATTGTCTAGATAACTATATTTTAAATAACTAGCATTTATCTAATAGTGAAGGACTTTCACGTGTGCAAGTTATTAACTCAAACCATAACTCATAAAAAAATGCCGCCCCAAGGGCGGCATTTTGCTATCAGAGATAACGGACTAACTTACCAGCCGGTTACTTCACGCAGGGCCTTGCCGATATCGGCAAGCGACCGCACGGTTTTCACGCCGGCATCTTCCAGGGCGGCAAATTTCTCGGCCGCCGTGCCTTTACCACCGGCGATGATGGCGCCCGCATGACCCATGCGCTTGCCAGCCGGGGCGGTGACACCCGCGATATAGGAGACCACCGGCTTGGTGACGTGGGCCTTGATGTAGGCCGCGGCTTCTTCCTCGGCGCTGCCGCCGATCTCGCCGATCATCACGATGGCTTCGGTCTTGGGATCCTTCTGGAACATCTCCAGGATGTCGATGAAGTTGGAGCCCGGAATGGGGTCGCCACCGATGCCGACGCAGGTGGACTGGCCGAAGCCCTCGTCCGTGGTCTGCTTGACCGCTTCGTAGGTCAGGGTGCCGGAGCGGGAGACGATGCCCACCTTGCCCGGCTTGTGGATGTGACCCGGCATGATGCCGATCTTGCACTCACCCGGAGTGATGACACCCGGGCAGTTCGGCCCAATCATGCGCACGCCGGTTTCCTGCAGCTTCACCTTGACCTGCAGCATGTCCAGGGTCGGGATGCCTTCGGTGATGGTGACGATGAGCTTGATGCCGGCGTCGATGGCTTCCAGGATGGCGTCCTTGCAGAACGGGGCCGGCACATAGATGACGGAGGCGGTGGCGCCAGTGGCTTCCACGGCGTCACGGACGGTGTTGAACACCGGCAGGCCCAAGTGGGTGGTGCCACCCTTGCCCGGGGAGACGCCGCCGACCATCTGGGTACCGTAGGCAATGGCCTGTTCGGAGTGGAAGGTACCCTGACCGCCGGTGAAGCCCTGGCAGATCACCTTGGTGTCTTTGTTGATCAGAACGCTCATTATTTGGCCTCCGCTGCTTTAACCACTTGCTGAGCTGCGTCAGTCAGACTCGTTGCGGCGATGATATTGAGGCCGCTGTCGGCCAGTTTACGGGCACCCAGTTCGGCATTGTTGCCTTCCAGACGCACTACCACGGGCACCTTGACCCCCACTTCCTTGACCGCACCGATAATGCCTTCCGCGATCATGTCGCAGCGCACTATGCCGCCGAAGATGTTGACCAGCACGGCTTGTACCTTGCTGTCAGACAGGATGATCTTGAAGGCCTCGGTCACGCGCTCCTTGGTGGCGCCGCCGCCGACGTCCAGGAAGTTGGCCGGTGAGCCGCCGTGCAGGTTGACGATGTCCATGGTGCCCATGGCCAGGCCCGCGCCGTTGACCATGCAGCCGATGTTGCCATCCAGCGCCACATAGTTCAGCTCCCACTGGGCGGCGTGCGCTTCGCGGGGGTCATCCTGGGAGGGATCGTGCATCTGGCGCAGCTTGGGCTGGCGATACAGGGCGTTGGCGTCGATGTTGATCTTGCCGTCCAGGCAATGCAGGTTGCCCTTGTCGGTGATGACCAGGGGGTTGATCTCCAAGAGGGCGAAGTCGCAGTCCAGGAACATCTGGCCCAGACCCATGAAGATCTTGGTGAACTGCTTGATCTGATCGCCGACCAGACCCAGCTTGAAGGCCAGCTCGCGGGCCTGATAAGCCTGCGGGCCCACCAGGGGATCGATGGCCGCCTTGTGAATGAGTTCCGGGGTTTCGTGGGCGATCTTCTCGATGTCCACACCACCTTCGGTGGAGGCCATGAAGACCACGCGGCGGCTGCCACGGTCGACCACGGCGCCCAGATAGAGCTCCTTGGCGATGTCGGTGCAGGACTCTACCAGGATCTTGGTGACCGGCTGACCATTGGCGTCAGTCTGATAGGTGACCAGGTTCTTGCCGAGCCAGTTCTGGGCGAAGGCGCGGATCTCGTCCTTGCTCTTGGCCAGCTTGACGCCGCCCGCCTTGCCACGGCCACCGGCGTGGACCTGGCACTTGACGACCCAGGTATTGCCGCCAATCTTGTCGGCCGCTTCGGCCGCTTCCTGCGGGGTAGCGCAGGCATAACCTTCGGAGACCGGCAGGCCATACTCGGCAAACAGCTGTTTTGCCTGATATTCATGCAGATTCATAGATGCTCTATCCGTGTTGTAGGTATTTCCGTCCGGGGCTCGTGTTTCTCAATCCCCTGTGAATGGGGGCCTGGGCGGCCCCTCGTTATCTTTCAGTCACTCTTGCTCAGACATCCAGCAGCAGACGGGTCGGGTCTTCCAGCAGCTCCTTGATGGAGACCAGGAAGCCCACGGACTCGCGGCCGTCGATGATGCGGTGATCGTAGGAGAGCGCCAGGTACATCATCGGCAGGATCTCGACCTTGCCGTCGACGGCCATGGGGCGGTCCTGGATCTTGTGCATGCCCAGAATGGCGCTCTGGGGCGGGTTGATGATGGGGGTGGACATCAGGGAGCCGAACACGCCGCCGTTGGTGATGGTGAAGTTGCCGCCGGTCAGTTCGTCCACGGTCAGCTTGCCGTCACGGCCCTTGCCCGCCAGATCCTTGATGGCCTTCTCGATGTCGGCCAGGCTCATGTTGTCGCAGTCGCGCAGCACAGGCGTCACCAGACCGCGCGGGGTGGAGACGGCAATGCTGACGTCGAAGTAGTTGTGGTATACCACGTCATCGCCATCCAGCGCCGCGTTCACTTCCGGGTAGCGCTTCAAGGATTCGACCACGGCCTTCACGTAGAAGGACATGAAGCCGAGCTTGATGCCGTGCTTCTTCTCGAAGATCTCGCCGTACTGCTTGCGCAGCTTCATGATGGGCGCCATGTTGATCTCGTTGAAGGTGGTCAGCATGGCGGTGGTGTTCTTGGCCTCCAGCAGACGCTCGGCGATGCGCTTGCGCAGACGGGTCATGGGCACCCGCTTCTCGGTGCGACCGGCCAGGGGGGCTATGGGCGCAACCGGTGCGGCGGCGACGGCGGCAGGGGCTGCCGGCTTGCCCAGGTTCTTGATGAAGGCATCCACGTCTTCCTTGGTGACGCGACCGCCCTTGCCGGTGCCGGTCAGCTTGGCCACGTCGATGTCGTGCTCGGCCACCAGGCGGCGCACGGAGGGGCTCAGGCCGTCGGCGGCGTCATCGGCCGCCGCTTCCACCGGCTTCTCCTTGGTCTCTTCACCGGCCACCGGGGCCGCCTTGAGGATGGCGATCAGCTGGCGGGAGAGCACGGTCGCGCCTTCCAGTTGCAGGATGTCACCCAGTACGCCGGCTTCCGGCGCGGGGACTTCCAGCACGACTTTATCGGTTTCGATGTCAACCAGTACTTCGTCACGGGCAACCAGGTCGCCCGGTTTCTTGTGCCAGGTGGCGATGGTGGCGTCCGCCACTGATTCCGGCAGGTCCGGTACCTTGATCTCGATAGTCATGTAATCAGTTCCTTGTTACTTCTTGGCCAGCAGGCTTGTTCCAGAGACGGAGAGGGTCGGCTGCACAGAGCCCCCTCCCCTTCGCAACTCGTTTATTCCAGGGTCAGCGCGTCTTCCACCAGGGCTTTCTGCTGCTTGGCGTGGACAGACATGTAACCCACGGCCGGTGAGGCCGAGGCCGGGCGACCGGCGTAACGCAGACGGGCATGGCTTGGCAGCACGCTGTCATAGTGATGACGGGTGCTGTACCAGGCGCCCTGGTTCTGCGGCTCTTCCTGACACCAGACGAAGTCGGTGACGTGGGCATAATCGGCCAGGATGGCGCGCACTTCCTCTTCCGGGAAGGGGTAGAGCTGCTCGATCCGCACCAGGGCTACATCCTGCTGCTCGGCCTTGCGACGGGCATCGAGCAGGTCGTAGTAGACCTTGCCGGAGCAGAAGACCACCCGCTTGACCGCTTTCGGATCCAGCGCGTCGATCTCGCCGATGGCGTTCTGGAAGGTACCTTCCGCCAACTCGTCGAGCTTGCTCACCGCCAGCGGGTGGCGCAGCAAGGACTTGGGCGTCATCACGATGAGCGGACGGCGCATCGGGCGCACCACCTGACGGCGCAGCATGTGGAACACCTGGGCCGGGGTGGAGGGCACGCACACCTGCATGTTGTGCTGGGCACACATCTGCAGATAGCGCTCCAGACGGGCGGAGGAGTGCTCCGGGCCCTGGCCCTCATAGCCGTGGGGCAGCAGCATGGTCAGACCGCACATCCGGCCCCACTTCTGCTCGCCGGAGGAGAGGAACTGATCCACCACCACCTGGGCGCAGTTGGCGAAGTCGCCGAACTGGGCTTCCCAGATGGTGAGACCAGCCGGCTCGGCGCTGGCGTAGCCATATTCGAACGCCAGTACCGCGTTTTCGGTCAGCACCGAGTCGTAGATCTCGAACGGACCCTGCTCGTCGTGCAGGTTGCACAGCGGGGTGTAGGTGCTCGCATCGCTCTGGTTGTGCAGCACGGCGTGGCGGTGGAAGAAGGTGCCACGGCCGGAGTCTTCCCCGGTGAAGCGGATGCGCGCGCCCTTGTCTACCAGGGTGGCGTAGGCCAGGGTCTCGGCAAAGCCCCAGTCCACCAGCTTCTCGCCGGCGGCCATCAGGCGGCGGTCTTCGTAGATCTTCTCGACCTGGCGTTGCAGCACATGGGTGGCCGGGTACTGGCTGATGCGCTCGCCGAGGGACTTGAGGTGATCCATGGGCACTGTGCTGTCGTAGCTCATGGCCCAGTCGTGACCCAGATAAGGGGTCCAGTCCACGGAGTGCAGCTCCATGGGACGCCACTCCTTGCTCACCCGCTCGCCCCGATCCAGGGTATCGCGGTAGTCGTTGACCAGGGTAGTGGCCAGCTCGGGAGTGATGGTGCCTTCGCCAATCAGCTGATCGGCGTAGATCTTGCGCGGCGTCGGGTGCTGCTTGATCTTCTGGTACATCAGGGGCTGGGTCGCGCTCGGCTCGTCCGCCTCGTTGTGACCGTGACGACGGTAGCAGACCAGCTCGATCACCACGTCGCGCTTGAAGGTGTTGCGATAATCCAGCGCAATCTGGGTCACCAGCACCACGGCTTCCGGGTCATCCCCGTTGACGTGCAGCACAGGTGCCTGCACCGCCTTGGCGATGTCGGTACAGTATTCGGTGGAGCGCAGGTCACGTTGATAGGAGGTGGTGAAACCGACCTGGTTGTTGATGACGATGCGCACAGTGCCGCCGACGCCGTAGGCACGGGTCAGGGACATGTTGAAGGTCTCGGCCACCACCCCCTGCCCCGCGATGGCGGAGTCACCGTGGATGGTGATGGGCAGGACGCTTGAGCCATCCTTGTCACCGCGGCGGTCCATGCGGGCACGCACGGAGCCGATGACCACGGGGTTGACGATTTCGAGGTGGGACGGGTTGAAGGCGAGCGCCAGGTGGACGTTGCCGCCCGGGGTGGCGAAGTCGGAGGAGAAGCCCATGTGGTACTTCACATCCCCTGTGCCCCAGGATTCCCCGTGCTTGCCGGCGAACTCGTCGAACAGGTCCTGGGCGCGCTTGCCCAGCACGTTGATCAGCACGTTCAGGCGACCGCGGTGGGCCATGCCGATGACGGCCTCCTTGCAGCCCTGCTCACCGGCGCGGCGGATAAGCTCTTTGAGCATGGGCACCATGGCATCGCCCCCTTCCAGGGAGAAACGCTTGGCCCCCGGGAACTTGGCCCCCAGGTATTTTTCCAGCCCTTCGGCGGCGGTCAGGCTCTCGAGGAAGCGGGTCTTCTCTTCGAGGGTATAGGTCCCCTTCCCTTCGATGGATTCAAGACGGTCTTGCAGCCAGCGCTTCTCCTCGGTGGAGGTGATGTGCATGTAGTCTGCACCTATGCTGCTGCAGTAGGTCTTCTTCAGCGAGGCGTAGAGATCGGAGAGCACCATGGTCTCGCGACCGATGGCGTAGGAGCCCACGTTGAAGGTGGCCTCCATGTCTGCGCCCTGCAGGTTGTGAAAGGCCGGGTCGAGTTCGGCAACGGTTTCACGCTGCCACAGGCCCAGCGGATCCAGATTGGCATTCTGGTGACCACGGAAACGGAAGGCGTTGATCAGCTGCAGTACGCGCACCTGCTTGGCATCCACCTGGGGATCGGAGACCGGGGCGCTGTAACGGGAGGGATCCTTGGCCAGGCGGCGGAAATAGTCGCGAACCTGGGAGTGGGGTTGTTCGACTGCATGGCCATTGACCTGGGGCAGCTCGCTAAACAGGCTGCGCCACTCTTCGGCCACGGAGTCGGGGTTTTCCAGGAAGGATTCGTACAAATCCTCAATGTAGCTTGCATTCGCACCAGCCAGGTGAGATGACTCCAACCAGGCCTTCATCACGCCGTTATGCATTTCTATCCCTTGTACATCTTGTTCACTGCAGCGCAGCTTGTAGGGTCATAGCCATCCCGGGACGGGATGGCTATCCAGAGGTCGGGCCCGGCGCAAGGCGCCTCAGGCCCTGGTATCAAACAGCCCGGTTGAGCAACATCGACTTGATCTGACCGATGGCCTTGGTCGGGTTCAAGCCCTTGGGACAGACGTTCACGCAGTTCATGATGCCGTGGCAGCGGAACACGCTGAAGGCGTCATCCAGGTTGCCCAGTCGTTCGGCAGCCGCGGTGTCGCGGCTGTCCGCCAGCCAGCGGTAGGCGGCGAGCAGCCCGGCCGGGCCGATGAACTTGTCCGGGTTCCACCAGAAGGAGGGGCAAGAGGTGGAGCAGCAGGCACAGAGAATACACTCGTACAGGCCATCCAGCTTGGCGCGCTCTTCGGGGGATTGCAGGTGCTCACGCACGGGCGGCAGTTTTTCATCGTTGATGAGGAAGGGCTTGACCTTCTCCCACTGGGTGTAGAACTGGGTCATGTCGATCACCAGATCGCGGATCACTGGCAGACCAGGCAGGGGTCGGATGACGACCTTGTTGCCCTTCTTCAAGAGATCGGAGAGCGGGGTGATGCAGGCAAGACCGTTCTTGCCATTCATGTTGAGACCGTCCGATCCACAGACCCCTTCGCGGCAGGAGCGGCGGAAGGCGAGCGTGGGATCCAACTCCTTGAGCTGGATCAGTGCGTCGAGCACCATCATGTCGGAACCTTCAGGAATATCAAGACGATAATCCTTCATATACGGGACGTTATCAACGTCCGGATTGTATCTGTAGACAGAGAATGTGACGTTCATTGTGCTTGGCTCCGCAATCAGTAAGTCCGGACCTTGGGCGGGAACGCCTCACGGGTCTTGGGTGACATGTTGACAGCGCGACGGGTCATGGACTCGGTGTCCGGATGATAGAGGCTGTGGCACAGCCAGCTCTCATCGTCACGCTCCGGGAAGTCGAAGCGGCTGTGGGCGCCACGGCTCTCGGTACGGAAGTTCGCCGCCACCGCGGTGGCATAGGCGGTCTCCATCAGGTTGTCCAGCTCCAGGCACTCGATGCGCTGGGTATTGAACTCCTTGGAGGTGTCGTCCAGACGGGCGTTCTTGAGACGCTCGCGGATGAGTTTCAGCTCGGCCAGCCCTTCTGCCATGGCATCCCCTTCGCGGAACACGGAGAAGTTGTTCTGCATGCAGCGCTGCAGGTCACGGCGGATCTCGGCGGGATCCTCGCCATCGCGGTTGTTCTCCCAGCGATTGAAGCGGGCCAGCGCCGCGGCGATGTCGGACTCGGAGGCCTCGCGGCCATGATCCATCTCGCCCAGGGTCTCCACCAGGTGCATGCCGGCGGCACGACCGAACACCACCAGATCCAGCAGGGAGTTGCCGCCGAGACGGTTGGCACCGTGTACGGAGACGCAGGCTATCTCCCCCACCGCGAACAGGCCGACCACGGGGACGTCGTTGCCGTCTTTATCCTGGGTCAGACACTGGCCGTTCACGCTGGTCGGCACGCCGCCCATCATGTAGTGGCAGGTCGGGATGATGGGAATGGGTTCCTTGACCGGATCCACGTGGGCGAAGGTGCGAGAGAGCTCGCAGATGCCCGGCAGACGAGATTCCAGCACCTCTTTGCCGAGGTGATCCAGCTTGAGCTTGATGTGCGGGCCCCAGGGACCGTCGCAGCCACGGCCTTCGCGGATCTCGATCATGATGGAGCGGGCCACCACGTCGCGACCGGCGAGATCCTTGGCGTTGGGCGCATAACGCTCCATGAAGCGCTCACCATCTTTGTTGAGCAGATAGCCGCCTTCACCACGGCAACCCTCGGTCACCAGTACCCCTGCCCCGGCGATGCCGGTGGGGTGGAACTGCCAGAACTCCATGTCCTGCACGCCGACCCCGGCACGCAACGCCATGCCGACGCCGTCACCGGTGTTGATGTGGGCGTTGGTGGTGGACTGGTAGATACGACCGGCGCCGCCGGTGGCAAGCACCGTGGCCTTGGCCTTGAAGTAGACGACCTCGCCGCTCTCCATGTCGATGGCGGTGCAGCCGACGATGTGGCCATCCTGGTTCTTCACCAGATCCAGGGCATACCACTCGGAGAAGACGGTGGTCTTGTTCTTGACGTTCTGCTGATACAGGGTATGCAGCAGGGCGTGACCGGTCCGGTCGGCAGCCGCCGCGGTACGGGCCGCCTGCTCGCCGCCAAAATTCTTGGACTGACCGCCGAAGGGGCGCTGATAGACAGAGCCGTTGTCGAAGCGGGAGAAGGGCAAGCCCATGTTCTCCAGCTCATAGATGGCCTCGGGGCCGGTCTTGCACATGTATTCAATCGCTTCCTGGTCACCGATGTAATCGGAGCCCTTGACGGTGTCATACATGTGCCACTGCCAGTTGTCGTCATGGGCATTGCCCAGGGCAACCGTGATCCCGCCCTGGGCGGAAACCGTGTGGGAACGAGTCGGGAAAACCTTGGAAAGCAGTGCGCAGCTCTTGCCGGACTGGGCAATCTGCAGCGCGGCGCGCATGCCGGCACCACCGGCACCGATCACGACCGCATCAAATTCACGAGTTGGAATAGTCACCTTACACACCCCACAGCACGACGAAACCCGTCATCAGATAGACGAACAGCACCACCACCAGCGCAAACTGCAGCGCACCGCGCAGCCCGACCGGCTTGATATAGTCGGTCAGCACCTGCCACAGACCGATCCAGGCGTGGATCAGGACGCACAGCAGCGTCAGCAGGGTGAAGACCTTGGTGAAGGTGGTGGCGAAGAAGCCGGTCCACACCTCGTAGGTAATGTCGTTGAAGGCGACAAAGCCCACCAGATAGAGGACGTAAGCCGTCATGATGAGGGCGGTGGCGCGGATCAGGATGTAATCATGAACACCGCTGCGCCCGAAAGTTGCAGAATTGGTTACCATACCAGTACCCCCGCCAATACCGCCAGAATCCCGGTAATCACGAAGCCCACCCGGGCACTCTGATTCGCGGAATCCAGCTCTTCCCAATGCCCCATGTCCATGACCAGGTGACGCAGGCCGCCCACTATGTGGTATGCCAGCGCAGTCAGGATCCCCCACAACACGAACTTGACCAGGAAGTTGTCCATGATGGCAACGACGGTTTCAAATCCTTCGGGAGAGGAGAGTGAAGTTCCAAGCATCCACAGCAAGATGGCCAGCGCCACAAAGGTGATGACCCCTGAGACACGGTGCAAGATGGAAGCGATGGCGGTGACAGGAAAGCTGATCGTTTGCAGGTCGAGGTTTACAGGTCTCTGTTTATTTTTCACGGCTTTGCCCACTCAGCTCCATTGAGCACGTTAGTTATTGTTTTCACACGCTTTGAGGGCGAGGAGTGGCATTTGTTAGGTTTTTGTTACCAAAACAACTCGGAAAAGCCAAAAACAACATTTTAGATATCACATCTGGCTTTGCGAAAGCGTTTCAAACACCGACGGCCATCACCCACGAGGCGCAGTATATCGGCGGCCTTAACCAATGACAATCAATTAGCTACATAGAAAACCCAAAACCGTAAACCAGATCTCACAACCGCTTTAACAAGTCATTAATGATCATTCAGGAAAATTGACAAGAGAGTGGTTCTCTGGTTCAAATAAGGCGCTCCAGCCGCCGTGGTACGGGTAAGAACCTTTGCCAGCGTCATGAAAGTCGTAATAAAGTAGGACTGGAACCAAATTATAAAAGAGCAAAGGAGACGTGCTATGGCTGATAAGATAGCCACCCTACATCTGCCCGGAAAAGAGCCGGTAGAACTACCGATCCTGTCCGGTACTGTTGGACCCGATGTAATCGATGTCAGAAAACTGGGCTCGCAAGGGTACTTCACCTTCGACCCCGGCTTTATGGCCACCGGTGCTTGCAAATCATCCATTACCTATATCGACGGAGATCAGGGTGTCTTGCTGCACCGTGGTTATCCCATCGCCCAGTTGGCCACCCAGGCCAGTTACCTGGAAGTCTGCTACATACTGCTGTACGGCGAGGCGCCCACCAAGACGCAATACGCGGAATTTGAACGCCTGGTCACCCGCCACACCATGGTGCACGAGCAGATCGCCTTCTTCTTCCGCGGCTTCCGCCGTGACTCCCACCCCATGGCGATCATGTGCGGTGTGGTCAGCGCCCTGTCCGCCTTCTATCACGATGCCCTCGACATCAATAACGAAGAGCATCGCGAGATCTGCGCCTTCCGTCTGCTCTCCAAGATGCCGACCCTGGCCGCCATGTGTTACAAGTACTCCATCGGCCAGCCCTTCATGCAGCCGCGCAATGCCCTCTCCTATGCCGGCAACTTCCTGCACATGATGTTTGGCGTGCCGACCGAAGAGTACAAGGTCAACCCCATCGTCGAGCGCGCCATGGATCGCATCTTCACCCTGCATGCGGACCACGAGCAGAACGCCTCCACCTCCACCGTGCGTCTGGCCGGCTCCTCCGGTGCCAACCCGTTTGCCTGTATCGCTGCGGGGATCGCCTCCCTGTGGGGTCCGGCCCACGGCGGTGCCAACGAAGCCTGCCTCAAGATGCTCGAAGAGATTGGCTCCGTGGATCGCATCCCCGAGTACATTGCCAAGGCCAAGGACAAGAACGACCCCTTCCGTCTGATGGGCTTCGGTCACCGGGTCTACAAGAACCACGACCCCCGTGCCACCGTGATGCGCGAAACCTGTCACGAGGTACTGACCGAGCTGCAGATCAAGGATCCGCTGCTGGACGTGGCCATGGAGCTGGAGCGCATCGCGCTCTCCGACCCCTACTTCATCGAGAAGAAGCTCTACCCGAACGTGGACTTCTACTCCGGCATCATCATGAAGGCCATCGGCATCCCCATGTCCATGTTCACCGTGATCTTCGCCATCTCCCGCACCATCGGCTGGATTGCCCACTGGAACGAAATGCACTCGGATCCGGACCAGAAGATCGGCCGTCCGCGTCAGCTCTATACCGGCCTGGCCCAACGGGATTTCACTCCCCTCGATCAGCGCTGATCCGGCAAGTTGTCATGGTTTGTTACAAAGGCGGTCATTGACCGCCTTTTCATTTGAGGGTTTAATCGCGCCCTTTTACGCCAAGGACACCCATCATGAAAGCGCCCCTGCTCCTCTGCTCCGCCCTGTTGCTCAGCGCCTGCCAGAGCACCCCGACCACCCAGACCCTCTATGTCCAGGACAAGCTGGCCGACTGCGTCGGTGTCGCCCCCATGAAGTGCATGCAGGTGCGCAGCCAGCCGGGCGAGAGCTGGACCCTCTTCTACCAGCAGATCGAGGGCTTCACCTTCGAGCCTGGTTTCCGCTATCAACTGGAAGTGCGTACCGAACAGCTCACCGACGTGCCGGCAGACGCCTCCTCGGTGCGCTATCAGCTGATCAAGGTGGTGAGCAAAGAGGCCGTTCGCTGAACCACGAGGGCTGCGGTTCAATTTGCACGCCCCCTGGGTTATGCTGAGCCCCTTCTTTCAAGGGTTGACCAGGGGCACGTGCCCTCCAGTACGATGATCAAGATCAGAACCATACGGGCCCTCGACTGGCCCGCCATCATGGCCATTCAGAGCGAGTGCTACCACCAGCTGGAGCCCGAGCCCCTCGAGGTGATGAGCAACAAGGCAGAGCTCGCCCCCGCCTGCTGCTGGGTCGCCGAGCGTCAGGGCCGGGTGCTCGGTTACCTGCTCTGTCATCCCTGGCGCGCCCACTGCCCTCCTCCGCTCTCGCAGCCCTTGCAGTCCCTCACCGACCACGAGGAGTTCTACCTGCACGATCTCGCGGTCAGTGGCGAGGCGCGCGGTCTGGGGGTGGGCCAGCGGCTGCTCGCCACCGCCCTCGCCTTTGCCAGCGATGAGGGTTACCAGCATGCCGGGCTGGTGGCGGTGCAGGATGCCCCGGCCTTCTGGCGCAAGCAGGGCTTCGTGCCAGCCAGGACCCCCAAGTCGCTGGAGGAGTACGGCGAGGGCGCCGTCTATATGCGGCTGCCTTTGACCGAACCGGCCTGAGGCCCAGTTCAAGCCCAATAAAAAAGGCGCCTTGCGGCGCCTTTTTTCACTTCATCGGCCCATCAAGCCTTGAACTTGCTGAACACCAGAGAAGCGTTGGTACCGCCAAAGCCGAAGCTGTTGGACATGACGGTATTGAGATCGGCGGCTTCGTACTCGCGCACTATGGGCAGACCCACGGCCTTCTCGTCCAGGTTCTCGATGTTGATGCTGGGGGCAATGAAGCCGTGTTCCATCATCAGCAGGGAGTAGACGGCCTCGTGCACGCCGGCGGCGCCCAGGGCATGACCGGTCATGGCCTTGGTGGCGGAGAGCTTGGGCGCATTGCTGCCAAACAGGGTCTGGATGGCTTCCAGCTCCTTGGTATCACCGACCGGGGTGGAAGTGCCGTGGGTGTTGATGTAATCCACAGAGCCGACACCCTGCATCGCCATCTTCATGCAACGCACCGCGCCTTCACCGCTCGGGGCGACCATGTCGTAGCCGTCGGAGGTGGCACCGTAACCGGTGATTTCGGCGTAGATGTGGGCACCGCGGGCCAGGGCATGTTCCAGCTCCTCGACCACCAGAATGCCGCCGCCACCGGAGATGACGAAACCGTCGCGGTCCGCATCATAGGTACGGGACGCCTTTTCCGGGGTGTCGTTGTACTTGGTGGAGAGGGCACCCATGGCATCGAACTGGATGGTGGAAGACCAGTCCAGCTCCTCGCCGCCGCCGGCGAAGACGATGTCCTGCTTGCCAAGCTGGATCAGCTCAAGTGCGTGACCGATGCAGTGGGCAGAGGTGGCACAGGCGGAGCTGATGGTGTAGTTGACACCCTTGATCTTGAACGGGGTGGCCAGGCAGGCAGAGGTGGTGGAGGACATGGTGCGCGGCACCATGTAGGGGCCCACACGTTTGACCCCTTTCTCACGGGCGATGTCCGCAGACTCGGAGGTGTTCTTGCCGGAGGCGCCGCCGGAGCCGACCACTATGCCGGTTCGCTCGTTGGAGACCTGATCCTCTGGCAGACCCGCGTCAGCGATGGCCTGCTCCATGGACAGATAGGCATAGGCCGCGGCGTCACCCATGAAACGCATGACTTTACGGTCGATCAGTTCAGACGGATCGAGTTTGATGTTACCCCAGACACGGCTGCGCAGGTTGTACTGTTCAAACTGCTCGGAATAGGTGATGCCGGATTTGCCTGCTTTCAGGGAGGCCAGCACCTCTTCCTTGTTGTTGCCGATACTGGAGATGACGCCGATACCGGTGATCACTGCTCTTCTCATTAATTCATCTCGTCTGGAAAAACTGGCACCGAGTCTACCCGCTTTCGGCTGCCAAACTGGTCTGCTTTCACGTAGAATGCCCGCGAATTTATGACGCGAGCAGAGGAAAACGTGAGTCAAACATCCTTACATCATGCCCGATTGGACTGGAATGAAGCGGGAACTCCAGTCTCCAGTGAGTTCGGGGATGTGTACTTTTCCAATGATAACGGTCTAAGTGAAACCCGCTACGTCTTTTTATTGCAAAATCACCTACCGGCACGATTTTCGCACCACGATAGTGACAGTTTCGTGATTGGCGAAACAGGTTTCGGCACAGGTCTTAACTTTCTGGCGACAATGGCCGCCTTCCTGGAACAGGCCCCCCAATCCGGCAACGGCTCGCACCTGCACTTCATCAGCTTCGAGAAATACCCCCTGGCCCAGGCCGATCTCTGCAAGGCCCTGGCGGCCTGGCCCGAGCTCGCGCACCTTAGCCAGCCTCTCATCGACCAGTGGCCGCTGCCGGTCTCCGGCTGCCACCGCCTCATTTTTGCCGGCGGCCGCATCCGCCTCGATCTCTGGCTTGGCGACATCAAGGAGATGCTGCCCCAGGTGCCTCACGGCCCCCAGGGTCTGGTGGATGCCTGGTATCTGGATGGCTTCTCGCCTGCCAAGAATCCCGAGATGTGGACACAAGCGCTGTTCGATGGCCTCGCTCGCCTCGCCCGCCCCAGCGCGACCCTCTCGACCTTTACCTGCGCCGGTTTCGTGCGCCGCGGTCTGATTGACGCCGGCTTTGCCATGAAGAAGGTGAAGGGGCACGGCAGCAAGCGGGAGATGCTGGCAGGGAGGCGGGAGGGCAAAGTGCCCGAGCAGAGCCTCTCCCCCTGGTATGCCCGCCCCGCCGGCCGGGACGGCGAGGTGCTGATCATCGGCGGCGGCATCGCCTCGGCCATGACGGCGCTCTCCCTGGTGGAGCGAGGCCGCAAGGTGATCCTGCTGTGTGAAGAGGGCGAGCCCGCCACCGGTGCCTCCGGCAACCGGCAGGGGGCGCTCTATCCGCTGCTCAACGGGGAGCACGACGCCCTGTCGCGCTTCTATTCCCTCGCCTTCGGCTATGCCCGCCAGCGGCTGCTGGCCCTGGCCGCGCGCCATCCCGTGGCCTTCTCCCTGTGCGGCGTCACCCAGCTCGGCTACGACGACAAGTCCGCCGCCAAGCTCGCCAAGATGGGTCAGGGTCCCTTCCCCCCCGAGCTGATGCACCCACTCTCGGCAACGGAGGTTGAGCAGGTGGTCGGCCTGCCCTGCGGCCACGGTGGCGTCAGCTACCCCTTGGGGGGCTGGCTCTGCCCGGCGGATCTCACCCGCGCCGCCCTGAAAGAAGCGCAAGCCAGCGGTCTGCTGCGCCTTGAGTACCACACACCGGTGAGCACCATCAGCGAGCAGGCGGAGGGCTGGCAGGTGGAGAGCCTGGATGGCCGCCAGTGGCAGGCCCCCAACCTGGTGGTGGCCGCCGGTCACCGGCTGCCCGCCCTGCTCCCCTTCGCGGAGCTGCCGCTCTACCCGGTGCGTGGTCAGGTGAGCCATGTGCCGACCACGGCGCGGTTAAGCCAGCTCAGGACTGTGCTCTGCTACGACGGCTACCTCACCCCGACCCACGACGGAGCGCACTGCATCGGGGCCAGCTATGGCCGCAACCAGAGCACCCTCGCATTCAGTGCCGAGGAGCAGGCTCAGAACCGGGCGCGGCTGCAAGCCTGCCTGCCGGATCAAAGCTGGCCTGCCGAGGTGGTCGTGAGCGGCAACGAGGCGCGGGTGGGCGTTCGCTGCGCCAGCCGGGATCACCTGCCGGTGGCAGGGCCCATCGCCAGATTGGCAAGCCTGGCGGATCAAGACCCTAAGGCCCCCGCTGATCAGCAGCGCGCGCTGCCCCTGCACGCCGGCCTCTATGTGCTGGGCGCCCTCGGCTCCCGGGGCTTGTGCTCGGCGCCGCTCTGCGGTGAGCTGGTGGCGAGCGAGATCTGCGGGGATCCGCTGCCGCTGGCCGCCGATCTGCTGGAGGCGCTGCATCCGGCCCGCTACTGGGTGCGCAGGCTGCTCAAGGGCAAGCCCCTGCGCGATCCGGCGTCCTGATCCCAGCCCTGGCTGGACCTCAAACAAAACGGGCTTCCCCAAGGGAAGCCCGTTTTTTATTAGCGATGACGATCAACTGCCCTCTGGCCAGCTGACCCCGAGCTTGCGCCCCCGATCGGTCTGCTGCGCCAGGGTGGCGAATCGATCCCGGGTCGCCTCCAGCACCGCCTGCCCCTGTTGCCAGCCCTGGTACTGCAAGGCGGCGCAATCCCGGGCGACGGGCAACTGGGCGAACCGGATGCCGAGCTGGCTGACGCTTTCGAGCAAGATGTCCTTGTGACGGCTCTCGTAGTCGAACATGGCCGCCACCAGCTTGTCCCACTTCTGCCGCTCCGCCGCGGACGCCCTGCCCTTGTCCATCCAGTTCGGCACCCTGACCTGGATGCGGGCCGTCACCTGGGCCTGATCCAGCTCGCAGCGCGCCGAGGTCGCCCTGGTCTGCAACTGCCAGGAGAGCTGATAGCTGGCCCTGCCGATATGGCCGTCCGCCTGGGCAGGCGACAAGGCGGTGATCTGGCGCATCACGGCGGCCACATCGGCCCCTGATACCCGATAGAACTGGAAATCGACCTTGATATCGGGTGCCACCCGAATACCTGCATAATGGGAGGGAGCTGCTCCGATTGAGGCGGCATATATGAGGGCCGCCACCGCCCCTGTCTTGCTGAAGAGTCCCATCGTCGTGCTGCCTTGCTCCTTGTGAGTCCGGCGTAATTTCAATTAATAATCAATGAATTAATAGTCAGTGTGGGAGATTAACCGCGATCAGGGGCGCTGTCACCTGCTCTCGGAGCCGGGGGCGGCAAAGGGGCGGCTTCCACCCGTTCAGAATGGGGATTTGCAAGGGAGATCACAGCCAGCCACCATCCCCATGGCGAATTACTCCTTATGAGGTAATAATCCCGGCGTTTTTGTTGGCACATGTCGAGCTAGCCAGTCCAACCCTCTGCTCAGCCCGTTAGATGCCCGACGTCACTCCATACTCAGGAACCTATTTATGATGGAACTCCTTATTGGCACCCTGGTCACCCTGGCCGTGGGTCGCTACATCTTCAAGGGCTATTCGGCGACCGGGGTGCTGCTCAGCGGCGGCCTCTTGCTGCTGGCGATCACCGCACTGATGGGCAAGGCGGTGCTGCCAGCCAGCGTCACCTCCACCGGCCACGTGGCCACAGACGTGTTCGAGTACGTGCGCTTCCTGCTGGTCGACAGGGGGGGCGGCCTCGGCATGCTGATCATGGTGCTGTGCGGCTTTGCCGGCTACATGAGCCACATCGGCGCCAACACCATACTGGTGAAGCTGGCCAGCAAGCCCCTTGGCATCATCAAGTCCCCCTACATATTGCTGGTGGCCGCCTACCTGGTGGCCTGTGCCATGTCGCTGGCGGTGAGCTCCGCCACCGGCCTCGGCGTGCTGCTGATGGCGACCCTGTTCCCGCTGATGGTCAACATGGGGATCTCCCGTGGCGCCGCGGCCGCGGTGTGCGCCTCCCCGGCCGCCATCATACTGGCCCCCACCTCGGGGGACGTGGTGATGGCCGCCCAGGCCGCCAACATGGAGCTCATCGAGTTTGCCTTCAAGCTGACCCTGCCCATCTCCCTGACGGCCATAGCCGCCATGGCGGTGACCCACTTCTTCTGGCAGCGCTATCTGGACAGAAAGTCCGGCGAGCACAACGAGGCGGTTGCCCCGAGCGATCTCATCACAGACGCCCCCGGCTTCTACGCCATACTGCCGTTCACCCCCATCATCGGCGTGCTGCTGTTTGACGGTAAGCTGGGCCCCAAGCTCGACATCGTCACCATCATCGTCATCTGTCTGGTGCTGGCCGCCCTGCTGGAGCTGGTGCGCAAGCGCAACGGCCGCGAGCTGCTGGACGGTCTGCAGGTGTGCTGGCGCAGCATGGCCGACGCCTTCGCCGGCGTGGTCATGCTCTTGGTGGGGGCCGGGGTCTTCGCCCAGGGGCTGATGGGGCTCGGCTTCATCGCAAACCTCTTGGATCTGGCCCAGAGCTTTGGCACCGGCGGCGTCATCATCATGCTGGTGCTGGTGGTCATCACCACCCTGGCCGCCTTCACCACAGGCTCGGGCAACGCCCCCTTCTACGCCTTCGTGGAGCTGATCCCGCACCTGGCCACCAGTCTGGGCGTCAATCCCGCCTACCTGGTCATCCCCATGCTGCAGGCTTCCAACCTGGGTCGCACCATCTCGCCGGTCTCCGGGGTGGTGGTCGCCTGTGCGGGCATGGGCAATCTATCCCCGTTCGAGGTGGTCAAACGCACCTCCATGCCGGTCGCCGTCGGCCTCTTGGTGGTGATCCTCGCCACCCAGATCCTGGTGCCTGCCTGAGTACCGTCTGACGCTTTTCCAGCCCGGCGTCTGCCGGGCTGGCATCCCCCCCACCCCTTGCAGTAGACTCGGTGCTCTTTTTCCCTAAGGAGGACCGAGCCTTGAGTATTACGGTTCAACTTGCCCACTTCAGTGACTGCCACTCCCATTTCGATGGCGCGCCCATGCGCTTCTCCCCAGAGGGTGAGTCCGAGTGGCGCACCCAATGTGGCGGCTACGGCCGCATCCTGACCCGGCTGACCGCCCTGCGCCAGCAGGCCGCCGCCGCGGGCCAGACCTGCCTGCTGCTGCACGGGGGTGACACCTTCCAGGGGTCGCTCTATTTCAACCGCTTCAAGGGGCGGGCCAACGCCGACCTGCTCGGCCTGCTGCGACCGGATGCCATGGTGATCGGCAACCATGAGTTCGATCTCGGCAACGGCCCGCTGGTGGAGTTTCTGCGCCAGCTCGACTATCCGGTGCTGGCCGCCAACCTCGACAGCAGCCAGGAGCCGGCCGATGCCCCGCTGCGGCTGCACGGCTTGCCACAGCTGTTTGATGCCAGCCGCCCCTGGCACAGGCGCGTCATCGACGGCGTCCCCTTCGCCCTGCTCGGCATCACCTTGCCGCAGATGGCCGCCATCGCAAGCCCGGATCCCCATACCCGCTTCCACGGCATCGAAGATACCCTCAGCGCCGCCCTCGGCGAGATCAAGGCCGAAGGAATAGAGCACATCATATTGCTGAGTCACCTTGGGCTGGAGCAGGACAAGAAGCTGGCGGCCCGCTTCCCCGAACTCAGCCTGATTGTCGGCGGCCACACCCACAGCCAGCTGGGGGATCTGGCCCCGCTCGGACTGATGAGCGAGGGGAGCTACCCCTTGATGATCGAGGGGGTCGCCATACTGCATGCGGCCCACAGCGCCCTCTGCCTCGGGGTGTGCGAGCTGGAATTTGATGCGCGCGGGCGTGTTTGTCAAAGCCGCGGCCAGCTGGAGTGGCTGCCCTGGCAGCCCTGGCCCTTTGCCTCGCCCCCGCCGGCAGGTCTCCATTTCTGCGAGCCAGCCCCCGAGATCGAGCAGCATCTGGCCAGGCGCTACCGGCCCGAGCTCGAGACCATGACCCGGCGCATAGTGACCCACCTCGCCGGGCCACTGCACCATCAGCGCCTGCCCGATGCCGCCCTGCCCGCCGGCAGTCAGGTCGCCCCCCTGGTGGCAAGCGCCATGCTGGCCGGTGCCCGCGAGCAGGTGGGCCAGGTGGATTTCGCCCTGCACAACGCAGGGGGGGTGCGCTGCTCCCTCGAACCCGGCCCCTTAAGCGAGGCGGACATCGCCGGGCGCCTGCTGCCCTTTGCCATCCCGCTCACCCTCTACCGGGTGCACGGCCATGAGCTGGCAGAAGCGCTGGAGGGGGCCATCGACAACGCTACCAACAACGGCGTGGTCGGCAATGGCAGCGGCAGCTTCCCCTATACCGCCGGGATGCGCTTCAGTTATCAGGCAGACAGGCCCAAGGGGAGCCGGATCACCCGCCTCGAATGGGAGGCGAGTCCGGGGCAGTGGCAGAGCGTCGAGATGGATGCCATCTATCGGGGGGTCTCCAGCGCCTACACCGCCTCCGGCAAGGAGGGCTACACGGCCCTGGCCCGCACCCTGACCCAGCACAATCAGGAGCTCGGCATCACCCTGGCCGATGCCTTTATCCGCTGGGCCCGCCATCTGCCCGAGCTGGCCCCCCTGCCGGCACTGGTGGAATACCAGGGCGCCAGTCCCATGGCCTGAGGCCCCTCGCCGGACCCTCCCCTGTCAAGGCGCCGCTTTTCTTCGTGAGAGCGGCGCTTGTTACATTTTTCAAGCACAGTCCCCAGCCCCATTGCAGCGGACTACCGCCTCGGCAACACCAGTCAACAGCGGGTCCCGCTAATCATTTAGCCCACTGCGGGCACTGAAAACGCTACTTTTATACATTATTTCAAACACATCACCCCAGCCCATTGCATCGGACTGCCGGCCTCGGCAAGATAGGCCCGCTTTTACGTCTTTCCCGCAGGAACAGGTCATCCATGAATCACGCCATCCGTTTTACCCCTCAGCGCTACAACCCCGGGCTCAAGCCGCTGGTTGTCCTGCTCACCGCCCTGATGGCGTTGCTGTTTTGCTTGCGCAACCCGCTGTTCCACGGCATGGCGCCCGGCTTTGATGCCTCCCTGTTTGCTGTGATGGGCAAGATGTGGAGCGAGGGGGGCGTGCTCTATCGGGACATGATCGACATCAAGGGCCCCATGATCTTCGCCCTCGATGCCCTCGGCTACTCCCTGGGCGGCTTCTTCGGGATCTGGCTGCTGGAGTGGGTGCTCTGCTGGCTCGGTCTGCTCGCCAGCTGGCAGGCGTTTTCCCAGCTGGGGCTCTCCCTGCGGGCCCGCCTCGGCAGCATGCTGGCGATCCTTGCGCTCTACAGCACCCGCTACTACTACGGCAACATGACCGAGGACTGGACCTTCCACCTGGCCCTCATCGCCCAGTGGGCCTTCATCACCCTGCTGCTGGACAAGCAGTTTCGCTGGGGCCCGGCCCTGGTGGCGGCCCTCACCTTCGCCATCGTGGCCTGGATGCGCACCAACAATGGCGCCTTCTGGGGAGCCTGGTATCTGGTGCTGTTCTGCCACTGGTGTCTGCGTGAGCAGTGGCGCTGCGCCTTCGGCCTGCTCTGCTCCAGCCTGCTGGGGCTGGCCCTGGTCGGCGGCCCGCTGTTTGCCTACTTCCAGCACCACGGCTTGCTGGACGAATTCAAATACTACGCCTTCGGCATCTTCTTCGAGGGGAGCTATGGCAACGGCTTCTCGCCGGAAGTGGGGGCCGTCGGCTTGCTGCGCACCGGCCTCGTCATGCTGCTGCCTGCCTTCATGGTGCTGATGCTGGGGCGCCGCCAGGAGTGGTATCTGCCCGCCCTCTGCGCCACCCTGTTCGGCGTGCTCTTCACCCTGATCGCCAACTCCGTCTCCGGCCACGTGTTCGATCACTACGACGTGCTCTACCTGCAACTTGGCCTGCTGCCTCTGGCCTGCCTGCTGGATCGCAGCGAGCAGCAGTCCGATGCCCTGGGCCTGCTCTGCATCTCCCTGGTGGTACTGACCGCGAGCTGGCTGCTGGCCCAGCAGCTCGGTTACGGCTGGAGCACCAAGGAGTGGTCGCTGCCGCGGGTGCGCGAAGTGCTCGGCAACAGCCTGCTGTGGGCCCTGCCGGTGCTCATCCTGGTGCCGCTCTGGCGCGCCTGGGATGTGCGCAGCGCCACCCCCTGGCTTGCGTCGCTCGCCATGCTGGCGCTGCTGGTCAACAACGCCTGGGAGGGCAACCTCAAGGGCAAGCCGTTCAATCCGCCGGCCCAGGTGCGAGTCGACAGGATCAAGGCCGAGACAGGGCCGACCGACAAGATCTGGGTCGACGGCATACAGCCGCAATACTATCTGTGGACAGATCGCCAGCCCGCCTCCGCCTATCTGTTCTTCGCCAACGTCAATCCGCCCTATGACGTGCGCGAACGGGTGCTGGCCGACATCCGGCGGCAGGATCCCAAGTTCATCATCGCCAAGCCGGAGCGGGTGGCAGAGCAGCTGAAGACGCCGAGCTCTCCCGCCAGCCTCGCCTTCTATCAATATCTGACGGACCGCTACCAAGAGGTGGATCCGGGTCTCTATCGCCGGCGTT